>JAUXAJ010000017.1 GCA_030620005.1 Promethearchaeota archaeon | reverse complement strand
AAAAAAAAAAAAAGAAATTTGAATCATGATCTCTTCTAAAGATTTGCGTGTAATTCGAGAGTTGGAAGGTTTAACTGGTTCAAGGATTAAACCTAAAAGTCACGAAAGTTTCGAATTTGAGATTTCCGACTTTGAGCACGCATATGAGCATCGCGATGGGCGCATTATTAGTCTTGGTTTGTGGTTTGCTCGTTTGGATGGGATTCCTAGATCATTAGGAAAGTTAGATTTTCTCAAAGAGTTATGCCTGAGCGGTAATTCAATTAAATCTATTCCTGACTCGTTTTGTAGCTTACCGAATTTAAAAAGATTACATTTAAGCATGAACGATTTGACTACTCTGCCAAAATCGATGGAAAATTTAACCTCGTTAAAAGTATTAAATATAGGTAAAAATCCTTTTAAAGTTTTTCCCGAAATTATTAACAATTTAAAGCTGCTTGATCACATTGCGCTTGATTATAGTTTTTTAAAGGAAATTCCCGAATCTATTGCCAATCTGGACCATTTAGAAAACTTATATTTGGATAATAATTACATTCAAAACCTTCCCGAGTCAATAGGACGATTAAAAATGTTAAAATCTTTAGATTTGTTAAATAATAAATTGTCGTCCTTACCTGAAGCTTTCGGGGACCTAGAAAATCTTGTTCGCTTGGTTTTATCGAGAAATTGTTTAACTACCGTTCCAGATTCTATAGGTAATCTTTCGTCAATTAAGACAATATGGTTAAACGATAATCTTTTAACCTCGCTTCCTCAATCAATAGGGAAACTAAAAACCCTTAAAACGCTTCGGTTAGAGGGCAATCCTTTAATAAGTCTACCAAGTACCTTAGCTAACATTAAATCTCTCGATAAAATAGACTTCGATAACTCCCAAATTCCCATCGTTCCTGAGTCTCTGCTCGATAAAATACATGTTATTAGATAGAAAACTCTTAATCAATTACCAGGGTTATTAAAAGCGAAAATTAACAAACTTAAAAGATATGACACTAAATGACAGGAATATAAAACGCTTGGCAGCTTCTTGTTCGGTCAACCCATCATCAAAATTTGCTCTTTAGTGAGATAATAGCATGTAATTTATATATAGGTTTACAATTCTATTAAGGAAATAACAATAATAGTTTTTAATTTAAGGTTAATAAGTTCATTACACTCAAATTGGAAGCTGGCAAGACGAATACATATGTAAATGGAGAATTATTTATTCAATGCAAATTTTTGGACAAGTAAGGTAATCAATATCTTGGCGTCCGAGTAGGCTGTCGTGAGCCCAAAAAACAACGCGATCCCGAAGCTGGCAAGCGCGGGCGTTTGGTAAAAAAAAAATCAAGAATGAAGGGCGTGGCTTTCTTTCAAGGTAAAATACGAAGTGAATAAGGTAAAATTCTTATCAATGTTTCTGAAATAGTCAATTGCTGATGACGGTCTAGCGTTGGCAAGCATCGAAGACGTTCTTAATAAACACATCGGTTCAAAACTACACGGTCTGAAATACAAGGAATTATTGAATGATTTATTGGATTGTGTTAATACCATTATTAGGAACAAGTAGAAGAAAAAAAACTCAGGATCTCTGAATTTTGTATCTTTCTATATTTTTGGATGGTTACAAAATTCAGTATGGCACTTCAAATTAAAAAACATTATTTCCATCATTTCGCGTCGCCTCCAACCTTTTTTGGAACTTTTTCTTCCACCACTACTTCTTCTTTTTCTTCTTGCTCAAACGGTTTTGAGGGTTTTGAAGGATCGATGGGAGCATTACACGCCCAACACGAGTTTTCTAAATTGCTTAACGCTTTTGAACATTTTTCGCAGTAAAACGCATTACAGTCAGAACACATGAAAATATACGTGTTAAATCCCCCCAATTTTCCCTTGCAGACCAAGCAGATCTTCTTTTCTTTCGACACCGACACTTCTTCTTCCGTGATGGTCTCGGGTCGTGTGAAAACGCCGATGACACCAACGCTCTTTTTCGTGCTAACTCCTTCTTCTTTTAAGAGGGACTTGAGAAAAAACATGAATTCAACGCTAAAAAAAATGAGCAATATAAAAGCAAAAATAGCAAGTTCGGGGATAAAAATTATAGTAAAAATAAACAAGAACACGCTATACCCAATCACGCCTGCACAGAACACGTACCAAAAACTTGTGCTTTGCAAGAAGAACTTTGATTTCAAGGATGTCGGTGCCACGCAGAGAATCGTGCCCGTTAGTAACGATAAAGGAAGGAGTATTGAGGGCATCGCTCCAGTCATCATGATAATGGGATTTGTAAATATAGTGGAATTGGCAATTAAAATAGTCCCCAAGATGATAAAAGAAGTAGCCGCTTTTAGCTCCTTTTTAGCCCATTTCATGAGAGTAAATAACACGTGAATGAAATAAAAGTATATTATTGTAATTGGAACAAGACCTAATGTAAATAACATTTCTAATGGGAGTAAAATCATCAAGATGATACCTATGATGCCGATAATCAGGCTGAAAGTATATTTTTTATTCCGTATTTTTTCAAAAGCATAAATAAAAATCGTCTGAAATACGATCAATAAACTCAACGCACTTCTATACAGCCATTCAGAAATGAAAGATAGTTTTTCAAGTGCTCCCATGTAAACATTTTTAACATGATAACCTTCCAAGGATAAAAAGTAAAGAACATACAAGCTAAATAGAATGGTAAGACCAATGAAAACGATGCCGTATGCTCGATTAATCAATTTTTCGTTTGGATTCTCCTTTTTTCGTGCCATTCCGAGATATCGGAGGGCAGTAATGAACAGTAGAATAATTCCCATTCCATATAAAATCATGTCAAAGTCAGTATAAATGACTACATCCGAGATTTTTGCTCACCTTTCCAAGTTCGTGAGATTTTGAATTTTTTTTGTACGAATCAAAATTTTAGATTTCATCGTACTTTTTTGTATAATATTAGTTAATCGTTTTTATATAAATATTTTCGAAAAAAATGCTGAATAATGTTGAAAAATAATAAATCTTACTATAAAAATGAGGTTCAAGACAATTAAAAAGTAACCATTAGGTTTTTAAGAGTCTAATTTCTTTATAAAAATAGATTAAATAAACATGAAAAAAAGAATGTAAAATGAAAAATATTTTATCCTCCTTGTTGTTTTCTGGTTTATTATCGATCTCGATGTATCTTGGCACCTTTTTGCCACTAAGCTTGCTTTTATTATATAAGGTTGCCCGTCCCTCCTCAGAGAACCTTAATTTATTCTCTAGATGCATGAGTTCGATGGAAGGATTTGCTATTCCTTCAACGCAGTTCTAAATAGATCTTTTTTTCAAATTTTTTTTTATTTTTAAATTATTTTTAAAGGAATAAATATTTGAACTCATGAAAAGCTAGAAATCTATTTTTTTTTAAATCATGGTCATGAAGTTAAACAATAAGCGAAATCGGAAGAAATTTTTTAATCCAATTTTGCAGGTAGATGTATATAGAAAAGGGTGGAAGGAGATCCTGAATGTGATTAAAGAGTTCGATTCAGAAATTAACGATATAAATGCAAATCTAACAAATTTAAACGGAAAGATCCAGCCAAAAACGGAGCTTGCGGAAGATTTGAGTTATTTGCGATCTTCAACTCTAATATTCAAAACGACGTGTCCCCAGCCGCCACATTGTATGCCTACATCAGAACATCCTGCTACTGTAAACGGCATTTCATTGGCATCTCGACCAGCCCACATGAACATTGCTGCACTATTTACTAAACCACCTGCAGCATTAAGAGCGGACATGCATATTTTTTTAGGACATAATTTAGTTAGCAAATTTCCATCGCCCGTAAAATAAAACATATCTCCAACTCTATGCTGGCTAGCACAGCCATGAGACTTTGTCACTTCGACGATAATTGTCTTGTTTATTAGGTCAGGAGTCTTTTTAAGAATTTCCAAATTTTTCGGGTTTGCCTTAAAAAGTTCCATCTCTTCATCTGTAAATTCTAAAAGTTTTTGCATGTATTTTAGACCTTCTTCCATAATCATTCAACAAACATTATTTTTTTTTTTTCAATTTAATTCTTATTATTTTCTTGAGTTTAAATTATTTTTTGTAGAAATATGAATATTTTCTAAAGAAGCTTACATTTTTATAATGTAAGAACCAGATTTTGGAAATAAAAGGTTTAGACAATCTTCAGAACTTGAAATAGTTGGGATTAGGGTCAAATAAAATCTCCGAAATTAAGGGACTTGATAAAAGAAAAGGTCCAAAAAATGTCCTCATTCCTTCTCCAGAAATAATGAAAAAGCAATTAAATAATAAAAAGATAAAGAAACCAGAAAGTTGATAATAAAATTGTAGTATTTTATAGTCTACATACTCGCAATAAATCTAATCGTATTCACTTAATCCCCATTCCTCGGCAGCGTTGTAAAAGGTGCCATGCTTTATTTTAGTCGCGAAATCGCCGTTTTCAATGCTCGGTATTGGTCCAAAATTTTTCATTGAATCTATATAGGTATATATGAGCCAATTCTTGAAAGTCAATGGTTTTCCCTCAACTTGAACTTTTTTAGCAATTTTTTTTCCACATTGCTTTCCAAAATATTCCACTGCTTGTTTTAAAACCTTTTTTTTTATATTGCAAATTAAAGTATTAGGAAGATATATATTTAGTGAAAAAGTAATTTTGTTTTATCTGTTTGTTTCATGCCTAAATTATTTAACTTTTAAACATTTTAAAGAGATATAGTACGTTAAAATCAAATATGAATAGAGAATTGATAAAATTGAGCTCTGATATCATTATTAAGAATGGAAATGTTATCGATGGAGCAGGAAATCCTTGGTATCGCGCTGATATTGCTATAAAAGATGGAAAAATTGCCAAGATCAGACCAAAATTAAGTGGGGACGCTATAAAAGAGATCGACGCATCTGGACTAATCGCATGCCCAGGTTTCATCGATATGCATTCCCATACTGATTTTGTTCTTCCTCTTTTTAATAAAGCCGACTCGTTCCTACGACAAGGGATAACAACTTGCGTTATTGGTCAGTGTGGAAATAGTTTCGCTCCAATCCGTCCAGATAAAGAGGATGATTTTAGAAGGTTTTATACTAGATTTATCCCTCAATATAAAGATTTTAAATTCCAGTGGAACACATTTGAGCAATATTTACAAGCATTGGAAAAAAAGGGCTGTCCCGCCAATTTGGTACCCTTTGTTGGGTATGAAAACATCCGTATTGCTGGTGGTCCAGGCCATGAAAATCGTCCCCCTTCACCTGAAGAAATCGAAGAAATGAAAAAATATGCGATAGAAGCCATGGAGGCAGGAGCTTTAGGGCTAAGCACGGGATTAATTTACGCTCCACAAGTCTTTGCAAAAACTGACGAGATCTTGGAAGTTGCTAAGGTTGTAGGGGAGTATCAAGGTCTATATTTCTCACACATTCGCGGTGAAGGTCAGACTGTTGTAGACGCAGTAGAAGAAGTAATTGAGATTGTAGAAAAATCAGGTTGCGTGGGTGGGCACATATCACACCATAAAATCGCTGGTAAGATATATTGGGGTACAAGTAAAGAGACATTACGCCTTATAGAAGAAGCAAATGCCCGTGGTATAAATATTAGTTGTGATCAATATCCGTACAACAGGAGCATGACAAAACTATCTCAATTACTTCCTTCTTGGGCTCATGAGGGCGGTGATGAAATGTTATTAGAAAGATTACGAAACCCAGACGATAGAGAGCGTAT
This sequence comes from Promethearchaeota archaeon, assembly GCA_030620005.1. The sequence goes on along the minus strand of JAUXAJ010000017.1, from coordinate 30,423 downwards.
GAAAAAAGATGTTGTTGAGGGTATTAAAGGTTGGGGGAATTTCAACGGTGAAAATGGATTCGATTACATATTCATTGCGTCTGCCAGAACAAAAAAATGGAAAGATATCGAGGGCAAGAACATTAGTGAAATTACCAAGATTAAAGGCAAAAAAGATGAATGGGAAACTCTATTAGAAATACTTATAGATGAAGAGCTAGGAGCTGCAATGACAATTGAAACTATGGGAGAAGAAGACATCCGAAGAATCATGACAAGTCGTTACCAAATGGTCGGTACTGACGGTCTTGGTATTCCGTATTTACCTCAACTTGGAAAGTTTCACCCTCGTTTCTACGGAACATATCCTAGAATTCTTGGAAAATATGTTAGAGAAGAAAATGTTTTAACTTTAGAAGATGCCATTCGCAGGATGACGTCGTTCCCAGCTCAACGATTGGGATTAAGAGATAGAGGCCTATTATACGAGGGAACATGGGCAGACATCGTAATTTTCGATCCAAGCACTATAATTGATAAGGCAACATATGAAAATCCCAACCAATTTCCAGAAGGAATGCTATATGTAATTGTTAATGGTGTAATTGTCGTTGATAACAATAAACAAAAGAATAAATATCCGGGAGTAGTTTTAAGAAGATTGAATTAAGCCTTTGATTATTTTTTATTTTTCGTGCTAAACTCTCCTAGAGTGTTGTTCAACTCGTCGCCGTTATAAATGTAGATATCGGACAATTCCGCGGTTTGAACCGTGTAATTTAGGGTAAAATCGGTCGTGGAACCGTCTCCTTCAAAATTATCTGCATACCTGACATGCATTGGCGACTTGGTGTCTTCGGAACTGACTAAATACCCGTCGGTGAAGGAAAATTCGAAAAACAAACTAAAATTAATAAAAATGCCAAAATATGATAAAAAAACTGAAAGTAAATATGAAAAAGATTTACAAAAAGCAGTGAATTTCTTCTTATATGGAGAGTATCGTAAAGCAGAGCCCCTTTTTCTAAAATCTCATAAGTATTATAAGCGTAAATTTTAAAAATTTTGTTATACTAATTCTAAGTTAATACGAAAAAACTTTTTTGAAATTCGATGAAAAAATGAACTCTCAAAGAAAAGAAATCGAGAATTCAAGTGAAAACATTCCAGAAAGATTACATTCTACATGGAATATTACTTCATACAGCATGAATCGCTTTACTTCTAGTATCTTTTCTCTTACATTTAGTACATATGTTTTTTATTTCTACGAGGTTGAGATGGGGTTAGATAGTTTGCTAACAATGTTCGGTTTTATTTTGTACGCAATCTGGAACGCGGTAAATGATCCTCTTGTTGGTTACATTTGTGATCGACCGTTTTTCTTCACAAAAAGATGGGGAAGAAGGTTTCCATGGATCATTTCTTCAATGTTTCCTTCAATATTAATTTATGTACTTCTATTTACACCACCTTCAGTTGATCCCATTGCAGGTCAATGGTCTATTTTTGCTTGGCTCGTATTTTCTACTTGTTTATTTGATACTACATTATCTTTTTGGGGTATAAATAGTGCAGCACTCTTTCCTGATAAGTTTCGCAATTTAAATGAACGAAGAACCGCATCTGGAATAGGTTTCATATTTTCCTCCCTTGGTACCGCATTTGGGGCTTTAATACCTCCATTCATTGTACACTATGGAGTTACACAGTCTTTCATAGATCATGCGTGGGCATTATCCTTAGTTGCTTTAATTTCAGGATTATTTGCAATTCCCGGATTACGCGAGGATAAAGAATCAATAACGCTTTACTTGCGAAAATATGAAGAAGAAAGAGCCTACAGGCCATCATTTTTTCAAGCTTTTATATCCGCCTTTAAGCAAAAAAATTTCAGAGTTTATGTTGTACTAATATTAAGTTTTGGGGTATTAAGGGGTTGCTTGCTGGGTTCATTACAATATAGTTTACGATACATTTTAAAATTGCCAGCAACATATTCAACATTGCTTTTTGCACCCTATCTCATGGCAACCTTTATTTCTATTCCTTTCTGGGTTAAATGGGCAAAAAAAGAGAACAATAATAGAAAATTGATGATATTAAGTGCGGTGATGACGGTTCTAAATACAATTCCCTTGGTATTTCTTGAAGATCTAATTAGTTTGATGATCATGATGTGTTTATGGGGTATTAGTTTGGCGGGGCTGTTTATAATAGGAGGGACTGTTTTTGCAGATGTCATTGATGAAAATATAGTTACAACCAAGCAACGAAATGAAGGGCTTTTTAACGGGTTCAATGCTTTTATATATCGTTTTTCTATAGTCATTCAAGCAATCATCTTTGGGGTGGTGCATGAATTAACTGGATTTGATGAGGGAGCAGTAACTCAATCCGACTTAGCAATTGTGGGGATTCATATTTCAATGGCCTTAATTCCCGGGATTTTCATGCTATTTGGTACAGCAATTTTCTGGATATATTATGACCTTACTCCCAAGAAATCTGAAAAAATAAGGTCTAAATTGAAAGAATTCGGTCTTTAAATGTGTAATTTTGTTACTAAAATGATCTTTTTCTTATTTCACCATTGTTCAGAGGTTTAGGTGTTTTAATCTTAAGAATTATATTTTAGATTTGTGTAAGGTAAAAATTTTCAATAAAAATACTAAAAAGTAATCTGATAATACTAATAAATGGAAGTTTACACAATGAAGTCTGTTGTAATAAGATTTTAATATCATGTTACATGTTTGTAAAGAAATATCCAAAGTAATTTTGTAATCCCTCCTCATGAGAGTTTCTTGAAAAAGAATGAATTTTTAGGAGTGATCAAACTTAAAAGTGATATCCCGACTCCTGGAATTGTTTGCAATTCTTTCAGATTACTATTCATCTTGGGCTTCCGAGAAATAAATAATGTAACCATTTAAATCTTTCATTACAAATTCATCAGCACCATAAAAAGTTTTGTGCATTTCTTTTAAAATTTCTACTTTATTCTTTATCTTTTTGTAAAGATTTTTTACATCTCTGGTACTAATGAATAAAGTAAACGTTCCTCCAATTTTCATATCTTTAAATTCAGGGATTTCCTCAACCAAACTATCCTCTCGTTGAAACATTATTTCAATATCATCTTTATTAATCATTGCCCAAGTTAAAACTGAGCCAGAATAATTCCCCGTTTTAACTTTTTTGCTCTCATCAACTCCCATGACAAATTCAAATTCAAGATTTTCATTGTAGTAGTCAATAGTTTTATTCACATCTTTTACCATGATGTTTGGTGTAATTTTTTTCATTTTAGACTCCATATTATTTTGTTAAGAATTAAAATTTATAAATTTATAAATTTATCCGAAGCAATAAAATCAACTAAATCCGATTCAAAGTGAACAGGTAGTGCAATATTTTTAGTATTAATTTTTATAATGTAAGAATCTTTACTTATATCATATAATTTTCCAATCATGTTTCTTAAATCCCCTCATGATTGCACCCTTACCGCCCTCTAGAATTAAAAGTATTATTCCTAATATTTTAAAAAAATATAAGAAAAAAAGAATTCATGTTAAAAATAGATTTTCTTTTTCCTTGCGTAAAATTTATAAAACTCAATCCCGATAATTCCCGGTAAAGCGAGTAATATACAAATAAACCAATCTTCAACGCTTAAGAACAGGAAATTTAATTGAAAGTTAAGCCCTAGTGTTTCGTTTATCGTTTCGTTGACCGCTTGAGAGAAAATTACGACTAAAGCGTGTAAGGAAAGCGTAAAAAGGCAAATAAATAATAGCGTGCCATTCAATTCTTCTTTAAGACTAACGACCAGAGATTTGTTAGGCCTTCTAAAGCTCCAAATGAAAAAAGTTTCTTCGATGAAAAGAGTTGTCATGAATATGGTTCTTGCCTTCATGTGAATTAATTCTAAGTTCGTAGTGCCCGCGGGTATGTAACTTAATTGAACGAATTCGTTGGTATTCCATCCATTTAAGGGAATAATTCCGTTTAAAGATAATTCAATCGCTAGGACTAACCCCAAACCCATTAAAAAAGCTTGTATTAAAAGCATTAACCACATATTTTTATTTAATATTTCTTCATCGTTTCTTGGGGGCTCAAGCATTATATCTTTAGGATGAGAATCTATTACTAATGCTAAGGACGGAAACGAGTGAACAATGCTAAATATGTAAATGTGTTGCCAATTTGAGAAAAATAAATCAAATGTAGGTATGAATTCATAAGCAAAAAATATAGTGGCTTCCATTATATTCAAGCATATGAAAAAGTAAATAATTATTCTTATTTTAGCGAAAAGTCCCCTTCCTATTTTTACGCCTTTTTCTATAGTTGCAAAATTATCGTCTGAAATAACCATATCAGCGGTTTCTTTTGCTACATCTGTCCCAGTAATTCCCATTGCGATGCCCGCATTTGCTAACTTTAATGCAAGAGAATCGTTTATTCCATCTCCGGTCATCGCACAGATTTTATCTTGTCTTTGATAATTTTCAACGATTATTTCTTTATCAATCGGATCAACTCTACTAAAAACAGATATTTTATTAAAATCGTCTTGTTTTAGTTCCTTAATATCTTTTCCTTCTACTACTAAATCGCCCGTCCTATAAATTCCCATTTCAGACGCAATAGTTTTTGCGGTTGCGGGATGATCTCCAGTAATCATTACTACTTTAATTTCTGCCAATTTACATTCAAGAACTGCTTCTTTTACTCCTGATCTAGGCGGATCAATGATTGAGACGAAGCTTAAGAATATCAAGTTGTTTTCAACATCTTCTCTTTTATAATCATTGGAATCAGCCAATTTTCTATATGCTATTCCTAACGTCCTATACCCTAGATTTGCTCGATCTTGTATTAAATCTAAGATTTCTTGCTTCCTATTTTCGTTTAATTGGTCAATCTTTCCATTGATTTCAATTTGACTTGAAATATCTAAGATGCGTTCCGGAGCTCCTTTTGAAAAAACGTGGATTTCTGAATCGCCTTCGAGAGATTTAGCGATAATTGTCATTCTTTTAACTTCAGAACTAAAAGAGAATTCGTGTAACTTCTCGTGTTTTTTATTAACATCATAAAGTAAATGTCCTGCTTTTTCAGCCAAAACTAACAAAGCTGCTTCCGTAGGAGAACCGAAAGCCTTTCTTACGGCCATTTCTTTCGTATCTCCCACTCTCACTTTAACATCTTCGTAAAAAAGCTTTGCGTTATTGTTTAAAACGATTGAGTCTATAAATTTTCGAAAGGTGGGATCATCGTTCAAATCAATTGGAATACCGTTTTTCAAAATCTTTCCATCATCTTCATATCCTGAACCGCTTACATCGTATTCCGCGTCATTTATCCAAAATTTTTCGACGGTCATTTCATTTCTAGTAATTGTTCCTGTTTTATCCGAGCAAATAACGGAAACTCTTCCAAGAGATTCAAGTGCGGATAGATTTTTAATAATTACCCCCATTTCTGCCATGTGGAGAACTCCCGTGATTAAAACCAACGTACACAATAAGGGGAGATTAATCGGAAGTATTCCCGTAACTCTTAATATTGAATCTATTAGAGCATTACTAATTTCTACCCCTACAAATTTTCCTTCGATGTTTAAAATTATGAACTTGTATGTGATTAAAATAATAAGGTTGATAATAATGACCACTCCTAATATATACCCTAATCTGTTTAACTTTCGCGTCAGGGGAATATCTTCTATGCTCCCCATTTCGTTTAATTGGTTACTAATATGACCAATTTCTGTGTTAATGCCCGTACCAGTAATTAATGCGAATGCTCTTCCCGTTTTTATGTAAGTACCCATAAAAACCATGTTATATTGTTCATTGATGGGCATGTTCTTACCTTCGATCAATTTATTATTTTTTTCAACGGGTTCGCTTTCACCTGTTAAAAGAGCTTCATCTACACTTAAATTCGTTGATTCTATAACTCTTCCGTCTGCGGGAATCTTGTTTCCTTGGTCAAGCACTACAATATCTCCCGGCACGATTTCTCTTGTAGGTATTTCTAGTTGGCTGCCGCCTCTTAAAACCACCGCCGTTAACGCAGAGATTTTCCTTAGAGATTCTAGTGCCTTTTGCGCGCGATATTGTTGTACGATGACTGTAATTGAGTTTATTATAACTACTGTAAATGTTATGATGGTTGAACCAGGATCACCTAAAATAACAATAATGATTCCTGTAACCAGGAGTATGAGTATCAAGAAATTAAAAATTGGAGCTATGTAGACCTTCCATAGGCTTTTCTTGATTTTAGGCAGCTCATTATAACCGTGTTTTAAATAAAGTTTTGCTAATTGGGATGATTTAAGACCCTCTTCAGCATTAGAATTAAATTTCGAAAGTAACTCGTCTATTGGTTGAGAATAATAACTTTCTTTAAGAATTAATTGTTTCGACATTTTTTTTCAAATGAAAAGATATGTTAAAATAATAATTTATATAAAATGAACTCTTAAAAAATTTGACTTTAAGTAAAAATGTTTCAAAATTGACCAATTTTAAATCCATGCGTAATAATATAGTATTTATTCACTTTTTTTAAAGAAAAACCTTTGAAATAGTTTGTTTTTTCCGAGTGATTTGACGTCGTCAAATTCGAATTTTGATTCTTCTTGCTTGTTCCTTTTTTCAAAATTTTCCCCCAATCTATGTAAATCAATAAGAACATTATGATGATTGTTGCAGACCAGATAATTGAACTTTGCATGAGATCTCCAGGAGTACTAGGGGGAATAATTCCACTTTGCGCAGCCTCAAGATTTATTCCAAATAATCCAAATAAAAAATCACTAATTGGTGTATTCGCAAGCCAAATTGGAAGGGCACTGCAAAGGAAACACAATACAAATTTACCAAGAAAACAAAAAAGCAAGGTTTTTAATATGCTATATTGAGCAATTCCTAAGACGATTAAAAAAGCATCATCGGGGAGAGGTGTTGCAGCAAAGATAAATATAAGAAGAGGCGCCCAACCTTTATCGACATATCGTCTCATCCGTTCAATAGATTGAGAATCTCCAATGATTTCTTTAGAACTGCGACCAATCAACCAAGCAGATGTTTCTCCTATACTTGCCCCAAGTGCTCCAAAAATTCCTATAAAAACTGGGTTTACTCCTGGAATTACCGCCGAAACCACAATAAGTGCGATTGCGTAAGGCACGGGGAATATCACTGTAAAATTTCCAAAAATACTTATGGTAAATACACCAATATAAATTCCCACATCACCAAATTCATTATAAAACCAAATGATACTATTTGCAAGCCATTGTCCGAAGTTGATTTGACTTATTGCCAATAATAAGAAAACAATTACAATAGCAGCAATGAAAATTGCGCCGCCATACTTCATTAAAAAAGATTTCTCGTTTTTAGTCGTGCTATTAACTACTATCGTCATTATGCTTTCTTTTTCTGAATTATATTAGAAAAATTATAATTATAATAATAAAGTAATATTTGAGAACTTTTAAAAACATGAGATTTGTGACAATCTTGAATTTGTTCTTAAAATGTTGAACCATGAAGAACGTTCATTTAATTCCCCAATCTAAACCGAAATTCTTGAGGTTCACCTAAGATATCTTTAAGCATGTGGAACTTTTTACGAATAGTCGTGCTAGAAAAATTAGTTGTTTTTTCTAAGAGGCTTTGAGTAAATATTTTTCGATTTGGCAAACATTGACCCACGTAATAGATTAAACCGGCTGTAAAGGCTTTATAATTTAAATTTCTTATTTTTTCGTAAGGAATCATGTCAAGTAATTTACCTGCTAATAATTGCATTTCAATTTTTATCTTATAGTATTTTGATTCATAGTATACGTTTTCTTTAACGCTTTCGTGTGTAATATTATTCAAGTCCTTTTGAAATAAAATTTTTATTTTATTTTTTATTTCTTTTTCAAGTTTTTCTGGAGTCTTGAATTTTTTCTGCCATTTCTTTTCAGTTTTTTTGACTTTTAACATGGCGTTGTTAAGCATCTTTTTGTTTATTTTATGTCCTAGTTCAACGCAAACTTCTATAAACCGCTCGATTCTAACGCTAGTTGTTTCTTTAATCTTCATCCAAACAATTGCCAAGAAAATTATTACCATGTTTTGATAGGTTTTTCTATGTTTTTTGTTAAATGACAAGTACCTTTCTTTAATTTCTTGATATTTCGCGTTGTCAATATTTAATCCAATACCATAACTTTTCAATAGTTCAATGGTTTGATTTTGTTGTCCAAAGCTTGATTGAGCGTCTCGATACCATATATCGAGAGTCTTGATTTTATCGTATTTTTGCTTTATTGTGGGGTCTTGAATGGCTCTTGAATCTTTAATTCTAATCGTTCTTTCGTATTCTCTCTGCGAATCCTTATAGAAAGTGGTAACAGGCATGCCTTTCTCGAAAGTTATCCCTTCTTCTAATATTAATCCACAATCCTTACAAACAACAGACCCTCCTTCTTGTATCATGTTCTTGTGATTACATTCTGGGAGGTTCTGATTAGAACGGTCTGAATTTTTCAATAAATCATCATTTTTATACTTATAAAATAACTATATTAAAAAAGCAAACAAATAAAAATGTATTATTTTTTTATAACTTGCTTTTAAAAAAAAAAGGTAATGAAATTGAAACACAAAGGAGTTTCAAACTTGTTAAAGGGTTTTTCATTTGTTTTTATTACACTTTCAATAGTTGAAATTATTGATTTTATTTTGCTAGGAAGCTTAGAGCTCTCCTTTAATGGTCAAGCAATGTCATTTCAAGATTTTATTTTTAGCTCAGGAATATTTCCTTTAAACGCTGTTTTAATATGGGTTTTATTATTTCTTACAACGTGTTGCTTTTTATTACTTGGATTTGTCTTATTTAAAGTTGCGATTAAAAAAAGCTATGAAATCAAGACGTTATCCAAATATCTAGTTGTTATTGGTTTTTTTATCATGGTAGCTTCGTTTCTCAAGCTTGAATATGTAATAATGATAAATAAGACTGAAATAGTAATGAACAATAACGCCATCACTTTTCAATCAGCTATATCTAATCCTGAAATCACGCCATTTATCCTGGCAATATTGTGGAATTTTTTCATCTTCGTAGCGTGTACGTACGTGATATTAGGATTAATCATTACAGTTGCCGGGATAAATTGGGAAATTGAAATTGAAAAGCAAGAAAAGTCAAGCGATAAAAAATAATACTCTGAAATAAGAAACTACTTTTTTTCTCTTTAAATTAAATGTCCGCTCAATAGTTCTGCTCTAATTTGTTTTTGATTTGTTTAGCGCGAGATCGAAGTGTAACCTCGGTAATCTTCGCCGTTTCTGCGATTCTTGATTGAGTTCTTCTTATTGCAGCATTTTTTGCCGCAATATATATGCAAGCTGCGGCCAAACCTTTTGGGTCCTTACCTGTTCGTTGTAAGCCGTTTTTGGAAGCTTTAATTAACATTTTTATCGCACATTGTTGAACACCCATCGGAAGATTCAGATCATTTCCAAATCTAAAGACTAATGTTTCGGCGTTGATTGGTTGATAACGGAGATTTAATTGTGGTAATACATTTCTTATTATCATTGCCAGACTTCTATGGACTGTTCTTCTTGGAGTTAAAAGAGCCTCGCAAATCTCGTCTAATAAACGAGGGAATTCGTGGACTCGGATGGCTGCGTAGAGTGAACCGGAAATAAAACCATCAATGGAGCGTCCCATTGTAAGCTTTTTCTTGGCAACTACCATGTAAATCTTCCACGCAGTTTCAGCAATATAATAAGGAATGTTAAGCTTGGATGTAAGCATTTTTAATTTTGGTTTAGCTTCCCATAAATTTCTTTCAATGCTAGAAATTAAAGAATTTTGAATTTTAGATAATCTTGAAAATAATGCCCGTTCTTTAGGTCCTATCGATTTACCTTTAGAATCAGTCCTTGTTGTAGGAAGCATTGTTCTTGGACCGAATTCTCTCCAACGTGGTTCAGTTCGCCTTCTATTTTGAATCTCTTCTACCGTATAGGCCCTTCGTTCATTTCCTATGAATGTTCTTTCAAGAATCATCCCACAGTTTAAGCAGACTTTGTTACCATCGCGGGACTCGATGTTTTGATTATCACAACATTCAAAGGGGGAAAAATTTTCGTCTTTACTATTTCTATTCTTTAAAAGAGTACGATAACAATTCATCATGAGACTATTCATTTTTTAACCTAAATTTAAAATCTTGTAATAATATCTTTTATTCTAATTGTCCTAATAAATATTACTATACAAAGATTCATTTTTTAACTTAAATTTAAAATCTTGTAATAATATCTTTTATTCTAATTTTCCTCAAAAAAAAATCATGGCATATCTTTAAAAGAATCGGCGTATTTTTTAATCTTGGACTTTATATAATCGTCATCCATTGATAAACACCTAAGAGTGAGCGTCTTTGGATTAAAAATCGTTGGATACCTTGTTAAATGTTCAAGTGCCTTTTTAAAGTCGTTAAAGGTCATGTTTTTGTAATACTTCTCGTAACATTTTACACAGCACCATCTTTCCTCCCAGGGAATCCACGCCATGACCAAATCCACGGAAGTCTCCCACGGTTTCATGAACCCTTTCTCGACCCTGTCTTTAAGAGACTCGCAGTCACATGCCGTATTACACTCGCTAATGGATGTCCGGTAAGCGGTAAATAAAGCATTGCTTAAATCACTATATTTATAACTATAGCCACGCCTACTATACTCGTCTAATTGCTCTCTCTTGGTCTTAACGGCAAGCTTGAGAATCGTTCGAAGGTTGCTTCTCATCTTGCGCAAGCGCGGGTCTTTCAGCACGATTTTTTTTACTTTTAACGATTTCATTATTAAAAAAATGTTTTTTTAAGTATTTAAATAAACATCGTACTTTTTGCCTTCATAAATTTTTCCTAAATCATTACCAAAAGATTCTTTATTTATCTAGATAAATGTTTGAGTAAAACTTAAGGTAAAACCAGCGTCCCACAATAACTTATAAAAGAAAAAATAAAAATAATTAAACCATCTCGTCTTCAAGATATATAAATAACATGTAATAAAAAAATCATGCTATGGAGAATGAAAAATGGAATTTTATGAAGTTGTAAGAAAAAGAAGAAGTTATCGAGTATTCAAACCAGACATGCCCGAAAAGGAAAGAATTGAAAGGATTATCGATGCTGCGAGATTAGCGCCTACATGGGCGAACATGCAAGGAATGCACTACATCGTCGTGCAAAACTCGGAGAAAGTGAAATTAATCTGGAAAGCAATAGGTCAGCGCACAAAATTCGGCAAAGCTCCAATGTTCATTGTTGGAATTATATCTGAAAAAGGCTCTGGAGCAAATGCTAACGGATTAAAATACTTTACAGTAGATTTTGGCATATGTTTTGAGCATTTAATCCTGGCAGCTACTGCAGAAGGGTTGGCAACTTGTTGGATCGGTTGGTTTAACGAAAAAAAAATAAAGAAAATATTAGAAATACCAGAAGAATTTCTCGTAATCGGATTAACTCCCTTAGGATATCCTGTTAAGCTGAAAGGAGAAATAACAGAACGAAAATCGTTGAACGATATTGTTCATTACGAAAAATTTTGAAAAAAAGAAAGGAAAAAATACAAATGCTTGTTTTAATTTATTATTTATTATGAAAATCGCCAGAATTAAACTTAAGAACGACCTAGTTCAATACGAAGAAATCACGTCAGGTTCAAAATATTTTCTATTAGGTGGGAGAGGTTTAGGCTCCCAGATCCTTCTTGACGAGGTTCCCCCCACTTGTGACCCTATTAGCGATAAGAACAAGCTCATCATTTCAAACGGGATACTTGCAGGTAGTTTCTTTCCGTGTTCTGCCCGCACATCAGTTTGTGGTAAAAGTCCTCTTACAAATGGTATTAAGGAAGCAAATGTAGGAGGAAGGCCTGGAATGATGTTGGCTTTACATGGAATAAGGGCATTAATTTTGGAAGATATTTCTCCAGAATTAAAAATAATATTAATAAACGATAACGGAATTGAATTGGAAAAAGCTGAAGAATATAAAGGCTTGGGCAACTATGAGCTTCATTCCAAATTAAGAGCGAAATACGGAGAGCAAATTGGAATATATTCAATTGGGCCAGCCGGCGAGAACCTCTTGAAAAGCTCAACCGTGGCTGCAAACGATTTAGAAGGGCATCCAAGCCGACACGCAGGAAGAGGTGGATTAGGGGCGGTAATGGGTTCAAAAAAAATAAAAGCTGTAGTGATATTCCCAACTAAAAGTAGTAAAGTGAAAATTCACGATCTTAAAGAATTTCGAGAAATCGTCAAGCCATTTGTAAAATGGTTATCGGAATCAAAAGAAACATTTTCAATTTTTGGCACTCCTTTAATGATGAAAATCATGAACGAAATCGGAGGAATCCCCACCAAGAATTTTAGAATGGGACAATTTAAAGACATTGATTTAATTTCAGGGCAAGAACTTCACGAGCTCACTGTAGCAAGAGGAGGAAAAAAAAGGTTGCCGTGTAGTCCTACTTGCGTGATTAAATGTTCAAATCTTTTCGTTGACGAAAATGGACAACACGTGACCTCAAGCCTCGAATATGAAACAATGGTCTTGAATGGAACGAATTGCATGATAAATAGTATAGACAGTTTAGCGAAAATCGATCATGCGTGCGACGATGCGGGGATCGACACTATTGAATTTGGTGGCACAGTGGCAGTTGCCATGGATAATGGTAAAATTGAGTGGGGCGATGCTGAAAGAGTCTTGGAGATTTTTGAAGAAATTAAGGCTAATTCTGATATTGGAAAATTATATGGCAACGGTTTGCTCCATATAGGAAGAGAATTAAACGCAAAAAGAATCCCTCAAGTAAAAGGGCAAGGAATTTCTGCATACGATCCAAGGATAATGAAAGGAATGAGCGTGACCTTTGCAACATCTCCCATGGGTGCTGACCATACTGCAGGTGCCGCAATTTCAGGAAGATCTGCTAACAAGGAGAAGGATTTTGGCGAACTTACTGAAAATGAGGGAAAACTAGATTTGTCTTACGAATTACAATTATACACAACAATTTTGGATTCAATGGGTTGTTGTTATTTTATCGGTCCAGATTATCAAAACATGGAGATAATCACGAAAGCAATGAACGCAATGCACGGAACAAGTTTAAAAATAAACGATGTTATTAACATTGGAAAGAAAATCTTAAAAAACGAGATAGAATTCAACGAAAAAGCGGGTATTGGTCAAGATACGAACGATCTCCCTGAATTTTTTAGAGAAGAACCTTTAGAACCTTCTGGATTTAAGGTAACATTTCCTAAAGAAGAATTAAGAGATTTATGGAAAAAATTAGACTAATGAATAATATATTTTTTCCAATATTATTAAATTAAGCTAGAGATCAATTTTATTTCCTAAATGTAAAAGAGAAATATAGTAAAGAAATCCTATTTTCCGTTTAATTGTTTCTTCAAATGTTCAATAATCTTGTTTTTATCTTCTATTATCTTGTCTTTTTCTTCTAACTTTCGCTCAAGCTGGATTTCTTTAATCATATTACCGACTGCATATAATTCTTCATCATCCATATCAATACCGCTTTTTTGGGCTACTTCTTTGGTAAAGTCTATCTCCTCCTTTCTTATTTCTTTCAACAGAACTTTTAAATTTAGGTGTTCAATCTCTTTCGGAAATATGATAATTATTAAGTAATACATGCACCCTTGGTTTTTTATAATTTTGGTTTTTTCTTTTTTGATTCTTCTGCGAAAGTACGAGAAATAGAGAAAATCATTGCGCGTGAAAATGTTCTTCGCATTTCTTAAAACACCGGGCAACGAAGTTAAGGCGCTTGAACGAAATTTGAATTCTATTACCTTGGAAGGAAGGCTCAAGTCATCGTGCTTCGAACCCTTTACTCGTTTTTCAAGATCCAATTCACCTGCCCCGTCAAGATATTCCTCGTTCACGAAGTTGACGAGTAAATCGTGATGGGTGACTCGAGCATTAGTACCCGTTTTTTCAATTTGATCAAAAAATTCGGTAATTTTTTTTGACCAAAAGGCGAGGAATCTAAAATTCTTACACTCCTTCGAGTGAAGCGGACGGGAAGGAGCGACGGGTTTAGAACTGCTCATGATATATATAATAGGAGATTAAGGTTAAAAAAGATTTCAAAAAAAGGATGGACAACATGATTTGAATTCTTGACTAGCCTATCTTAATAATATTGATTTTTTCTAATTTATATTAATTAATCCTTAAAAGAGACTTTATTGTCAAAAGAGTTCTTAATTCCGCCACATGTGCTGGTCTTAAAGGATGTCTTCAACGAATTTCTTTCAAATATAGTTTAAAAATCCTTTTTTTTTCATAAACATTTCAGCTAAAATTACCAGGCAAATTCCTAAAGCGAATAACAATAACGGCGCCACGCCCAATAACCATCCAATCCGAGTCGTCAAGGTTCCAGTTCTGAAAATGATCGTGAATACGCAGCAGATTAATCCACCAATAATAAAGAATAACTTTTTAGCTTTATAAATTGAAAGAGAAAACTGCCAGCATAGTATGGCTAAAATGTTTGAAATTGATATGAATACGAATGGCATTATCATGGCAACTTGAGGACTTATCATCGAACCAATAATGATCATTATTATTGAAACAATGGCTAAAACAATCGACACTTTCAAGAAATTTTCTACGAAAAAATCAACCGACAACTTTAATAATGCAATTAAGATTAGCCAAGAAATGGCGATTGTCAGATTTAGAGCATACAAGCCTATTTCGCCTAAAACATAAAAATCGAAGATAATGGAGGAGATTAAACTAATGAAAATCATTAACATTCCTAATATGCGAAATATTCCTTCTTTTTTTGCTTGAATTGACATAAGTGTTATAAGAAAAATTATTTAAAATAATTATTGAAATTCATTTAGAACAATTACAAGCGAAATGATATGGATAAAAATTTATATACAAATTCGTATTATAATATTACGAAAAAAAAAAAAATGAAATTTTATGGGAACATTTCAAAATCATAAGAAATTATATTTAACTTTCAAAAAAGATGCGGAAAATGATGAAAATTCAAAACCCACTTGCGCTGAATTGTTTTTTCTTTCATTATTTCATTTAATCGAAGCTTGTGCGGCAAAAAATAGGGTACACATTAATAAGCATAAAAGTGTAAGGAGAGTTTTAGAGGAAAATGTCAACATATTTAAGAACCAAACAGAAAAAGTATGGCGTTTTTTCCAAAAAATAGAAAATAAACTTAGACCGAAATTTTCTTATGGATTTAGTTGGAACGATGAGGATTTTGATGATTTAAAAACCCAATATTTCAAATTAGAAGCGATATGCCTAAAGGTGATTGAAAACGGAGCTTAATCTTGGTTTTAAAAAAAAAGGTGAAGAAATAAGTAAAGATAACTCAGAATACGAGAAATTAGTAAGTTTCATTAAAACATACTTGAAAAAGAAAATATCCAAATATCCAGAAATAAACTCAATCTTACTTTTCGGTTCCTACGCAACAAAGACTTTTACAGAAGAAAGTGATGTTGATTCATGCATTATATTTAAAAATCGTGCATCAAAGAGTTCTGAAGAGCTAGTTTTCGAACATTTTTTAAGTTTAGGAAAGGAAATAGATAAATCAATACAATGTGTTTTTATTTATCCCGAAAGAATTCATGATTGGGATCGAATTTTTATTGAAAACATGTTAGCAGAAGGTAAATTACTATATGGCAATTCAAATTATCAAGATACTCTTAAAAAAGCTCTACAGCTAGATCCTTATCAAATTATCACGTTAAATTTAAGAAGATTAGACAAGTCTAACAAGATGAAACTCAAGAGAATTCTATATGGTTATAAAACTTCTAAGAAATATTCTGATAAAATATATTCCTATCAAAAACAAGGACTAGTCTACAAACTAAAAGGAGTAAAATTAGGCAGGGGTTCGTTTATTATTCCTGAAAAAGAATTTCCTATTATAGAGAAGGAACTATACAAGTTTGATATTTTATTTTCCAGACTTAGAGTCTGGATGCAAAAGATCTAAATATTAATGATTAATTAAATGTTAGAAATATATAAACATTGGTGAAAAAACATTCAAGTTCAACTAATAGAAGGAGTGTTACCTTCAATATATGTCACAGTAACCCTAATTGTAGGAATTAAAATGATTTCAAAATATTTCAAGACTAAAAACAGTGTTTTAATTCTTGTTGGATTAACGTGGATTGCGATGTCAACTTGGGCAATCTCAATAGTGGCATATTTCATCTTATATGTTTTTTTCAATGTAGTTATTTCTTATGAAGTATTTTTTTTGTTAGATATAGGTTTTATTCTCCCAGGGCTAATATGTTGGGTGTTAGCAATGTCAAAATTACTTCATTTAAAATTATTGAAGCGTAAGATAACTTTAAGGGTGTTTATAATAACCATTGGAATTACTGAAATAATACTTTTATATTTCATTTTTTCAGATCCTACAACAATAGGATATAATATGGGATTTAATACAGAGTTTACTCCTTTTAGCATTTTCATTTATTCTTTAACTTCGTTAATATTTTTAACCATGGGAATTTTATTTGTAAAACAATCTTTAGATTCAAACGATAAAGAAACTAACGTGAAAGGAAAAATATTGTTTTTAGCTTTTATTTTTTTTATAATTGGAGCATTTATCACTATGTTGATAAGGGAATTCCTGATAGAAACCATCGGACAATTTTTATTATTGATGAGTTCGATTTTTTTTTATTTGGGATTCATTCTACCTAACTGGATGAAAAAATATTTGAATATAAAAGACAATTATTCAGAAATGGAATATTCAGTTGAAAAAATAGATGATGTTCGAGATTTTTTAAAGATCTTAGGTAATCGTCGAAGAGTAAATGAAGAAGAGGTTACTTTTTTTCGAGAAAAGAAGATTTGTTTAGTGTGTAAAGGAAAAGTCGAAGGTTTCAGTTTTATTTGTAAATGTGACGCTCTATATTGCCAAAAATGTGCTTTGGCGATGGGTGACTTGGATAACGCGTGCTGGGCTTGTAATGGACCAATTGATAAGTCTAAACCGGTTAAACCATATAATGTTGAAGAAGATATAGACCTTCAAGACGACTTAGAACCTAAAAATTGACCCTGATAAGAATGTCTTTCAAGTTCTCCTTGTCCCGACGAAAACTTCAATGAAGTTATTAAAAACAATTATATATATAAAGAAGTCTCAATAATTATTTTTATTAACATTATAAAAATTTTGAATCATTATCAAAAATTATGTTTTTGAAAAGTGTTTGTTTGAATGGAAAAAAAATCTTTTAAAATCAATAAAATGAGTTGTTTTTCTTGAATAAAAATAAGATCTTGAAAAATTTAGAGGATATAGTTGGAGAAGATTTTGTATCGAATAAAGCTGAAGACCTTTTTATTTATTCTCAAGATCCTGGGGCATCTGAACCTAGACCAGTTGATTTCGTGGTGATGCCTAAAATTGTTGAAGAAGTTCAAAATATTGTAAAGTTAGCCAACGAGGAAAAAATTCCTATCGTTCCCATGGGAGGAGGCTTGACGCTTAGCGGTTTAGTAATCCCTATCAAGGGAGGTATTGTTTTGGATATGAAAAGAATGAACGGAATTATTGAGATAAACGAATTAAGTCGCTATGCTCTTATTGAAGCAGGAGTTACTACTGGACAATTACTCTCGCATTTAAATGAAAACTATCCAGACTTGCAATCTCCAATTCCAGACGCCCCACCTTCAGCAACAGTCGCTGGAAACATGCTAATTCATGGTTCGGGATATTTATCTCAAAAATATGGAGACCATGGGTCCTTGATTAATGGATTAGAAGTAGTTTTGCCAAATGGAGAGATTTGCAAACTCGGTTCTTGTGCCGTTTCGGATTACTGGTTCGGTAGAGGTCCCATACCAGACTTGATTGGCTTGTTTATTAGTTCGTTCGGGACGATGGGAATCGTTACTAAACTTTCAATACAGTTATTTCCAAAACCAAAAGAGAGGGATATAATTTTTGGGATGATGAAGGACCCAAAAATGCTCCCAAACTTGCTCTCAAAAATCACGGCCACAGATTTAGCTGAAGATGTCCTGCTTGGAATACAAGATAAGCCGGAGTGGATGAAAGGATACATATTTATTATGACTTATATTACAGGGGATTCGAAAGAAGATATCGATCGCCAAACTAAAATTTTCAAGCGTTTATACCGTAAAGGAAACGCAAGATTCATGAAGGCACCACAAAGATTGATGGATTTATACATGGACAAACCGATATTTGCTGCTGGAGCTGCAGATTTTAGAAAAGGAGGAGGATTTGAATACGTGGGAGCTTTCATGCCATTAGAAAAAATTCCTGAAGCTTATGAGAGAGGCGCCGAAATTTCTAGAAAATACGACATTTCTCCAACATTAGGCTCTCGACTTATTGGAGGTTCTCATACCATTGTAATGTTCTTTTCCTATTCGTTTAATAGAGCTGATTCCAAAGAAATGAAGAATGCAAGAAATGCCTTGCACGAAACAAATAAATTAGCCCTTGAGTTAGGAGGCATTCCGTGGAAGGCAGAATTGACAGGTCAAAAATTAATTCTTGAAAAGATGGATCCTAATTATAAAAAACTCTTAAAAAACATTCACGATCTTTTAGACCCTAATAATATCATGAATCCAGGTAATTGGGAGGTAAATTAAAAATGACTTCAGAAGTAGGGCAAGATTGGAAAGATATAGTTCACAGATGTTTCAGATGTGGATATTGCAAGTTTACAAATAAATTTGATGACTTCAATTGTCCCAGCTATAAGAAACATCTTTTTGAGACTTACAGCGCCGGTGGAAGGCTGTGGATTATTTATGGGATCTTGAATGGCGATCTTCAATGGAGTCAGAATTCAGCTAATGTATTGTACTCGTGTACAACTTGCGGTAATTGCACGGAAAATTGTAGATTTGACAAATTTAATCATTTTATAGTGGATATTATCGAGGCAGCACGAGCAGAAGCAGTAAGAAATGGATTTTGTCCTGAAAGACAAAAAAAATTATTAACACTCATGGTCAATACGGAATATTATAATCCATATGGTGAATCTAATTCAAATAACGAAGAGTTAAAGAAAGAATACAACTTACCAGACGAAGCAGAATGGGTCTATTTCATAGGATGCACTTCGAATTACCGTCAAAAAGATTTAAGAGATGCTACATTAAGATTTCTAAAAAAAAATAAATCTAAATTTTACATTAATCGATGAACGTTGTTGCACGAGCCCTTTAATAAGAACTGGACAGGTTGACCCTGTCAAGGATTTCATGCTTTACAACGTTAAAAAAATTAACGAAACGGGAGCAACTAAAGTGATTACTTCCTGTGCTGGGTGTTATCGAACACTTAAGGTTGATTTTGAGAAATCAGGCGTCGATATTAATTTTGAGATTTATCATACTTGTGAATTAGTTAAGAAGCTGCTTGACGAGGGTAAAATTAGTTTCAAGTCAGGATATAATAAATCACTTACTTATCACGATCCGTGCCACATTGGGAGACATGTAGGGTTGTACGAGGAACCTAGATATGTTATTAAGCAATTTCCTGATGCCAATTTTGTTGAAATGAAAAGAAACAAGGAAAATGCTTGGTGTTGCGGGGCTGGTGGAGGAGTTAAAATAGGATATCCTGAATGGTCTGTAGAAATCTCAAAGGAAAGATTAGACGAGGCGAAAGAAACTGGAGCCACCGTAGTAGCTTCAATTTGCCCGTTTTGTAAGACAAATTTAAGCGATGCTAACGAAAAATTTAATATGGGTCTTGAAGTAATAGATTTAATAGAAATCTTGGACCAATTAGATATCAGCATATCGGATTAAATATTTAATTCATTTTCATGATTAATCGTTGAAATTCTGCTTTTGAGTTTTCTTATGAATTTCTTTATTTTCCGACTTTTTAGGAAATTTATAACTATCTTCGTGTATTTTAGAAGTCTCTTCAGTTATTTTTTGAGGAGTCTCTTCTGTTATTTCTAAGTCAATTTTTTCTTCTTCTTCTTTTTGGTATGGTTTACAAGGTTTTGACTCGTCAAAGGCTGTATTGCATACCCAATATGCGTTTTCTAAATTACTTAACGCATTAGCACATTTGCTACAGTATAATACATCACATTCCGGACATATAAAAACATTAAACCTAGCTACCTTTCCTTTACACACCATGCAGATTTTCTGTTCTTTATGAAATGTAACCTCTTTTTCAGTAATTGTTTGAGGTTTCGCAAACATTTCTAAAAGATTTGGAAAATCTTTTTTTTTCTCAGGTCTTTGATGAGGTTTTTTAAGCCTTATTGAACTATAAAACGAAGATATCGAAATTAAAACAGATATCGCAGTAGATAAAAGCGGAACAATGATTAAGATATTAAGAATATGTGAGATATGAGATATCATGTAAATGAATATATTAACGCAAATTAAACCAATAGTAAGAATACCAATTAAAATCCAATAAATTGACGATTGTGAAAAATGTTTAGGATCAACGAAAGTTGGAAGAAGACAAATAAGGGCTCCTAAAATATAAAATAATGGGACTATGTTTTTATTTAAAACATCTGCTAAGTCCATTCCACATATGATCAATAGAAAACCGAATATTAAAACTGATGATATTGCTTTAAACTCAACTTGGGACAATCTTGTTATAATAACTAACGTTATAATAATCATTAATCCACTGAAAGCAACAACAAAAAGATGAATGTTTTGTGCCAGTACTGAAGGAAGCACATTCATCACAATTATCAAACCGACAAAAATTATTGTTATAACATGTTTAGTAAGTTTTACGTTTAACTCGAAAGCGTAAATATATAACGTGATTCCAATCATCCCAGAAGTCCAGCATAGCTTTATAAAAACAACGCGCATGACGGATTCATTAATTAGACTTAGGTCAACATATAACGCGTCGTTTTTAAAAGTTCCTGGGATGAAAATGAAACTCAAATACCCAAAAAATAACCAAAAAGCAATCCCTATAAAGTAGCTAGCAAATCCATACATGTATATTTTTTCATTTGAGTTTTCCCTCTGTTTCCCCTTACTTACATATTTGGATCCACACACGATTAAAATGGCTATCGCAATACCAACTAACAACAATTCAAAAGGGGTCCATAATGCTATCTCCACCATCACAACACCATCGTGATTTTCTTTATCAATTCAAAGAATTTAATCTACTTTTTTGTATAATATCAATAATCAAATAGAATATAAATATTTTTAAATTTCTCGGTGAATTTTGCAAATAAATGATCATTAACAAACAAAAAAGTATAGATTTTTATATGAAAGCGACATAACTTTTATTATAATTTACTTTTTAACTATTATGTAAAAGGTGAAATTCTAATTAGAAACAAAAAACAAATAATTTTGAAATCAATTCTATTATA
Organism: Promethearchaeota archaeon; assembly: GCA_030620005.1. Next base: position 8,856 of record JAUXAJ010000017.1, on the reverse strand, counting down.
TTCAATGTTAGCAGTCTTGATGTTAGCCATTAACGTTAATTTCGTGAAAGCATCGACTACATTTGAGCCGGATCCTTCAGATCCTCATGGCGGTACGGAATGGGATTTTGATGAGGGAGATATTCTCGCATATAAAATGACTTATATAGAAGCTGGTAAAACCATGGCTCCATGTATTTTTTACTATAACGTTTCAAACTTTGACAAATATTCACACTATTATCATGTCCAGTTAGCATTGATGTTTTTCAACGCTACTACAAATACCTTAGAACCACTTCCTTCCCGACCATTAATTAACGCATCACGAATAAATTTTGGAACTGGAAGGATGGATCCTGGAGATGTACTTCCTGAATATATAACAACTTTCAAGGAGGATTTTAACTTGTTCATACCAAAAAATACCTCGGGATTGAAACGGAATGGTGTGCTAATGCATTAGAAAAAAAAAATTATCCAGGTTCTACACCTACTGTTAGTAAAAGTAACAATAAGATATCGTTTAGTTACTACGGTTACACTTTTGCATCATTTGCGTATTATGGTAATGGCACTTTAAAGAAAGGAGAATTCTGGTTCCCAGGAGGGAATTATATGAAATTTGAAAGGATTTTCGATTTCAATCCTCTAGATGGAGTCGAATGGGGTGTTGAAGCAGGAGAGGTTTTTTATGGAAGAGTTGGTCAAAACGAGACTAAGGGTACATTCGTAGGTTTTAGAAATAGCACCACAGGTCAGTTACTTGAGAATTATATCATAGCTTATCAGGAAGTATTAATAAATGAGTCACATTGGAATGGGAACGAATGGGTTCAACATAGAACCAATTATACTGTGGGTTGTGCTAATGAACTATATCCGATTTTAAATGCAACTGATTTAACTATATGCGGGGTTCCACAAGGAACTACGGGCGCTAAAGGAGAACCCCTAATGAATCATCACTTTCACGATCATCCTGAAATTAAGGTTGAATACGGAGATGATTGGTGTAGGATCACTAACGAGACAAATAAAGGATTTTTGTATTGTGAATTTTTCCCTAATGGATTTACTAAATTCATACAATTGACGGCATTTGAGGGATTTGAGCATTATACGGGATTAGTTGATTATGGGGGAGGTAAAAGTTTTCTGATGTATTTCAAATTTGGTGAGGTATTAAATGGTTTCTACGATTTTGAAATTGAACCTTATGGTACAGATGATTTTACCATTGATGTAAACATCTCAGTTTTGGAGGACACATTATTAACATATGCTAGCACCAACATGAATCCGACTAATACCACGCTTGACGATGGGCAATTGTTTATTGACCTTTTTCTTAACGAAAGTAATTTGAATGCTCCGATTAATGCTTCTATTGTAGATATCTTAAGTAAATACGAGAATATGAGAGCATGGTGGTTTAATGAATCTGCCAATATTGGAAGGGGTGCCTGGGAGAAAGTAAATATTACTAGGATAGGAAATGAATTTTTGATTAGCGTTAACCACACATCGATTTTTGCGTTTACTGCAGACGTAAAAGAACCACCCGATTTGGGGGGAAACCCAAACTGGAATTGGAATTTGGACTTTAATTTTCCAGAGCTAGAAGAACCAACTCCGGCAGACGAAATTCCTTTAGCAATGATCCTCCTTCTTGTTGGCGGTATAGGCGGTGCTTTGGCAATTATTGGTATCGCAATGTATCTTAGAAGAAAATGAAAGTTCAAATCTTGATATTGTAATTTATCTTACAATAAACAATAAATAAATCTTTTTTTTTTATCTTAATACGAGATTTATAGTAGTTAATATTGAAAATATTTAAGTTTTAAAATAAGAGTTTTAATATCAAATGTTTTTTAATTTGAATTATTTATTATTTTTGTTTAATTAAATAACAAATATTATTAATTTTGAATTACAAATTAATTAAGTGATTATTTAATGAGATTGGGAGCTCACGTGAGCGTAGCTGGAGGAAAATGGAAGGCATATGAAAGGGGAAAAGAAATCAGTTGTGAATCCATTCAGATATTTGTTAGGAATGTAAGAGGCTGGAGTTCAGCACCTTTAAAACAAGAAGAAATTAATGCATTTATAGAGAAAAAGAAAGAAGTAAGCGATATTTGGCCGATAATTTCTCACGATAGCTATCTAATTAATCTTGCGAGTTTAGATAAGGAAAAATTGGAAAAATCGTACAATGCGATGCTTGATGAGTTATTAAAGGTGGATCAATTAGGAATAGAATACGAAAACATACATCCTGGAGTGATTCCTAAGAGTGATAAAATGGAGATTACAAAACTTGAAGCTTTAAGCCAGATTGCTGATCAATTAAATAAGTTGATGGAAGATACAAAAGGATCCAAGGTTAAAATCTTACTTGAAACGACAGCTGGCCAAGGTAAGGGCTTGGGTAATAAATTCCACCATTTTAAAACCATTATTGACAAAATAAAAGATAAAGAGAGAATAGGTATTTGTTTTGACACGGCTCATTCGTTCGCTGCGGGCTATGATTTTACTACTAAGAAAAAATACGATGAAATGTGGGAAAAATTTGACGATACAATTGGATTGAAATACTTATTTGCCTTCCACCTTAACGATACCGATAAAAATTTGGGTTCTAGAGTGGACCGTCACGCACATATAGGTAAAGGAAAAATTGGTAAAGAACCATTCAGATTTTTCGTAAATGACGAGAAATTTAAGAATATGCCGGGTATTTTGGAAACCCCAGAAGGAGATAAAATGTTTAAAGTGAATTTGGAAATTCTAAAATCGCTCCGTGCCAAAAAATGAACGAAATAATGATAATTTAAGGTTCAAGATTAATCATTAATCATTGGTAGAGAAAAATAGAAAGATTATTCTACTTCGAACCAAACTGGACTGTTATCATCAACCCGCCCGTTATAATTTGCCGTTAATTCTTCTCCTTTCCTTACATGCCGTATTGTAAAATATTCTATAGTATTTTTCTCGTAATCATATTGATATTTTAAATTTGGTTCATAGGAGTGATTAACGAATTGGCACATACTTAACGGCAAGGCACACTTGTATTCCGAATTACGTTTCGGATCGTCCCATTCGAACGTGTAATTGTCTATGATTGTATCCTGAATTAGACTATATTCCTTGTTTGTTAGTAAAATAACATGAGCAACTTCCACAATCGTTCCTTTTTTAACGTTTTTTTTGGTAAAAACGCCTTTTCCTTTTTTCGGAGAGATATACTTAATTTCTAAAAAATTATTCACGAGATTTACCAATTGTTACGTTAAATGACTTTGCAGTAATGCTATATCCCAATAAATGGTAACTATCATTTTTAATTCGAAAAATTTTCCTTAATTTAATTTCTCTATTTCTGCTTATAAATTTTTATTTTTTTATCAAAATACTGATTTTCTCATAATTTTCCACGATTTTTATGATTAAAGTTCTCTTATCCATTGTTAAGAAATCTGTTTCCCTTGTAATATTTAATCCATTTAAAAAAGTTAATGAATCCTTTGACCACCAATTTGGTTTCCGAATTTTTATTTTTAAATTTATACAGCATTTTGGAAAAAATTCAAGCATGAATTGTTCATTAGTAGCGATTATTGACAATAACGGTGATTTAAAGGAAAAAGATTCATTTTCAATTCTAGGATCTATTATTAGAGAATCGTATTTAGCTTCAATACCTAAAATTTTGATGACTGATAAAAGGTAACAAGCGTGAACATTTAAATTCATTAACGGAAAATCACACATGGGCGTGGGTAAGTGATAAAAAGCTTCTCCGGGATTTTCTGCGTAATCTGCGTTATACGCGTCTGGGCCGCTCCATATGCCGTACCAAACATCGGGATAAGTATTTGCCCGTTGAGCTAACGAATTCTTCTTTAGAGAATTTCATGCTTTCTCAGTGTCGTATTTTGAATACCCCCAAGTTAACAACGCATTCATAGCGTGCCAAATTCCTCCGTTAACGTCCCAACCTTCAGGAAGCACTTGAAATTTAGTAACTTGAGGTGGGTAAGATATGTATTGTCCTATAGGTGATGGTTTGTCTAATTTATTATAGATCTCACTAATGACACTTAAAGCACGGTCTCTATCTAAGATCTCTGAGATTAAAAGCCAGGCATGATGTTCTAAATAAATAGAGTCATCTCCTATTGGCTTGCCATTTCCATCCCAACCCCGATAAAACCATTTTCCGTTCCATGTTTTCAAGACAGCTTTTTTTAATTCGTCGAATTTTTTCTCACATAGGGTTGCTAAATCTGGGTTATCTAGCATTATTAAAGGAACGATCTCAGGAATAATGTAGAGCGCCATGGCAGAATTAAAATTTGATTCGCCGTATTTTTTAAATTTTTTTCGGTTATCAACCAGTAAAGAAATTCCGTCAGACCAGTCTCCATCGTTAAATTTAATTAATCCGTGTTCTCCAAGACCAATTTTTTCCGAAAATAAATATTTGAGGGCTATATATATTTTTTCTTGAACGGTAGATTTTTTACCTGAAGATTTTGGGTAAAAGTCTAATTCTTCGTTCAAGAAATCAAAATCTCTCGTGGTATAAACATATTGAACAATCCCCCATAAATAAAATAAATGTAAATCGGAAGGATTTGAGTGAACAGCAGGAGAGAGGATCTTTACGAATCCGTATCTAGTATAAGGCAAATCTCCATTTGGAGATATTAAAGATACGATGTAGGTTAAGTATTCCTTAGCCAAACGAGGAGAAATAAAAATAATGGAATTAAGAAAGAGGACGTAATCTCTAATTGCTCCGTCAAAACCGTGTCCAAACTGATATATAGAACCTTGAGGAAAAATGTGTTGGTTGAAATACTCGTCAAAATAGCACGCACTTCGAGTGTAATAGGAATGCCACATAACCTCTCGATTTAACCAAGAATCTTTTTCAAGATCAAATTCAATTAACGATTTTTTCCATTTTAAAGCATTATATTTCGTAATTGAACATTGTTTAGCGATTCCTTGATATTTTAAGATGAGATTTTCAATTTCATCACTATCAGCGTATCCAAAAACGCAAGTTATTCTTTTAGACTCTTTAGATTTTAACGAAAATTCTGTACCTATTCCTAAACACGGGTTTTTTACTATCGATCCTTTTTTTTTGAATTCCTCATCCTCCCAGTGAAATGCTGCTTGATCGTTCTTAAATAATTGATCGCGGTGCGTGAATAGTTTTAGGGCGTCTCCAATTATCATGGAAAGAAAGATTGTTTTAGGATAAAAGTCATGTTTCGCTGGTTCATTGGAAGAAACTGGAATCCTTTTCCTGTATTTTGGTGTGAGAATGAGCGTATTGTTTTCATCATTTAATTCGTAAGTAAATTTGAATTTCTTATCAAACCTTCTACGAGAACCTTCTGTGTCCGTTCTCGTTATTTTTTGTAGGAATTTAAGGAGTTTACCCGCCCAGTTCATTAATCTTGTTATTCCAAATAATCTTCGATTACTAGAAGTCACGACGAGAGATTTTAAAATGTGATGTAAGTAAATATCCCACGTATCAATTAACTTAATATCATTAATGGGACCATTTGATTTGTTAGTAACTTCAATTTCAGAAATTATAACAGGATCGCCTGAAAAGGGCGCACAAATATCGTGAACAACCTTTAAATTTTCTAAATTCAATTTTTTCTGAAAATATCCCATTCCAAAAATTCTTTGAAAGCCTGATATTTTTTCGGCATTTTTGGAATCGTACGAATCGGTCCAAACTTTATCAGAACTTCCTATATTAAATAAGGCAATTCCTCCACCAATTTTTTTTCTTTTCTCATCACGATAGGTTAACCACTGAAATCCTCGGCTAGAATCTAATACCTGAACATGACCTCCATTGTGGACGGTCGCCGTAATCTGATCATTTCCAATCTGATGAAAATGATCTATAGAAAGGCCATGCGTAGTAGAAGTAGTTGCTTGAGGATCAGAATATTGATTACACGCATAGTTATAAGCTGGAAGTCCGTGTTTATCAAAAAACCAATTTCCAAAATTTCCATTGCCATTCATTTAATAAGAAAAAATGGATTTTAAAAGATAAATCATTAGAATTTATTCAATAGTGGCATGTCTTTTATCTATATCCGTTTCGGAAACTCCTAAGATTTCCATTAATGTTCCTCCTATCGAGTCAAGAATAGATAAAGTTGAGAAGTCAAAAAGAGTCGTACATGTTAAATTTCTTTTAGGAAGGAGTAGTTCAATTAGTATAATCTTTTATGAAGAACATTAAGTGCTATTTAATTCCGAAAAGTTTTAAAAAGATAAAAAAGAATTTGAATAATTAATGCTTTTTTAATTTTCCAAAAAATAAAAGTGGTTAAATTGAAGTTAGGAATTAGTTCTTTAGGGTATCTTGTAAATTTAGGCATCAAGGCTAAGTTTAAGGATTTAACAGAGTTATTAATGCAGGCAACAGAATCTTCTCTGAAATATTCTGAAAAGCAAGGATTTAAAGTATGTGAAATAATATTAGAACCTCCAGTACTCATGAAGAAGGAAGACAGAAAAAACTTCATCGATTTATGTAATTCTTTTTCAATCGAAAAGCAACTCCACGGAAATTTCATTGACGTGTCTTTATGTTCATTTAATCCATGGTTATCAAAAGCAACAATTGAAGCATATGTCGATAATGCGAAAATTTGTGAAGAAATTGGAGCAAAAATAATGACCATTCATCCCGGTGTAGCCAACCTACCGGTTCCTGCTATTAAAATGCACAATAAAATACAATTAGCCAAATCTGTCAATGAACTATTAGATGCTACAGCAGATTTAGATGTGACCATATGCATAGAAAATATGCCCAAGGATGCTGGAATGCTGTTAACTCTACCCGAAATAGAAGAGCTTTTTTCAAAAGTGAATCGAGATGATTTATTTTTAACATATGACACGTCTCATTTTTGGACTAATGATGGTGATGTCCAAGTATTATGGAACAAATACCATGATGTCATCAAAAATGTTCACATAGTCGATAATTTCGATAAAGAAACTGACACACATCCTCAAATAGGAATGGGAAAAGTCAATTTCCTTGAAATCATGAACATCATTAAAAAATATGATTATAAAGGAGCACTGATAATAGAAGTATTTAGTTCCACGACGCTTCGCAATAGCGTTAATCACATTAAGAACTTTTTATAATTTTACCACTTTAACCTAAATTGATAGAAACTTCATGCTTGTGCTTGTTTTTTGGGAAATCGATCTTGAAGATTCAGAATTTCGTGGAACATTTTATTTACCAATTTATCTCTAATTTTCTTGTAAGATTTATCATGCCATAAATTGTTCATTTCGTTTGGATCGTTTTTTAAATCAAACAAATCTCCTACATCTTCCCAACCCTGATATAAGGTTAACCTATAATCTTCAGTTACCATTGTCCGAACCCTCATGTCACGATAAATTTCGGCTTTTGTTGTCTTATGTGCATATTCATCTTCCTCGATTATACAATGGTCTCGTATTTTCACGGAAGGATCTTTTAAAATCGGACTCATATCATACCCTTGCATCCCAGGGGGTTGGAACTTATCTTTAATGTTTAATAAACTTAGAAGAGTTATTGGAATATCAATTGAGCTAATGAGGGAATCTGTAATGAGGGAATCTGTAATGGCACCAGTCTTTCAGAAGTGAAACATTGTTGGTCAGTAATTATAAACAAAACATTCATTTTTTCGCTCAAATAAGTCATCTCTTATTTTATCAAATAGTCTAAATCTATAAATGTAATTAATGTTAATAGTATAAATACCTTTAAAAAAATCATTTTTTATGAGTTGTTCAATTTCATGATGAATGAAGAATTACTTAAGTTTTTAGAAGACTTTTTTGCCTTAAGCGAATTGAATCGAGTTCATAAGAATTATGGCGGTGGTAGGATTTTTTCTAAACCAATAATAGGAGTTGCTAGTGGAGACGACCATATTTTTTTGAAATTTAAAGAAGTTGTAGCACCAGTACATTTCATCCCCCTTGAATTCTGGTTGGCTGAGGGAAATGAGAGCGTGCCTGCTTCGAATTTGCGAATTATTTCAATTGTCTTTCCATATGTAGATAAAATTCGAAAAGAAAGTAAAAATCCTATACAACTTAAAAGAATTAAATTACCTGCTGAGATTTATTGCGTTGGGCGAAACTACGCTAACGCCTTTAAAAAGGAGACGTGTAGACAAGTAATTGGATTCTTAGAAGAACGAGGCTATAGTGCCGTGGCTGGATTGGCAAGCAAATCATTTAACATTACTACGAAAGGAAGATTTTATTCTAATTGGTCAGAACGCCACGCAGCATTTGCAGCAGGTTTAGGAACCTTTAGCTTGCACGAAGGTTTTATTACTGAATTAGGATGCAATGTCAGGCTAGGTTCCGTGATTACCAATGCTCCTTTCGAAATAACACGTAGAAAAAGCGATGAACCTTATGCTAATTGCTTATACTATTCAAATGGGACTTGTCGACAATGCGAGGAAAATTGTCCAGCCGGAGCAATTACAGAGCTTGGACACGATAAAAATCAATGTTGGGCTCATGGCCAAAAAGTAGCGAGAAGGGTGATAGCTCGCATTGGACACATCTTAAAGCCCCATCATCGCAGCCTCAATGGAGAATGGGAAGAGCAAAAACCACCCGTAGGTTGCGCTTTTTGTCAATTTAATGTTCCTTGCATGGATAGGAATCCAATGGAAAAATCTTAAAAACAAGGTTCTCCAGCATATTCATTTGAAATAACACCTAAAACTAATTCAAATTAAAATTATTTGACTTATTTTGGTTTGAAAAAGC
>JAUXAJ010000287.1 GCA_030620005.1 Promethearchaeota archaeon | reverse complement strand
CCAAACCCAATTTTAAACCTATTCTTCGCACTTCGTCTTTGTATAAATCTTTAAGCGGTTCAATGATTTTAAGCGTCATGTCGTCTGGAAGTGTAAGGTTGTGATGGGATTTTATTTTAGCCGAAGCCTTGCTGGTTGCGGCAGTTTCTACACGGTCAGGATATATTGTTCCTTGGGCAAGATACTTGATATCTGGATATTCTTTTTCGAGTTCAATGGTTTTTTTTTCAAACACTTCAATAAAAGCGTGTCCAATTATTTTACGTTTTTTTTCTGGTTCTTCCACATTTTTTAATCGTTCAAGAAATAATTTTTCAGCATCGATGTAGTGGAAATTTTCAAATTTTAATTTTTCCTTGAAAGCTTGTTGGACTTGAACTTCTTCGTTCTTGCGTAATAACCCGTTATTTATAAATATGCTATGTAAACGATCACCGATGACATTATGAAGCAGTATGGCCGTAACTGATGAATCAACACCGCCACTTAATCCTAAAACAACCTTGTTTTCTGGACCTATTTCTCTTCTAATATCTTCGATTATTCGATCAATCCAGTCATCCAATTTCCATTCTTTTTTGGCTTTAGCTATTTTCAGTATAAAATTTTCTAAGATAACATTTCCTTTTGGCGTATGAACCACTTCTGGATGAAATTGAACGCCATATATTTTCTTTTCATCGTTTCCGTACGCTGCAATTGGACAAGCATCTGTTTTGGCTAACACTTGAAACCCTTCAGGAATTTTAGAAACTTGGTCCCCGTGCGACATCCATGCTATTTCTTCCTTTTCTAAAGAATCAAGCAAGAGATTTTTTTCAATTATCTTGAGATTAGTTTTTCCAAATTCTTTACTATCGTGAGGTTCTATCTTCCCACCAAGTTGTTGAGCTATCAAATGAAGGCCATAGCAGATACCTAGCAAGGGTATTTTTTCTTCATTTATGTAATTGTAGAAATCTTCTGACAATTTTGGGCTATTTTTTTCGTATACACTGCTCGGGCCTCCAGAAAGAATAATACCCTTTGGCTCAAGATCCTTTAATTTTTCAATATCTACATCAAATGGTAAAATTTCGGAATAAACTCCCAAATCTCTAATTCTTCTTGTAATTAAGTGGCAATATTGACCGCCAAAATCTAATACAATGATTTTATCCATGAAGCGTTAACTATAAAAAAATAATAATTTCCTTGTGATAATAAAGAATAAAATGGTTAAAATAATTGTTATCTTGATTTAATGTGAATAAAACTACTTTTTTTGATTCATCCAAATAATAGCGACAATATGAGCAAATAAAGTATTGAAGCTCCAATATGGATTAATGCGAATACGGCTCCCATTTTCAACAGTCTCTTGTAATTAAAATTTTCTACGCCTTTATCTTCAGCAATTTTTAGCGTCATCATGTCACACGCAGCACCTTGAGGGATCAAGTTTCCACCGAGATTAATGCCAATTATGAATGCAAATAACAGTGGAATTGATGGAATCTTAAAAGTAGTAATTAGAGTTTGTAAAATAGGAATGAAAACCAAAGCAGTTGGTGTATTTGCTACAAATCCTGAAATTAGGCTTACAATAATTAGAATTATAAAAGACACGAGGAAGGGATTTAACGTTCCAAATGGTATGCTTTCAAAAATCTCGCTAAATCCAGCCTCTATAAGGCACCCTATAATAACATAAAGCGAAATAAAGAAAAATATAATCTCCCATTCAATATCTTTAAATAATTCTTTCATGGATTTCTTCGTATAATTCTTGTTTACAAGCACTAAAATCATGGCTGAAATTATTGCTGTTAAATAGAGTAATGGTAAAATCATGAATAAAACGATCGTAACAATAATGGCAATTGAGTTAAAATAAAACATTGTCTTGTCTTTTATCATTACATCAGCGTCGATTAGGTCCAATACAAATCTTTGTTGCTGCCTTTCAATCTTAGGTTCTTTGCTTAAAATGAATCGATCCATCAAAAAAATCGTAAGAAATAACAAGAGAAAAGAAAATATCCAATAATATTGAATAAAGTAAAGTGTATCAAGTTTGAACGCCGTGGAAATGATAATATTCTCGCCCGAGCTAAAGGGGGTAATTATCGAACCAATATTAATGCACACAGTCATGCCCAAAAGGTATGTACCGGCTCTAATTTTAAGAAAATGACATAACCGAATAACAACAGGTGCAAGAATTAATACTACAATAACATCACTTATAATCGCTGCTAGAAGAGTTGTAATTATACAAATCAAATAAAAAAACACTCTTTGATCACCTTTTGAAATTTTAAAAAGCTTTACAGCGATATATTCCAATATATTAAAATCCTGTGCAATCTTAGTGATGATGCTCATGCTTAAGATGATAATAATTACTTCCCACCTAACGAACGAAATAAATACATCTATTCCAATCCCTTTAACCAAACCCGTAAGAGTTGCTCCAATAAAACAACACAATATAGAAATAGCGACAAAATCTAAATCCTTAAACGAATAGCTAAAAATTATTAATCCAAAGATTACAAAAAGTATAACTAGAAGAGGTAGATTCATAATTTTAATGCGTTTATTCTTTTCTTAATAAAGAAATAACTTAATAAAAAAGAATATTAAACTCTTAAAAATTTTTATTAAAAAAAGCTGATTTTTTTATGGCATCCAAAAATTCTTTTTTCAAGATGTTTTTGAATTCGGATTCATTTTCTTTTATACAAATATCTTTTTCACTCGGATAAAATTCGTGAAAGCTTGAAAAAGGGACGATAATTTCAGAGATATTAAAGGATTTTTCATTAAGGATTATTTTATTTGTTTCAACCAACTCTTGCTGAAAACTTTTAACTATTCCTGAACTCATTTTTTATCATTTTTTTTTTTTTTTAATTCTATAATATCATCTATTATTTATAAAAAAAAAGACCCGACAAATTTAGTGATAAACCTAAATCTCAATTTATAAATAATACTTAATTTTTATTTTTTTAAAATTTTAAAATTCACTTACTTTTTAGCGAATTCCCCAGAAATAGTGTCTAAAATTAGAATTAATTAGGTAAAACTTAAGAAAAATTACTCCACCAAAAAAAGTTTTAACAAGAAAGACGCAAGATTTAATTCTTTTAATAATAAGAAATTTGAAAGAATGTAATTAAAGAGGTGTTCTTTGATAAAAAATTTCACGCTTTGCTCGTGTCCTACTTCTACTTTAATTATTTCTACCATGCCCCTAATTAAATTTATTAGCTGTCTTTCTACATCCATCATGTTACAATTTGCCGGGTTAATATTGATGATATTAACGCCAGAATCCCTTCCAAAAGAGATTTTTTTTAATTCGGGATGATTTCTTACAAGTCTATGGTTTAAATAGTTCTCAAATAAGGTTTCAACATGGTCAAATATTAAACGTCGAATTCCTTCATTAATACGAAAATCAATGACACTTATGATTATATTAAAAATTTGTTGAAAAATTCCGATAATATCGTAAAATTCTGCGATTTGTGTTATATTTTCTGCTTGTTTCCACTGCTCATAATATTCTTCTATGATGTTTTCAAATGGACGGAATATTTCTACATTTCCGTTCCAAACTTTCTTCCAATTTTCTTCGCTTTTTACATATTCTTGTATGAAAGCTTGCTTTATAACATTTAATCTTGCACGTAATATTTCAGAATCCACATCTTTAGTATCTGCGGCGATGAATAGCAGATTTGTAGATTTTTCAGAGATGTATACCCATCTTATACCTTTCATTTCAATGCTTTCGAGCTCTTGTTTAAATTCAATTTTAGTAAATTGATTTAAAGCAGTTAACAACCCCGAAACAAGGTCTTCGTTAACGGAAAAAGCAATAAATGGTTTGTAGAGAATATTCACTCCCGAATTCGAATCAAGTATCCAAATATTCATGCTCCATCCCCATTAATTAATTATTATAGACTTTATATAAAATCATTTAAATTTTGAGATTTACAAATTTTTTCCAACTTTCTTGCCATATCAGTTATTTTCATTCTTAAAATGAGCTCTCCTACACCCGTACCAATTAAATTTAGAAACTCACTGGTTATTGAGAATTTATGAATAAAAATTCCAATCTTGGATTTATTTTCTGAGAGTGCTTTTATTCGAAGGTTTCCTTCTAATTCCTTCACGTCTTTATTATTTCTCACGTTGAACTCCACTAATCTCCCTTTCCCTTCTTGTTCTCCTTTATCAATTAACACGAGTTCTCCCTTCATTTCTATTGGAAAATTAATTAGTTTTACTTCGTCAACTAATTCGCTGTATAATACATTAGGACTAACGAACTCTGCTTCAAATTTTTTTACAGGACTAATTGCTATCCATAATTTTGGTGTGAATAATGCTTTAAAAAAAGTTTCGCTTGAACAGTTTATTTCTGCAATTTTAGATATTATTGCTGTTATACGATTCACCTTATAGAAACATGCATTAATAAAAATTGATTAATTTACCTATATTAACCCAATTTTTTAACATTTCAAATTAATTATAATAAAATATTTTAAACTTTTAGCTTTATCTTTTTCTTTTACGTGCTTGAGATTATTCTTAATAATCAAGCCTCAGACTTCCTCAATTAATTTCATCAATTCATCATTTCATCTATTTTTCATCATTGGCACGATAGACAATATTAAATCTCTCAAAATAATAAAAAGAAAAAGGTCATTAAAAAGATTCAACTTCTATCTCTAAAAAGCGCACTTTCCATTATTTCATTGACCGTTTTACACTTTGGACAAATCCATTGATTTTCATTCTTCTTAATACTATTCAAACAATTGTTGCAGACAGCAGTGTCGCAGATACAGTAATGTAATTTATCTAATGAACTTTCAAAATCGGATTTGCAGACATAACAAAATGGAGGAGGTATGTTTCTACTCATTTTTTAGTATCGTTATTCTTTTTATAATAAAACATTCTTTATTATAGAATAAATTAATTTTTATTATTATTAATTATTTTGAAAATGTATTCATGGACAAATGGACAAATTTAAAAAAAGATTTCGATTGTTGATTTTATTTAGTATCTTCTTTGTTTACAATGTAATTAAGGCATATTTAGAGAATAATGAAGGCGAAATGATCGTTTGGTCAATGATACTTTTTGTATACATTATATCGCTAATTATACTGTACTTCGTATCGAAAAAGTGGCAAGCAGGGCTTTAAGAGACTTGATAAAAGTAATTACATGAAATATTAATCGTCTTAAAAGGATTAGTTAAAGTAAAAAAAAGAAAAAATATGGTAAAGCATGGTAAAACATGGTGTTCATTAATAAAAATGGGAAATTTAACGATAACTCATACCTCCTAGATGCGCTATTGTATAGGATGGAAGGAAATCTTGCTAACTACATAGTTGAAAATGAAGGAATGCGTTTAATGATTGATACTCCATCTGATTTAATGGTAAGAAAAATTGTAAAAAAACTCAAGGAACTAGGGCTTTATCCAATTCATAAAATTATTCTAACGCATTCACACTTCGACCACATTCAAGATATTAGAAAATTAAAAAAACTAATGCCGGATACTAAGATTGAAGTTTTAGCTTCAGAACATGCCGTGGAAAATTTAAAAACTCCTGAGAGAATGAATAGTTATTTTGGTTATGATGTTGCTCCTATAGAAAGCGTAACGCCGTTGAAAGAAGGCGATATTATTGATCTTAACGGTTTGAAGTTAGAAATATTAAATTTTTTTGGTCATACACAAGATTCAATCGCAATTTTAGATAGAAAGAATGAAAACATTTTTGTAGGAGACGCAATAATGGATAAGTTTGATCATGATACGGCCATACCTGAATTCGTACCACCAGAGTTTAAGGAGTCAGAAATTCTGAACACATTTAATAAATTAAGATCACTTAAGGATGATTTAAATTCCATTTCATTGGCACATTTTGGAGTGTGGAAAGAGAATGATTTTACAAAAATTTTAAACGATATGGAAGTTCTTCACAAGAACGCTAAAAATTCGTTAATAAAATGGTATAATGAAAACCCTTCGCTTAATTATATTGCATTAAAATATCACGAGAAATTTACACCTAATTCGAGAATACACACGAAAGAGAACATTCATGGTTTGAAGTTAGTAATTGAATGGTTGATTGAAGGCTTGAAAGTCATGGGCTGCATTGAATGAAAAAAGAAGGGCGTGGCTTTCTTTCATGGTAAAATATACTCTTCCTAAATCGAAAATAATAGTCTTAATATTGTGGTTTGTTTTCATGATGACAATTGACGCTTTATAGAAATAAAAATTTGAAACATATTTTATAATGACCACTCAAGAAAACTCCACCTTTCAAGGTGGAGATGAATTGAGTCCTATTTTTTTTTGGAAAAAAAAAATCACTAAACCATCGCACTGTAAACCATTAAAATGGTGATTACTTCTACTATTGTATAAATGATTCAAGCCATCAAGCTACGGATTTTTCCGAACGACACTCAACGGATACAGGTACATGA
>JAUXAJ010000154.1 GCA_030620005.1 Promethearchaeota archaeon | reverse complement strand
CAACCATTAATCGAGTGGAATATGGGGCGAGACGAAGAAATAAAATACGCTCAACAGCACGGGATTCCAATTTCTAACCAAAATAAGAAATATAGTACGGATGAAAACCTATTTGGACGAAGTGCTGAATGTGACGTTTTAGAACATCCAAATGTGATTGCTCCTGAAGATTCTAACGAGTGGACCGTTGCTCCAGAAAAGGCGCCGGACGAACCGGAATATGTTGATATTAGTTTTGAAGATGGTGTTCCAATTGGATTAAACGGAGAAAAAATGAATGGTGTCGATTTAATAAGGAAATTAAATGAAATAGGATGTAAGCACGGTTTTGGTAGGGTTGAACACATGGAAGATCGAGCAATTGGATTGAAGTCTCGGGAAACTTACGAGGTTCCAGCTGCCCTAATTTTGATTAGAGCGCACAAGGATCTTGAAAAATATGTTTGTACCAAACACGAAAACTCCTTTAAAACAATCGTGGATCAAAGATGGACTGAATTGGCATACGAAGGTCTTTGGGTTGATCCATTAAAAGACGCTTTAGACGCTTTTATAAACGAAGTGAACAAAAAAGTAACTGGTAGCGTAAAAGTGAAGTTATTCAAGGGAAGTGCCGAAGTTGTAGCTCGAGAATCACCTAATGGGTTATACGATTTGAATCTTGCGACTTACGACACAAAAAGTTCTTTTAATCAAAGGTTAAGCTATGGATTCATTCCTCTTTTCGGACTTCAAAGTAAGATGGGATTTTTGATTAAAAGAAAATTAAGACAAAAGAAAAAGTAAAATTGTAAATTAAATATAAGGTTATTAATAATCCTTATATTGGAAATTTACCATCTACTTTTTAACTAATATTTTACTAATAAATAGATATTTTTTAAAATACAATTTGAGAATTAACAAAACGAAAAAAATTGGATGAAAAAAAATGGGATTTTCGAAAATTGAGAAACTTGAAGGAGTAACAACTGCAATGATTACTCCCTTTAAAGAAGATTTGTCTATTGACGAAGAAAAATATAGAATGTTTATAAGATTTCAATTGGATAGTGGTTGCAATCCCCTAACAATGGGAACAACGGGAGAATCTGCTACATTATCTCACGAGGAGCATCATGAAGCAATGAATATTACTATAGACGAAGTAAAAAAGAGTGGAAAAGATCCGTTCGTACTGATAGGGACGGGGAGTAATTCGACTAATGAAGCGATCTCGTTGAGTCAATACGCTGAAAAAGCGGGAGCGGACGGTATTCTTGTTGTCGTTCCGTATTATAATAAACCCGTCCAACATTCATTGATAGATCATTTTTCTGCTATCGCTGATTCAGTATCTCTCCCAATCATTTTATATAACGTGCCTAGTCGAACTGGCAGAAATATGGAACCTGATACGGTTTCTAAATTAGCTCACTCAAAAGAAAATATTGTAGGGATCAAGTGTGCATCGGGAAACATTGATCAAATAACCAAAATAATTAAAACTACACCTGACGATTTTATAGTGTTAAGCGGAGACGATAGCATGACGTACCATCTAATGGCGTTAGGAGGCAAGGGTGTGGTTAGCGTGGCTTCGAATATTATACCCGCTAGAATGGTTGAATTTACGAGTGCAATGAAAATCGGGGATTGGAATAAAGCAAAAGCAATGCAACTTGAACTGTATGATCTCTTTAAGGTTCTTTTTATAGAGACTAACCCTAATCCCGTAAAATACGCTGCTGAGATAATGGGAATAATGAATAGTAGAATGAGGTTGCCGCTTACTCCTCCACTAGAAGATAATCAGAAAAAAATAAAGAATGTGCTAGATAATTTGAAATTACTTTAATATATAAAAATTTTGGAGGTATCAACCATGATAAGAATAATCATACTCGGCGCGTCTGGTTCAATGGGCCGATTAATAGGTAAATTAGCCTTGGAAGACGATGAGATAGAAGTTGTTGCTGCTTGCGATATAATCGATATTGGTAAAGAATTTGGAATTCTGTGTGGTGCTAACGATTCTAACAAGATTAAAATTACTGATGCGAGTAAACTTCAAGAAATAATTAAGAGTGCTAAACCAGAGGTGGCAATAGACTTTACCATCGCCGAGGCAGCGGAAAATAATTGCAAGATTTGCGTTAAAAACAAAATTCGCTGTGTCATTGGAACGACTGCGTTATCTCAAGATTTTTTAGACGAGCATGAGCGATTAATTGAAGATTATAATGCACCTGCAGTCATTTCTCCGAATATGGCAATAGGGATGAATGTTTTCTTTAAAATTGCATCGATTTTAACGCAGTATTTAGCCGATTGGGATATTGAAGTTATTGAAGCTCACCATAATAGGAAGAAAGATGCCCCCAGTGGTACACTTCTAACTATTACTGAGATTATAAGTAGAACTCTCGCTGTTAAAATGAATGATGTAGTAAAATACGGTCGTTCTAGAGGCCCTAATAAACGAAAAGTTGGTGCTAAAAATGAGATTGGCGTCCACGCCATTAGAGCAGGGGACATTGTAGGAGATCACATGATATTGTTTGCGGGATCTGGAGAGCGAATTGAATTCAAGCACCAAGCTCACAGTAGGATGTGCTTCGCCTCTGGAGCAATAAGGGCAATTAAATTCATCGTTGAAGCTAAAGAGAATAAGATTTATAAAATGCAAGATGTATTAAGTTTATAAATCCTTACATTTTTCTCTGACACTAACCTGTTTGATTTAATATTAAGAGGAACTAAAATTAAGTTTTTGCAAAAAACCAATATTATAGCGATCGATTCTAAAAACAAATGAAATATTTATAAGATAAAATTATAAAAAAATCTCAGAGCAGATCAGTATTCTCATTAATCTTGACTATAAAATAATCAGATTTCATAGTGCCGAGTCCTCATGAAGAATGATCAATGGGTATCCATACCTTAATCGTTCTCATTTTTTATAATTTTACCTTGATGATAAAAAGTCGGTAAAAATATTTATTCTTTTTGCATGTAATCCTACATTAAATGATCTGGAATTGTTTGATGACGAAGAAGGTCGTCATATGTTTCGGCCTCCCTAATTTTATACGATTTTCCTCCGTTTATCAAAATTTCAGCGGGGCGTGGTCGGGAATTGTAAGGACTACTCATTGCAAAACCATAAGCCCCAGCGTCAAGAATCGCTAAATAATCCCCCTCCATTAACTCTGGTAAGTATCTTCCCTTTCCAAGAACGTCAACAGACTCACAAATTGGTCCAGTTATATCGTATTTTACCTGCTTTTTTCTTTCGTTTACATCACACGCAATTATGTGGTGATAAGAATCGTAAAATGCCGGTCGAATTAAAGTATTAAACCCCGCGTTTAAACCAGCAAACATCTTGTATCCGTTATCCTTGATAGTATTGATTTGAGCTAATAAAATGCTTGCTTCTGCTGTTATATAGCGCCCTGGTTCGATCAACAAGAAGGGCTCTCCGATATCGTCATTTTTAACCGTATCTTTAAACTTTTTAATTACTACTTCTTTGTAAACTTCTAAATCTAATGGCTCTTCTTCCGGTTTGTATGGGATGCCCAATCCACCTCCAAAATCCACGAACTCAAACCGAATATTTAAGGAATTTGCTAGTTTCGTCACGATGGATAAAAATCTTTCCGCAGCTTTTTCAAAATCGAGTGGATTAATTATTCCTGAACCTATATGTTGATGTATTCCCCACTTTTCAAAACCCATGCTTTTTGCTTTTGAATACGCTTTAATAACTTGATTATCCAATATTCCAAATTTCAACTCTTTTCCAGCAGTAATGGTGTGCACGTGATGCCCTGCACCAAATTCTGGATTAATCCTTAGAGAAACGATGCCTTTTTCCTTGCCCAATTTATCGCACGCCTTTTCAAGCCTTTTTAATTGGCTAATGCTGTCTAAATTTGTTATGACATCATTTTCCACGGCAAATTCAAAATCTCTGTCTGTAAACATGTTTCCCGTGTAAATGATCTGTTCTGGAGAAACTCCGGCCTTGAAACACGTATATATTTCTCCCGTTGAGGAGCAATCGTAAAAAGCCCCCTCCGAATTTAATATTCTTAAAACAGATAAACTTGAGTTCGATTTCACGGCAAAATAAATTCGATTTTTTTTGTATTCTGAATCGAGAGTTTCTTTTAGCTTTCTGTAGCGCAATCTAAGCATCTGTTCGTTAACTACATATATTGGAGTATCGTATTTTTTGGATAACTCTATGGTACTCACGCCTGCGAAAAATAATATTCCATCTCGATACTCTAGGTCTTTATTTTTTAACCAATCTTCATATTCCATTATTATACCATTCATTTTTTATCTTTACTAGAAAAATTAAATCATTACATTTTCCATTATTCCATTAAACACTTTTTCAACGGGCCCTTCCAAGAATACATTTTTGCCATCGTAAGTGATTTTTAGATCCCCTCCATCATTGTGAATCAAAACAGGCGCATTGTTTTCAAATCTCCCGAGAATTGTACCTGCCACGACCGATGCGCAAGATCCGGTACCACATGAATTGGTTATTCCAACGCCCCTTTCGAATACTCTTAAAAATCCTTCGGTTTTAGAAATTACTTGAACGAATTCCACGTTTGTTTTGTTTGGAAAATGCTCGTGCGATTCAATATTTGCCCCGTATTTATTTAAATCATCATCGTTTGGTTGATTCTTAACAAAAATTACTGCGTGAGGGTTTCCCATTGAAACAGCGGTGAAATTAAAAATCTTGTCCAAAACAACAATGGGCTCGTTGACGCACTGAAAATCGTTGTTCCTAGGAAGTACGGGTATTTGTTCGCAGTCTAATATAGGAGAACCCATGTTAATTTCAACACCTTTTACCTCGTCATTAATTATTGATAATTTAGCAACGAGGGTCCCCTTGAGAGTTTCGACATTTATTTCACTTTTCTTTACTATATCGTGCTCGTACACATATTTTGAGAAGCACCTAATCCCGTTTCCACACATCTCAGCCTCTGTACCGTCGTTATTGAATATTCTCATTTTAATATCTGTTTTTTCCGAATCGCAAACAAAGATTAATCCGTCAGCTCCTATCGAAAAATGAAACTCACACAACTTTTTAGCCAAGACTGCCTTTTTTTCTTCGGGCACGTTCCATTTAATGTCGTTGACAATGATGTAATCGTTCCCTAACGCGTGATACTTTTCAAAATTAAAATTTTCAAGTGTCAAATCATTCACGAATAATTCAATAAAGTGTTTTGAATAATTATAATTATTTAAGTGTTTTTGTGTTTATAAGTGTTATTGTGTTTATTACACTCCAACAAATTTTAAATATTATAAAAAATGTAATTCTACTAATGTCAAGTAAAAAAAAAAAGAACGAATTCATTGAAATCTTTGAAAAAACGGGATTAACTTATAAAGAGGCTTCGGTATATTTTGCATTAATAAAGGCAGGAGCTAAAGGCAATATCGTGAAAGAGTTAATTCACGCTCTACCCATTGAAAGGACAACTATTTATTCAATTTTGCGGAAACTCATCAAGTTCGGACTAGTTATGGAAGGAGGACGAACAGATAAATCCAAAAACGCAACGATATTTAAAGCTTTAAGACCAATGTCGTATTTTGATAATCTCATAGAAAAAATGAAAAAGGAACTTGATAGGATAACGGGAATAAAGCGATTACATTCAGAAGCTCTTGAAAAAATTTATCAAAATGGCATGGAATTTTCTTACGAAGAACTTGATACTTTTATTCAACCTTATTTTAAACCTTTATTAGAAAAAGGTTGGAAAATAAAATCCTACGTTGTAAAAAAAGAAATGCCAATGTTTAATTACAAGGTTTACGATTGCGTGCTTTATACTCCGCGCGCTAAATTTCTAAAAGACAATAGTTTCCATGTTTTTATATTTGATTACAACATCGAAAAAGACGATAATGCGTTGAAATTCTTTATTAATAGTCTCAAAAGGAAGACGAGAGAAATGAAATCTTATTTTTTTGACATTAAAGATTTTCAATTAGTTAACGATGAGATTAACTTTAATGGGAAAAAATATCCCGTTTTTAACATGAAAACGAAAAAAAATCAACTTAAAAACTCAAAATATTTCGAGAGCATGTCTGAAGACTTAAAAAAATCAATCAATCAAGATTCAGGTGATTTTTACGAAATTGGAAAAGCCGTAATCATTTCTGTGAAGAAAAAACTATTCTATCTTTGGGCTGAATCAAATGAAATTTTAAAAGAAATGGTAGCACCTATATTTGAAGTTGAGAAAATTTAGGTGAATCTAAAATTTTGAATTCTAAAAAGTTAAATAGAACTATTTAGATCATAAATGTGATTTCAAACATATCATTTTATGCTTTTATACGATGTTAAAAAACAAAAAAGATCTTGCAAAATACAAATCTAATGTATCGGAAGCCGTAATCGTCTCAATAATTTTAATAGGGCTAATTATTTCTAGTTTCTTTAATTATCTTCTTTTTCATAGCTTTGCAGAGTTATTTAGCGTTACCATTGCTTTTGCCATCTTTTTAATTACATGGCATTCACGAAATAAAATTGATAGCATGTTTTTATTGGTTTTTGGGATTTCATCCCTATTCATAGGCTTCGTGGACTTAATTCACACGCTTGCTTACAAGGGAATGGGCGTTTTTCCAGGTTACGATGCTAATTTACCAACACAATTATGGATTGCAGCGCGATATCTCCAAGCATTTTCTATTTTTTTCGCTTCATTAATCAAAAATAAAAAAATTAACCTTAAATATTTGATCTTATCTTATATAATAACATGTGCTTTTTTAATTGCCCTCATTTTCACGGGAAACTTTCCAGATTGTTTTATCGAAGGATCTGGATTGACATCCTTTAAGATAATTAGTGAATACATTATAGATCTCATTTTTCTCGTTTCAATATTATTAATTTACAAAAACCGTAAAGAATTTGACAAAACGATTATCACATTGATTATTTTTTCGATCGTTTGTACAATGATTTCAGAATTTTCTTTCACGTTTTATGTTAGCGTTTACGGACTCTCTAATTTAATAGGTCATGTTTTCAAAATAATTGCGTTCTATTTAATCTATAAGGCCGTGATTCAATTTGGTCTTAAAAATCCAATCAATCTCTTATTTAGAAAATTAAAAGAATCCGAAGAAAATTATCGCGAAGCTTACAATCGAGCAAGCTTCTTTAAGGACTTATTTACTCATGACATAAGCAATATTTTCCAAAACATTGCATCTTCTTTAGAACTTAGTAAAATGTATCAAAAAGATGGAAATGATCAAGCCAGTAGGAAATTTCTTCCAGTTCTAGAAGAACAAATAGTCAGGGGTAAACGATTAATATTAAATGTTCGAAAATTATCTGAAATCAGTGATGCTGAAATTTCCTTAAAAACTTTAAGCATTAAACGTGAAATTAAAAGAAGCGTGGAATTTATAAAAAATAGTTTTCAAGAAAGAGAGGTGTTCATTGAATATAATAGCGATCTCGATGAAATTTGGGTAAACGCAAATGAATTAATAAGCGAAGTATTTGAAAATATACTCATTAACGCGATTAAATATAATAATAATGCAGTCGTAGAAATTTGCATTGAAACCTCGAGAGTAGAAAATTTTTTCAAGTTAGAATTTAAAGATAATGGGATTGGTGTTGAGGATTCTAGGAAAGAGTTAATTTTTAAGAAAGGGTTTCAAGAGTCAAAAGGAGGGAAGGGCATGGGTATTGGGCTCTATTTTATTACCAAAATTCTAAATCTATACAATGGAAAGATTAAGATTGAGGATAGAGTTAAAGGAGATTATTCAAAAGGAAGTAATTTCGTTGTATTATTACCAGCAGTTAAATAATGTAATAATATTCGTATTTCATGGTCTTAAATGTCTAATTTTTTATTATATACTTAATTATATAATCATGACAAAACAATCAAATTGTTTAATGATATAATAAGAAAGAATTAAAAATTAATTACATAAATCATTTCAAAATTTAATTTTTTGAGTTTCTTGACACGATTTATATAGGTTTTAATAGAATGGGATTTACGATAACAGAAAAGATTTTGAGAGCGCATTGCGACGACAAAAACGTTTCAGCTGGCGATTTCATATTAGCTAATGTGGATAAATGTCTTGCAAATGACATAACGGCTCCTATTGCCATAAAAATATTTGAAAAAATTGTTGAAGGAACAAATCAGAGCGTTTTTGATAATAAAAGAATCATATTGACTCCTGATCATTTCACTCCAAATAAGGATGTTGCTTCAGCGGATCAATGCAAGATTCTTAGAGACTTTGCTCGGAAATATAAAATTTCAAATTACTTCGAAGTTGGTCGCGTGGGAATAGAACATTGCTTAATACCTGAACAAGGATTGGTTTCTCCCGGAGAGGTTTTTATTGGAGCGGACTCTCACACGTGTACCTATGGCGCTTTAGGGGCTTTTTCTACTGGTGTTGGATCAACTGATTTAGGAGTGTCAATGGCGCTAGGACAGTGTTGGTTCAAAATACCCGAGTCGATCAAATTTATATATTCTGGTGAATTGAACGAATGGGTTTCGGGTAAGGACCTAATTTTATATACGATTGGTCAAATTGGAGTCGATGGTGCAACGTATAAAGCCATGGAATTTACGGGAGAAGTCGTTGAGAATTTATCCATGTCAAATCGATTTTCCATGTGCAACATGGCAATAGAAGCTGGAGGCAAGAATGGCATAATTGTTCCCGATACAATTACGGAAAACTATTTAAAAATCGTTGGTAACCTTAAATATAAAGTACATGAAAGCGATAAGGACGCTGTATATTGCGACGTTATCAATTTTGACTGCAAAACTATAGAACCTCAAGTGGCGTTTCCTCACTTGCCAGAAAATGCGAAGCCCATATCAGAAGTAGACGCAATGAGAGTTGAAATTGACCAAGCGGTAATCGGATCGTGTACCAACGGACGGCTAGAAGACTTAAGAACCGCTGCAAAAGTATTAAGAAAACACGAGATAAATTCGAGAGTAAGATGCATAATCATTCCAGGCACTCAACAAATTTTTCTTAACGCCTTAAAGGAAGGATTAATTGAAATATTTCTCGATGTAGGGGCCGTTATATCAACACCCACCTGTGGACCGTGTTTAGGTGGATTCATGGGAGTTTTGGCTGCGGGGGAAAAAGCCATTTCAACAACCAACAAAAATTTCAAGGGAAGAATGGGTCACATAGACAGCGAGGTTTATTTATCGAGTCCTGCCGTTGCTGCTGCTTCGGCTATTAAAGATTACATTACGAGCCCAATATATCTCTAAATTTGAAAGGTGTAAGAAGTGAAGGGAAAGGTTATAAAATACAGTGAAAAGAATATAAATACCGATTTAATCATTCCTGCGCGATACTTGGTTAAATCCGACCCTGCTTTCTTGGCAGAGCATTGCATGGAAGATTTAGACCCGGACTTTAATGCTAAGAGGAGAAGACATGGTTACACGATAATTGTCGCGAATTCAAATTTTGGAAGCGGTTCAAGTAGGGAGCAAGCCCCTATTGCCATAAAAGCAGCAGGAATCAGTTGCGTAATTGCCCCATCGTTCGCAAGAATATTCTTTAGAAACGCCATAAATATTGGACTACCCATAATTGAATTCGAAAATGTGGATGCTTTTAACACTGGAGATGAGTTAGAAATCAACTTTGAAACCGATAAGGTTAAAAATCTTACATCCAATAATGAATACGAAATTAAAAAGACGCCAGAATTCATAAAAGAAATCATTTCTGCTGAAGGTCTCGTAAATTTCGCCATAAACAAAATAAAAAAAAGTAATGAATGTTTATGATGTAATGAACATATCGCAAAATATTATAACATAAAAATTTTTATTATAAATTATTCAAGATTTATAAATTAATAAAATGTGAAATTGAAATAAATACAAACTCGTTACAATGAATTACAAAAAAATATCACTATTGATGTTAACAATTTTTCTCGTTTTTCCGATTAATAACGTGTTGGCTTTTACACATGTGGATAAAATAACCGTATCTACTTCGGTCTTTTTTTTAGTTAATTTAAACGCCGGAGATCGTATTGATGTATCGATAACTCACGAGGATGATGGTAATTTCTATCTTTTTCTGTTCGATGAACGTCCAGAGGAAACAAAAATCAATCTGGACGGGAAGATAAATCAAGAAATATTTAGAAACGCTCTCGCTTATAGTTTAGGCGATCAACCCTCTATTAATTATGTGGCAAGAGAAAAGAAAATATACTACATTCAAGTTATATTATACGAAAACGGCCCGGATATTTATACTTTAACGTGTAATAAGGAATTAACGAGATATTATTTGCCCATAATTCCTGGTTATCCCGTGGAACTCGTGTCAATCTCGCTCGTATTCTCAATAGGTTTAATAATTGCTCTACAAGTGAGGCGCCGGATAAAAATTAAAAATAATATTTAATTGATTTTACACTTTTTTAATTTTTTTTTTTTAATACATTCATTAAGATCCGCATTATTGCTCTTTTTCGAAATTATTATCCTAATAAATTAACGAAATTCGACATGCCATATATTTAAAGGATTCAAGTTTTCGATATATAAATTTATATTTTTTATAATGTTTTGTTCTATATCTTAAATCAAAAACATTGCTGGGATCTCAATCATCTGCATACTCCAACCAACAACAATAGCAGCAACAACAGAAATAACATTTGTTTTAAGCGAGCCACAACATTAGGGGGCTACGCTTGTACCCCCCCCACAAGACATTCTCACATTTTTTCAGGAAAAAATATTTCACGACGCACTACTAATACAAACAACAGCTCACACAACCTTTTTTTGAACATAATAACCACCCTTTAGCAGACCCTGCTCGTCAACCATCCTGCTTTTAATATCATTAATCACCCTCCAATAAATATACGCCCCCGCCTTCCCTTCACCATCATAATAATCAATCATCGCCTCTTTTGAACTCTTTACCAAATACAACGCCTTCTTAACCCCAACCATCCCCACCATTTCCAACACCCTCTCCCACTCAGGTTGAACCTCACCTTCGGGATCAAACTCCAAGTTCAAGCTATGATACCATTTCTTCGCACCCGCTTTCAAATACCTCCCCTCAGTATACTTATAGAAATCCTTCTTAACATACCCCTCCAAATCCATATAATGCATTATCTCCCTCGCATGAGCAATACCATTTCTCCACTTCTTAAACATATAATAACCCAGCAAAATCTCTATATCGGTTTTATTCTTATTCATTCCATAACCACGCTGTTCCGCCATCCACCGCTTCCAGTTCATCTTGTCCCAAGACTTCGGGTGAATTAACTTTTTAACATAAAGTTCTTTAAACCTTTTCACAATAAAATCGACCTCGACCATTTCAACATCCGTACCACTAAGATATTTTCTCTTGCTTACAACCTTACTACCCTTAATAGAACCAATCTTTCTCAACTTGTCCACCAATTTATCTTTCTTACATCTTATCCTTCTATTCACAAAATCAAACATCACATGAAAATGCGGTAAATCCCCACCCTTAATACTCACACCACATTCATTACAAAACACCCAACCATCGCGTCCTCCATCTTCCGTAAAATAAACCTTCTTATTGCAAACCTTACACCACACCTTCGTACCCTCTTCATACTTCCAAAAATACTTGAAGCCCCAAAACTTATCCCGCAACTTATTAAAACAATCCGTCAGACTTTTTCCCAAATTACCATATTCTTTAAAATATTTTTCCAGATTCTCCAAACTAAACGTAAACACCACATGCCACTTCCAGTCAGCATTCGTAACACTCAAAATCCTACCCTGCATCTTTTTTAACGATTTAATATCGCTTAACCTCTTACCCCTCACGGTATAAAACATCCCAACCGTGTGATATTCTACCTTCACTACAACCTTACTAGACAATCCCCATACCTCATCTTGCAAACACTTGCTTTCTTCTCATAACACCCACAACAATAAAGTT
>JAUXAJ010000379.1 GCA_030620005.1 Promethearchaeota archaeon | reverse complement strand
TTATATACATTACGTATATAAATGTAAAATATACCGAATAAGAAAACCATGAAAACCAATATATTCCCAATATAATGAAAAAAATTCCTTCAATGAGTAAAATTAACCAAGCCAATTTTCCTAGAAAAGAAGCAAAACCCTTAATGCCATCCCAACTAGATTTTGATGTTGAACTCATATTCTCACCATTTAAAATTAATAATTATTTGATGATAATGAATGTTAAGCAACATTTAAATTTAATACTTTTGATACAAATATTAATAAATGACAGCATGGTTAAAAACGTGCAATTAAGGGTTTTAATATGTTAAAAGCTCATGGAATTATTTGTCCAAGTTCTTTTTTAGATTTCATGCTTGAAAAAAAGTTCAAATCCATATTTAATAATTTTTTCTGTTAATTTTAAAATTTCGGGTAAATATAGAGGGTTTTCTAAGTTCTTGATCGTTAGATTGAATTTTTGCAATATTTCTTTTTCTGGTTTATTTAATTTATTTTTTTTTTTTTTTGTCCATCTGATAATTTGAAATAATTAATATTTTTCCTCTCAAATCCAATAAATATGAATTTGTGGCGTTTGTAATAATTTGGGCTATTTCCTTAATATTTGAATCGTATAAAGCAGCTTTTAACACTTTAATTTTTATTACTTTGTATCTTTTTAGCAATTTGTTCACATGTTTTATAATTTCGCTTTGATTTGTTTGAAATTTCTTGCCTACGATACAATGAGGTCCAGACAACAATACTTTTTTAAAATTTTCATCGTATTTCATGATATCAATCTCTAGCCTTAAGTGAATGGTACAATATTTTTTTTTTCTTTTCTAAATTAACTAATGGAATATGAAGAAAATGCGAAATTCAATTCCAAAAATTATTTTAGTTTTGAAAAATTTTTAAAACTAATATATATATAAAAATGAACTAATGAATTAAAGATTCATGTCAATATATCTCGTAGATCCGGCAAAATTAATTCCTGCAGTTGCCGAAAAATTAAGGCTCCTGGAAGGAATCAAACCTCCAGAAGGAAGCGAGTTTTGGAAAACAGCTTTTTATAAAGAATTAGCTCCTACTGATACTGAGAATTTTTGGTATATTCGATGCGCTTCATTATTGAGAAAAATAAAGAAGAATGGACCGATTGGTGTTAATAGATTAAAGAAATTATACGGTGGAAGAAATAGGCGTGGACCAGATTTAAATCATAGCGCAAAGGAATCTGGAAAAATTATTAGGGTTGCTTTACAGCAATTAGAAAAAGCAGATTTAATTATAAGGGACAAAAGGGGAAGAATTACCTCTTCTGAAGGTACGAGTTTATTAGAAAGAACGGCATATTCAATTGTAAGGAAAAAAAATTAATTAAATGAAATTAACAAAGAATAGTGGTTCAGATTGAGCGAAGAAGAATTAGATGAGATACGGAGAAGAAAATTGGAACAAATTCAACAACAGGCAATGCAACAACAGATAGCACAACAACAAGAAAAAGCTTTCGAAAGTAAAAAATATCAATTGATGAGATTAATATTAAGTCAAGAAGCGAGGCAACGATTAGAAAATATTCGCATGGTCAAACCAGAATTTTCTGAACAAATTGAACTGCAATTAATTCAATTATATCAAACTGGAAGATTGAGAGGTGCTACGCCATTACCGGACAAAGTTTTTAAAAAGTTGTTAGAGCAAATCTCTCAATCGAAAACTAAAAAGGATTTTAATATCAAGAAATTTTAATGGAAAATTAATCAACTTTTACTTGAAAAAAAAATGGCAAGAAATAAAGATTTACCATCCAAATTAAGGAGAAGTGCTTCCGCGAAAAAGTCTAGATCTATTCCAAGCTGGATAATATTAAGGTCAGGGGGAAAAGTCAGGTCAAGTCCATATTCACAGAGACAATGGAGAAATACTCGATTAAAACGCGATTAAATCTAATAATAATGGAATTGAATAAAAATGGCAAAAAAAAAGGAAAAACAAATTAGTTTAGACGACTTAGAAGAAGAATTAGGAGAAGCTGACGAAGAAGACCTCGAAGAATCAATTGAAGAAATTGAAGAATTTAGCTTAGACGAAATTACTGAGGAAGATGAAATTAGCGAGCTATTTGAAGAGGAAGGCTTAGAAGAAGAAAGAGTAGAATTAGAAGAAGCTCCAGCAGAAGAAATAATCGACGAACGGATATATGTTGTTCCACTCGCAAAGGCGAGAAGAGGCCCCAGAAATAAGTATGCAAAAAAAGCGGTTAGATACCTTCGCGAATACATGGAGCGCCACTTTAAGCCTGAATCGCTAATTATTTCTCAAGAAGTAAACGAAGAAATATGGAAGCGAGGGATTCAAAAGCCTCCAAGAAAACTCAAGATTAGGGCAACTAAAAATTTAGATGGACTCGTAATCGTGTATTTACATAAATAGGAATTTATATTTCAAAAAATTGCTCTGTTTTTAATAAAACTAGTATGATTACAAAATCAAATACTCTTTATAACTTAAAAATCATATGACTATTTTAAAAGCGCAAATTTTTGGTGGAAACAATTTAATTGGAGTATATCTCGTTGCTAACAATTCATACGTTTTACATCCTCCAAATTTACTCAAACCTATTTATAAGAAGTTTAAAAGCGCGTTTAATGTTGAGCTTTTCCCTTTAACTATCAATAATTCAAATCTTTTAGGCGTATATACTTCAAGTAATAAATACGGGGTGATCGTTCCTTACATTACTAGAGACGAGGAACTTAATACATTAGATTCGTTCTTAAAAGAAATAGATGATTCCATTCAAATTGGTGTGCTTAAATCAATAGACAACGCGTTTGGAAATTTAATTCTCTGTAATGACAAGGGAGCTATAATTAGTTCACTTTTGAAGGATAATCGGGAAGAAATTGAAGAAGTTTTAAACGTTGAAACCGTTGTTTATGAATATGCAGAATCTTTTTTCCTTCCAGGATCAATATCGTTGGCTAATAATAATGGCTGCGTCGTTCATCCGCTATCTACTGATGAGGAAATAAACTATATTACATCCATTTTAAAAGTAAAAGAAATTGATGTTTCTACTATCAATCGAGGCACACCTTATTTGAGCTCTGGGGCAATTGTTAACGATACAAGTGGGATCTTTGGTACAGCCACCACTGGACCCGAAATGATGAGATTGGTTGGAGTCTTAGGGTTGTGAGGGGTCAGAGAAA
>JAUXAJ010000143.1 GCA_030620005.1 Promethearchaeota archaeon | reverse complement strand
TAATTCCTTTTGAATCGTTTCAACTATAAGTTCGCAGCGGTGTTAATACTATTCAGGGTTTCTGTGAATTAATATTGGAAAGGAGAAAAAAAAGAGGGCCAATATCTAAATACTTGGTTATTGACTACGTCGAAATGATGTTAGACTCTTGCAATGATATCATTCAAGCTATAGATGATAACCTAAAAAATTCACTGAAGTAATGATTAAAAATTGTTAAGAAGTTGCAAATATGAAATCTAGAAAAGATACACTAGTTAAGGAGCAAAAATACTAAACATTAGTATTCTTTGAATTTCTTGAATTAGAAATCAATAATGTCCACCGAGCGTTCTTAAACATCTGATTTTCTTGAATGTAATAGTTTCTATTTGAAATCAAGATGTTCTTAGGAATTGAAGCGTAGGTTCATCATCAAAAATAATAGACATTTGATCTAAAAATATTATTTTATCCCATATAAAAAATATGACATTTAATCGAATTTTAAAAGCTAAAAGAATTTTTAACTTGATATAAAAAAAAATTAGAAAAATAATAATCAAATTTCCTTTAATTATTAAAATTTACATGAAATCAGTATGAACAAGGTAATTAATAGAATGTTAAGATAAAGGAGTGTGAAAAAAAAAAATTGAGTAATTCTGATTTAAATTCTATTGGGGAATATAAGAAACACATTAAAGAAATGGAAATGATACTGGATAATATTCCAGTGTTAGTTTTTTATAAAGACGATAAAAATAACTTAATTCGGGTAAATAAATATTTTGCTGACGCCCATGAAACAACAAAAAAAAATTTAGCTGGGAAAAATTGTTTTGATATTTATCCTAAAGATGTGGCCCAGAAATATTTAGACGACGATTTAGAGGTAATTAAGAGTAAAACACCCAAATTAGATTTTGTAGAACCTTGGGATGTAGCAGAAGGAAGAAAATGGTTTAGTACGAGTAAAATTCCATTATTTAACGACGAAGGTGAATATACAGGTATAATTAGCATCTCAAGAGATGTTTCCGAACAAGTTAAAGCAGAAGAAAAATTAAAAAAAGCTCAGGAACAATTAAATACCATCTTTTCAAACGTAAAGGATACTGTTTTTGTCATATCAGAAGACTATAAAATTTTGTTTAAGAACGATTCAGCCCTCGATCTATTCGGTGAAGAACTTATAGGAAAAAAATGCTATGAAACAATAAAAGGATTAGGTCAACCATGCGAGCGTTGCCCTATTAAAACATTCTTAGAAAAGGATGTGTGCCAATATCGCTTCGAACAATCTATAAGCTCACCTATTATTGAAGGTACAAAATATTTTGATATTATTTCAACACCAATAGAAAATTACGATGGACAACCAGCAATAGTAGAGGTTCTGCGAGATATTACTGAAAATAGAAAACTCCGAGAAGAATTAAAAAAACATCGCGACAATCTTAAGGAATTGATAGAAGAGCGGACTTTAGAGCTCCAAAAATCCGAAGAAAAGTACAGGTTACTTGTAGAAAATACTAACACAGCTATTACTTTATTTGACGATAATGGTACTTATCTTTTCCTGAATAATATAGCATTACAATGGATAAATGGTATGGGTTATAATTTGGAACGTGAAGATATCGTTGATAAGAAAAAATTACATGATACATTTCCTAAAGATGTAGCAGATTTTCTTCTAGAAAGATTTCACAACATTATCAAATCTGGCGTTGGAGAAACTATTGAAGAAAGAATTGAGGATTTCAATCAATGGATTTCGTTAAATTGTCAACCAGTTAGAGATCAAGAGGGTAAGATAATAGGCATTCAGATTATCACACAGGACATCACCGACCGCAAGAAGGCGGAAGAAGCAATAAGAGAATCTGAGGAGAATTTTAGGGCTATAGCCAAAAATGCTAATGATTCTATTATTATAGTAAAGGGGAAAGGTGAACTTGCTTATGCAAATGAGCGGGCTTCGGAGGTAACGGGTTATAGTGTTGATGAATTGCTCAAACTCAATATGATGCAATTATTACACCCCGATGAAATTGATAAGGTAATGGAAAGATTTAAGAAAAGAGTTGAAGGTAAACCAGACACCCCAAAGTATGATACAATTATACTCCGAAAGGATGGAACAAGCGTATATGTTGAAGTAAATGCCGCGAAAACAGTATGGAAGGGAGAGCCTGCTGATCTAGCCATTATCAGGGATATAACCGAGCGCAAGAAAGTCATGGAAGAGCTTCATTTAAAAAACATTGTTTTTGATTCTTCCATTGCTGCACAAAGTACTGCTGATATAAATGGAATAATTGATCACGTAAACCCAGCATTTTTAGAACTATGGGGTTATAAATCGAATGAAGAAGCAATTGGAAGTTCAGTCGGTAGCTTTTTCGTTAATGAAGCTGATGCAGTTCCTGTCCTTGAAGCACTTACCGAGACGGGGGAATGGAAAGGCGAGTTTCTTGCGAAAAGAAACGATGGTTCGCAATTTATTTCACAAGGTTTTGCTACAGCTATATATAATGAAAGAGGTGAACATATTGGATTTCAGTCAACAAATCTTGATATTTCAGAGCGTAAGCAAGCAGAAAAAGCTCTTAAACAGAGTGAAGAGCGGATTCGCACGCTACTCGACTCTTTAAATACTGGTGTCATGCTCATCGATATGGAAACTCATAAAATTGTACAAGTTAATCCCGCTGCACTCGAAATGATTGGTACCCATAAAGATAAAGTTCTCAATAAAGTTTGTCATCGATTTATCTGCCCATCGAAAAAAGGAAAATGTCCTATAACTGACGATCATAAAACTATAGATCAGTCAGAACATATCCTTCTCACTATTAGTGGACAAGAAATTCCAATTCTTAAAACAGTAAAACCCATAATATTAAATAACAATAAATATCTTCTCGAAAGCTTCGTCGACATTTCAGAGCGAAAGAAGGCGGAGGAAAAAATTAATTATCAAGCTAGGCTCGTTGAGAATGTTTCGGATGCAATTATTTCTACCGATTTAGACTTTAATATTATAAGCTGGAACAAGGCAGCAGAATTAATATATGGTTGGAGATCAGATGAGGTGATAGGAAAGAAAATTAAGGATACGATTACAGTAGAATACCCTTACGATGAGCAAGAGACTGTTCTAAAGCAATTTTTTGAAAATGGTTTTTGGAGTGGAGAAGTCATTCAGCCAAGTAAGGATGGTACGCCTATAAACATATTAACATCAGAAACAATTTTTAAAGATATTACAGGGAAACGTATTGGGGTTGTTGCAATCAATCGAGACATAACAGAGTATAAGCGTGCAGAGGAAGCACTTCGGAAAAGCGAGATGAGTCTTTCAAACGCTCAGCGAATTGCCCATATTGGAAATTGGGATTGGGACATTGATAATAATGAATCATATTGGTCTGACGAGATTTATCGCATATTTGGTTTAAAACCACAGGAATTTGGCGCAAATTTTGAATCTTTCTTGAATTCTATTCATCCAAATGATAGAGAATTTGTTAAGAAATCTGTCAACGATGCTTTATACGAGAATAAACCTTACAACATTGAACATCGTATCGTTTTACCCGATGGTTCAGAGCGTATTGTTCGCGAACAGGCAGAAGTAATATTTAATGATACGGGTAAAGCAGTAAAGATGATAGGAATTGTTCAAGATATTACCAAACGCAGAAATGTTGAGCAAGAAGTAAAATTTTTAGAGCAAACGCTACATGAAATGAATGCTTTACTTGAAAAGGCTCCTATGGCAATACTATTACTTCATCAAAGTGGTAAAATTCTAAGAGTAAATGAGGAAGTTATAAATTTATTTAAATATCGCGAGGAAGAACTTTTGAATCTTAAAATATATGATTTATTTGACTCCAAATTTAAAAAAAAAGTTAAAAATCATTATAATAAAGATATTTTTGATCTATTAATTCCTAATAAATTAGAGGCAAAAATTAAAAATAAAGATGGAAAAACTATTAAAGTAGAAATTACATCAAACATATTAAAAATTGCTGATAATACAATAATCGAATCATTTTTTTCGGATATTACGGTGCGAAAAAATTCAGAAAAACGTCGCAAATTATTATTAGATCAATTAATTGCATCGTTAGAATTCAAATCAAAATTTTTCGCGAATTTAACACACGAATTAAGAACACCATTGAATGCGATATTAGGATTTTCGGAATTATTATTAGATGAGAACTATGGAGAAATGAATTCCGAACAAAAAGATTTTTTAACCGATATTAACTCTGCGGGAAGTCATTTATTAACCTTAATTAATTCACTTTTAGATTTAACTAAAATAGAAGCTGGAAAGGTTGGATTAAGTCTTGAAGAATTTGAATTGAAAAAAATAGTGAAAGAAGTGCAATCAACAATAAAACCATTATATTCTAATAAAGATTTAACTTTTATTCTTGAAGGGATTAACAACGATGATTTTTTGGTTGCCGATACTTTCAGGTTTAAACAAATATTATATAATCTTCTCAGCAATGCAATTAAATTTACTAAAAAGGGAACTATTAAATTAAATGGTATTGAGAGAAGCGATCACTGGGAATTTCAAGTTATAGATACAGGTATAGGTATTGATAAGAAGGATTATGATGTAGTTTTTAGAGAATTTGGTAGGGTAGAAGATGATAAAATAAAAGAGATTTCTGGAACTGGATTAGGTTTAGCATTATCGAAACGATTAGTAAACCTTCATGGAGGAGATATATGGTTTGAAAGTGAAGTTGGAAGAGGAACCACGTTCTATTTTACTATTCCAAAGAAAAAGCAAATTAATCAAAAAAAATAATCGTGAGAATAAAAAATATGAATGAGCCAACAAAATTGGAGGAAAATATATCAAATATTTGCTCCTAAAATTCAAGTATTAAATATATTTCTGATCATAAAAATGCTGATCATGGGTATTTCTAATTATCGTGTTTTGAAAAAATGAGTCTAACAATTTTGAATCAAATAATAAAAATAGGAGGTGCTTGAGAATAGAGATTAATACTTTTTTTTCAATTATTAATGTTCTTTTTTCTTTAATTGGAATCATTCTCTTTTTTAGCTCCATAGTCATTATCAAGAAAATTGTGATATTAATTAAACAAAAAAATATGAAAAGGTATTGGAAATTCATCGTGTTGTTAATTTTAATATTTGAAATAGGATATGCTGCAAATATTTTAACTATTATCATGAATTTTACTGGATTATTAGTTTTTTTTCAAGCATTTTTCTACCTCTTCGCTGCAATTTTTGTATTTTTGGTAATTCGATTAAGTTATTCTACTCAGACCTTAATTCTAAATTCTACGCAAAAGTTAAATGATTCAGAACAGAGATATCGTGATTTATTTGAGAATTCTACGTTTGTTATTTTACTTATCGATCCAGAAGGAAAAATTGTAGAATGCAATAATAGAATAGTTGAATTACCAATAAAATACGATAAAGAAGATGTTATTGGGAAGAAATTTATTGATTTGCTAAAAAAACTTGAGATTACAGACGATATCGAACTTTTTTACGAAGATTGGTCAAAACTCATGATTAAACAAGGTTATATTGAACCAATAGAATTTAGATATGTTAATAAAGAGGGAATAAAATCATGGATGTCCTTACAGAGCACCATTATTAGCATAGATGAGGAAACATATATCCAAGTAATAATCAGGAATATTACAGAGCGTAAAGACGCAGAAATTAAATTAAAACATAAATTAGAAGTTGAAAAAATAATCTCTAAAATATCATCTAGATTTATAGGAACTCAAAATATTGACGATTCTATTAACAATTCTCTCCAGGATTTTGGAAAATTAACTAACGCCAATAGAAGTTATCTCTTCATGTTTGATGAAAATAAAGAAACTATGAAAAATATACACGAATGGTGCGAAGACGGGGTTTCGCCCCTATTTAAATGTAAAAAGGACCTTCAATTTAGCATGGTTCCATGGTGGATAAATAAAATAATGAAAGGCGATATAATCCGAATCGACAATGTTGCGTTAATGCCAGATGATGCATTGTCAGAGATAAATAATTTTGCAATTCCAAAAATAAAATCTTTAATAATCTTGCCCTTAATAATTGAGAGAAAAATTTCAGGATTTATTGGTTTTGATTATATTAAATCAATTCACCCATGGAACGAGGACGATGTAACAATGCTTAGAATTGCTACTGAAATCATTGGCAATGCGTTGAATCAGAGAATAGCAGAGCAAAAATTAAAAGAATTTCGGGAAGAATTAGAAAGAAAAGTAGAGGATAGAACAAGAGAATTAAATAATTCACTTGAACAGCAAAAGCTTTATCTTGATCAACTATTAAAAAGTTCTCAGTTTAAGACGCATTTTTTGGCTTCAGTTTCTCACGAATTAAGAACACCGTTGAATGCTATTATTGGTTTTACTGATTTACTGTTGGATTTATCGTATGGTGAATTGAATAATTCCCAGTTAGAGTTCCTTAATGACATAAAATCTTCTTCAGATCATCTTTTAGAAATGATTACTCATATTTTAGACATATCGAAAATTGAAGCAGGACAATTAATATTAAATTTTAAACATTTTTCAGTAGTTTCGATCATTTCACAAATAAAATCCACCCTAAGGCCACTTTATATCGCTAAAAATTTGAGATTCAGGGTCAATGGAGTAAGCTCAAAGAATAAAATTTATGCAGATCCAATAAGATTTAAAGAGATTTTATTCAATTTGTTAAGCAATGCTATAAAATATTCATTTAAAGGTGAAATTACTATAAATTTCCAAGAAAAATCAAATAATTGGCTTTTTGAAATAAAAGATACTGGCATGGGTATCGCAAGTCAAGACCGTGATTTAATATTTAGCGAATTTAAAAGAGTAAACTCATTATTAGTAAAATCTATTGCTGGAACAGGGTTAGGATTGCCCTTGACTAAGCGTTTAGTAAATTTGCATGGTGGTAAGATTTGGTTTGAAAGCGAATTAGGTAAAGGTACTTCGTTTTATTTTACAATTCCTAAAGTTCACTC
Source organism: Promethearchaeota archaeon (assembly GCA_030620005.1). The sequence continues at coordinate 5,420 of JAUXAJ010000143.1, read as the reverse complement.
TAATGCTGGTGTCAAATGAAATTTACTATAAAAAAAAAGAACTAGTATCTAATATTCAAATGAGAAAAATGAAATACAAGGTATCATTGGCTTCTCATTTGATATTATTAAACAAAAAAAGGAAGAAAAGATGAAATTAAGAAAAGTATCTTTGAAAGAAACAATAAAAGTCAACTCTGAAAAAAAAAATGGTTTAAACAAATTCGAAGATACATACAAGGATTTTCTTGAATCATTTCCAGTTGGAGTTCTAGAAATTGACTATAAAACTAAACAAATTTCACATGCAAATCTAAAATTCCTGCAAATCATTGGATATTCTTTAGAAGAAATATTGAAAGAAGATTCTCGTAAGGTCATTCATCCTGATGATTTAAAATCAATCCTTAGTTCCAGTGGAGAAAAGGAATTAGAATTCCGTTTAATGAATAAAGATGAAAAGACTAGATGGGTTCATGGGAAAAGACAGTTTCATTTAGATCAGAACGGTGACATCTTAAAAATTCAGATATGGCTTCAAGACATTGAAAAACAAATTAAAAACCCTTATTCTGAATTAAGTCAAATATGCAATTCTACATTACCAATGTATGCAACAGATTTAAATTACAATGTATTGTTTGTAAACGACTCATTTTGCGACTATTTTAAAACAAAGAGAGAAACATTCCAGGGGAGGAAATGCCATGATGTTTGGAAAAGTCCCTTATGTGATACTGAGGATTGTTCTCTCAAAAAACTACTAAGTGGGCAGAATAAATTTGAATATGAGATTGATAAAGTTCTTTCAGATGGAAATTGCGTGTCGTGTATTGTTTCCTCAACGCCTTATTTGGATAGTGATGGTAAAATGGTGGGAATCGTTAAAACTTTTACAGATATAACAGCTCGTAAAAAAATTGAACAAGCTCTTAAAGATTCGGAAGAAAAATATCGCATGTTGTTTAAATCTAGTAGAGACGGCATATTATTGGCTAGTTTTGATGGGAAAATTCTTGAATGTAATCAAGCTTTTTTAGAAATGGTCGGATATAAAATTACTGAAGTTAAAGAATTCAATCTCTTCCATTTAACTCCAGATGAATCGCAAGAATCGATAGAATCAATCTTAAGCGATCATATTTTAGTGAGAGGTTATTCTGATGAATTTGAGATGAATTTGATTAAAAAAAATGGTAGATTTGTTCTTGTTAACATGAAATTCTGGTTAAATATGGACGAACTAGGAAATGTCTCAGCATTATGGGCAATTATAAGAGATATTACAGAGAGGAAGAAGGCAGAAGAATTAAAGGACAAATTTAATAAAAAATTGGAAGAGGAAGTAATTTTGCGAACAAATGAGCTAAATTCCGCTCTTAAGAAACAAGAATTGTATCTTGACGAGATTATTAAAGGATCAAGGTTTAAATCCGAATTCTTGGCAACAATGTCTCACGAATTAAGAACTCCGTTAAATGCTATTATAGGGTTTACCGATTTGCTTATAGAAAGTGTTTATGGTGATTTAAACGAGAAACAGTTAGAGTTTCTTAACTATATCAAATCGTCTGCTGAGCATCAATTTAACATGATCCAACAAATATTAGACATTACAAAAATAGAATCAGGTCAATTAAAGTTAAATATTAAAGAATTTTCATTGAATAACATAATGGATCAAGTAAATTCGACCTTTAAATCAGCTTATACTAAGAAGAACTTGAAGTTTCTGATTAAAGGATCAGAACATCCTATAGAGATTCGTGCTGATCCAATACGGTTTAAAGAAATTCTATTCAATTTGGTGGATAACGCAATCAAATTTACAATGAAAGGAAGGATTTCTTTAATAATTCAAGAAAAATCAGATCGTTGGATTTTTAAGGTTAAAGATACAGGTATTGGAATCGCTAAAAAGGATCATGATATTATATTCAAGGAATTTAAAAGAGTAAAATCTCCAGAAATAAATGCGATTCAAGGAACTGGGTTAGGATTATCGCTAACGAAAAGATTGGTGAATTTACACGGTGGTGAAATTACATTTACGAGCGTTGTAGGTATTGGTACCACATTCACCTTTTTTATACCTAAAAATGCTGAAAAAATGATAAAAGAGAAAAGGACATTAGAAAAAGTAGAAGACTTTTTAGGTATTTTATAGAGGTATTTTATAGCGTTTGTTTCAAGATGCGAATTTATACCTCAATTGGTTGGTTTCTTTTGCTAATGCTTTGATTTCATCGAAGTTTTCTTGAAGAATTGACCTCATTAAATTGAATTTCAAATTTTTAACTTTTTCAAGGCTATGAGTAAAATCTTCTCTTATTATCCTTTGTATTTCGTTCAATTCGCTGTAAAGATTTTTTGCGTGCTCAACGTCGTAAAATTCCAAATTAACTATCATGTGATTGTAAGACTTGTTTAACTCCTCCAACCATTTTCGTCCAACTTGTTCTAATTTCACAAATCCGCTTATCAATCCAGTTTGTGTAAATTCTATGAAATCTTCCTTATATTTCTCAAACATCTCAAAAAAAAAGTTTTCTATCTTGTTTTTCACAGACAGCATGTTTATATTTGGATTAGTAAATACTGTTACCGTGTAATCCTTGAAAGTAAAAATTTGCATTTTTAAATTTGATCCCATTAAATTAAATCCTGAGAGATCTTTGATATTAATTTCACTAGAGAATTTTTCTAAAGCACTTATGAACATTGGGATTAATTGAACATCAAAACTCGAGTTTTCTCCTCCAACTTCACCTCTTAAAAATAATTTAAATGCACCATCAAACAATTCAACTGACACTAATGTTAAACCGTCCTTATTAGCGATGAAAAATCCAATGAAAGGGTCGATCTTATGTAAATGTTCTATTTTTGAGATTTGAATTCGATTCTTAGACTCGAAAACACTTTCTAATAAAAGCTGATTTAAAATTCTATCAAAAAAACTTTTTCCTTTTTCTGATAAGCTAAGAATTTCCTCATCATTCGTGTTTGAAACCTGTAAGTGTTCGTTTCGGACCAAATTTTCAAGTATTTTGTCATAAGTGTCATCAGTGACATTTAATCTCCCTTTCAGCTCTTTTTCTGTCAGAAATTTCTCTTTAGTTAGAAAATGCACGAATTTAAGTGTCTCGTTTAGCAGATTTGAGCGCTCCTTTTCAAATTCTTTATTTGGTTCAAGACAATGAGTCAAAATGTCTATAAAAGTAATGAATGTTTGAGTAAAATATTCTTTTGTGATACTTGTAAAGGAGATCTTCATTAATTTTTCATTTTGAAATGTTTCTTGTAATTTTTCCTTTAAATCAATTAATTTTCGATTGTCAACGAGATCTATTTTGTGTATTAATGAATAGATCGTCGATTCTTGGGTGATCTCATTCCGTAAATCTTTTACTTTTTTAATGAATTCAATTATTTCATTTATGGTCATTGCGTTAGCATCTAGTACAGAAAGCAAAATTTTAGTATTAAAAAAAATTGATTTCTCTTCTGTTTCAAACCAACGGTAGTTTTCTTGTCCTGCTAGATCAAATATACCAACATCTTCTTTCATTCTTAAATTTATCGATTCCTTTCCAAACGTAGGATCGAGAGCATATTCCAATAATTTAGTAGAATTCTCGCCTTCAAAGAATATTTTTCTTAAAGTTGTCTTCCCGACCCCAGGTGGTCCTACAATTACTATTTTTTTACTCATTTTATCCTTCTCTTTTTTTTCTTAATATAATAAATATCGTTTAATATCATTCGAATTTCACCTGTTAACCAAATCAATTTATTAGCACTAAGTGATTTAGAGATACAAGCTAAGTTTTTCAGATTGAATTTAGCAAAATTAAGACTCTTCATTATTATATTTAAATTATTTGATCCTGATAATATGAGGTGCTTAATATCTTCGCTTGAAGTCATGTCCTTAAACGACTGGGTTAATTGAGCAATTAATTTGTGAGCATGATTTATTATTGTAGGTTCAAAATCACGTGTCATTGCTTGGATAATAATACTATCATTTTGATTCGTGAAAAAACACATTGTCTTATTTAGATCTTTGAAAATCACGTCCAATTCTCTTTTTACAAATGAGGTTTCTTCAGAGAAACTGCTTAAGATCTCTTGAAATGCGTTATAAGTGTTGTAGATTAATCCAGGATAAATACTTGTAAAAAATATCGGCAAATTTAATTTTTCTTGAATTAGATTTCTTAGATCTTCTATAATAGAATCTCTCGTTTCTTGATCAATAAGATCGATTTTATGGAGGAATAATATAGTTTTTGTGCCAAATGATTTAGCTTTAATGATGTTTAATATCGCTTGGATTTCTTTGAGGATTTCTTGTTGTTTTGCAACCCACATTGGAAAATCAAAAAGATAAATGACCACATCAGTTTGTTCGAAAGCAATTGATTGTTCACTTTCGTCGTTTAATAAAAAACTTAATTCTTGTCCCGCGGAATCGAAGAGACCCAATCTCAAATCCAACCAAGAATAAACTGAAGGGGTAATACCTCGCGTAGGTTTGAGCGGGCTGTACAATAATTCTTTTGAAGATTTTCCTTCAAAGACTATTTTCTTAATACTGGTTTTTCCCGTACCCGCTCTTCCTAACAAAAGTATTTTTTTAGTTGTTTATTCTTGAAAAAAGGCTTTTATGTTTCCTAAGAAGATTTGTTTCCTTTCTTCTTTAGGTTTTTGAAAAAGATTTTTTGCAAAATTCAATAATTTTATTTTCGACTTATATACATTAACTCTTTCTCTTTCGTGTAGTATTAATATTATTATTTCATATCCTACAATTGGAACGCGCTTTTTATCGCAATAGCTCAAAATGATTTGATCTGAATAATTTATTTCAATCAATTCTTCGTCCATGGTTTTTTGATCGTAAGCATGCGTCATGTATATTTTATTTATTAACGCGTTGGATATATTGTAATTTTCTGGATATTTTATGTCCACTATAGGACCCATTTTCTTATCCCAACTAAAAAGAACAATTCCAATTGTCATTTGAATTTCTTAGATCCAAATATTATTTTTATTTTTTACTAAAAAATAAATAGTAGAAATTTAATATAAATGCATCTAAGAAGAAAATTATTATTCAATCAGAAATCGCGGTCTTGCGAATTTTCATTTTGTTTATATATTAGTATTATAGAATTTTGGAGAGGTAAAAATCATGAATAAGATATATATAATAGAGGATAACGAGAAAAACATGAAATTATTTAAGGCAATATTAGGCGTGATGCCTGGAATTGAGCTATTCACAGAATCTCAAGGAGCTTCTGGTTTAGAATTAATAAAATCTGGCGATCCGGACTTAATTGTTTTAGATATTCAGCTTCCTGAAATGAGTGGAATTGAAATTTGCACAAAACTTAGAGAAATTGATAAGTTTAAGAACATTCCGATTA
>JAUXAJ010000075.1 GCA_030620005.1 Promethearchaeota archaeon | reverse complement strand
ATAAATCTTTTAATTGTTCGAAGGGAACATGATGAATGATTTGTAGTGATAACATGGAGATAATACAAGTGGAAAACTTTATGAAATGATGTGATATGTAGATATATAAGATAGAAAAAATTTAATTCAAAATACTCTATATTTTCAATTAGAGAAAAAAAACAAGGTATAGAAGATAAAGGCCATCAAAATGGCTATCGAATGAGACTATTAAATTGTGGTTAAAATTTATCTTTAAATATCATCAAGTGAATTAAACTCATTTCCAGTAAATCCCCACGATCTTAAAATTTTTTCAGCCTCGTTCATGGTTTCTTCTACGAATGTTTTTAATGGAACGATTTTTTTAATGTGGGCTATCGCAGTGGAGGGTGACATGAAGTTCTTAACATTGTATTTATATATTTTGTCGTGAAAATTCTCTTCAAATATATCCACGTTTAGCCATTTCTTTTTCGCCTTTATGGGAACTGGACATTCTTCAGTAGTCATTAATGCCGTACCGAAGCACACTGCGTCGGCACCCATTGCAATCGCTCCAAGAAAGCCTCTAGCATCTCCAATGCCACCAGCGGCGATTAATGGAATTTTAAGCAATTTCCTTGCCATTGTAATATTAACTAATGTACTGGTTGTAAGAGGATTTTTAAATCCAGTACCTTCTAAACCAACCAAGGTGATTGCATCTGCCCCATTTTTTTCTGCGGAAATTGCGTGCGCAAGCAATACACATTTATGAAACCAATAACCGCCAGCTTCGTGAATTCTTTCTCCTAAAAAGGACGCCTTGTATCCAGAAGTCGTAAATAGTTTCACACCTTCATTAAGGGCAATCTCTACATATTTCAAGTAATCTTCCTTAGTTCTCGATTTTTTTTTTGAATCACTAAATCCAGAATGCGGTAACGAAAGATTTACGCCAAATGGTTTGCTCGTCAATTGTTTCATGGCTTGTAAATCTTTCTTAAAATTTTTATAATCTGGAAAATTTAAAGCTGTTATGATTCCTAATCCACCCGCTTCAGAAAAGATTGAAGCAAATTGTGCTTTACCCCAGCCTCCAAAAGCACCCATGACGATTGGATATTTCATTCCAATTAATTGAGTTATTCGAGTATTCCAAATCATGATATTATTATATTATAAAATTAAAATGTTAAACTTTTTTAAATACAGTTCTTTATTAAAATTTTTCTTGTTTTTATGATCATTCTTTCTTTTTTGAAATATTTTTAAACGCAATCTCTTTAACAATACCAGATTGCGCTTCAATCATATTTTTTATGATTTCTTCAGATTTTCTATAATCTTGAGTGTAAGTCATGTAGCAACTAACTGTTTTTCCCTCAAGAGTTAAGTATTTAAGCAAGGATTTAATCGCAGGCGCAGGTTTATACGCCCAAATTGACCCACATATAATTATCTCGTCAAATGTAAGTATCTCCTCGTCCATTCGCCGTGCTCTTTTCCTTAATCTTTTTTTACCTCCAATAATTTGAAACCCTCGCAATATATTTCCCGGCGAGAATTCTTTTGCCTCACAATTTTCTTGTTCCGCCATTTTTTCTGCAATTTCTCTATTGTGCCCAAATAATGAGAAATATATTATTATTTTCTTCATATTTTACATCAATCTACTATGTTTTTTAGATTTATTTATTACATTTTTAGATCTTAATTTATTTTATTAAAAATTGAAATTAAAATATATCAAAAGCCCAGAAAAAATTAAAAAAAAAAAAAGAATTATTGAATCAAATTTGCAGCTTCTTTAAGCCTCTTCTCAGCCCCTTTAATCATTTTGTCCATGATGTCAGGAACTTTTTCTATCTTGTCCATGAGCCCAATACTTTGACCAAGAGGGACTGCTCCGTCTTCGATATCGCCAGAAAGATAAATCATTTCATAATGTTTGCCATCTTCAAGTAGCATTTCCATTGTAAATCCATTTTCTTCGGCCATTTTTGCTTCTTTATCTGCGACCATGCCGTGATGAAAAGCGTAATTATTTCTCCAAAGTCTTATTGGACCCAAGAAGCCCGTAACTAAAATAGTATCTTGAGCTTTTGCTGGAGGGATGAGATCTTTGTAATTTTGATGAAATTCGCTCTCTTCTGAAGCAATAAATCTAGACCCCATTGCAATAGCTCCCGCACCCATAGATAACGCAGCAGCTAAACCATCACCTGTGGCAAATCCCCCACATGCAACTATTGGTATGTCTGGATGTTTTTGGATCGTTTGTTGTAGAAGAACTAAAATACTTACTTTTTCATAAGATTGATGTCCAGCACCTTCACTTCCAGTAACCACAATGCCATCCACTCCTGTTGCTACACACTTACTCGCAAGCCATAATGCCGAGGCTACATGAAAATGCTTGATGTTTGACCCACTTTCTTTCAATTTTTGAAAATTTTGCATTTCTGGTAATGTTTTAGAAGACCCTGCACTTGTTAAAGCGTAAATACATTGCTCTCTGATCCTTTGATTTTCCAAAATGAATCGTGGAATTCTACGGCATAATTTCTTAGCATCGAACTGCTTGTGCCTCAGCATCGAAAAGAATGCTTAGAATGCGCCCAGTTCGAATGTTAAATCCAAACGGTTTATCGGTGTGCTCCACAACATATTCCATATCCTTCTTCATTTCACCAAAACTATCCTTTCCTAAAAGGTTCGTATGCGATAAAATTCCAAGACCTCCCGCTTCTGATATAGCAACGGTTAATTCCGCGGTGTAAAAGGGTCCCATTGGTGCTGCCATAATGGGATGCTTGATCCCTAGCATTTCGGTAATATTAGTTTTTATAACCATACTTTTTAAACCTCACATCTCTTATTTAAAATTTAACAATTATTGATAAAAGAGGTCAAAAAAATAAAAGGATATTGCTTTCTTATCATCTATAAAGAAAATTTATCAAAGAAAAATTAAAAAGAAAAAAATTTTGAAAAAAAAAGAGTGAAGGTTCTTATTTTTTATTTATCCTTTCAATATTTTTTTTTTTTAGGTATTCTGGTGCGTGAGTCTGCTCACATCTTCTCCTAGAAGACCAATTGTTCCATATTACTTCAAAAATCTTTTCTACGACTCTATTATCGAGTTCTTTCTTGGTATTTTCCGTGTTTTTTTTATTTGAATCTCTCATTTGTGTTCAAAGCGATGAAAAAAGATTTTATTAATAATTATTGAACCAAGCTTGCAGCTTCTTTAAGCCTCTTTTCGGCGACTTTTACGATTGAATCAATAATGTCCGGAACTTTATCTATGCTGTTTATGATTCCAATACTCTGACCTAAAAGAACGGCACCGTCATCTATATTGCCAGTATTGTAAATCATTTCGTAAAATTTGCCGTCCTCAGCCAAATCTGCCAATGTCATGTCTTTTTCTTCATTCATTTTTGCTTGTTTATCAGCAACAAGGCCATGATGCATAGCGTAATTATTTTTCCATAGTCTTATTGGACCCAAGAAGCCCGTTACTAAAATAGTATCTTGGGCTTTTCCAGGAGGTACGATATTCTTGTATTTCTCGTGAAATTCGCTCTCTTCTGAAGCTATGAATCTAGATCCCATTGCAATAGCTCCTGCACCCATTGATAACGCAGCAGCTAAACCTTCACCGGTAGCAAAACCACCACACGCGATTACGGGAACATCTGGATGCTTTTGCTTTACTTGTTGGAGGAGCACTAAAGTACTTACTTTTTCGTAGGACTGATGTCCCCCACCTTCCTCCCCAGTAACAACTAAACCATCAACTCCAGTTGCTACACACTTACTCGCAAGCCATAATGCCGGGGCTACATGAAAATGTTTGATGTTTGATCCGCCTTCCTTTAATCTCTTATATGTCTTGCTATTTGGCATCAATTTAGAAGAGCCAGCGCTAGTTAATGCGTAAACACATTGCTCTCTAACCCTTTGATTACTTAAAATAAACCGAGGAATCTTTACGCATAGATTTTTAGCATCGAATTGCATTCTGCCTGTTCTAATGTTAAAACCAAACGGTTTATCGGTGTGTTCTACAAGATATTCCATGTTTTTTATCATTTCATCGATAGCGCTATTTCCACCTAAGTTGGTGTGAGATAATATACCAAGTCCTCCTGCTTCAGAGACTGCTACAGCCAAATCAGTGGTGTAAAAAGGTCCCATTGGAGCAGTGATAATAGGATGCTTAATACCAAACATTTCGGTAATATCAGTTTTTATAACCATATTTTTTTACCTTTTTCGATTTTAATAAACATTTATAATTAAGGTATAAAATCCATGAAGAAATATAAACCATGTTTTTAGATTAATTTGAATTCTCATCTTTTCAATTTAGTTCATTATAAAAAAGAAAAAGAAATCCCCCACTATCGTTCAGGGAGGGGGCAGAAATTAGAAGTCACTAAATAATATTACTCTAAAAATTAAATTTCTTGAATATTTTGCTGGTAGATGTAGTTCAGGGACTTACCGTGATTATTTTTTTTCAAATTCATCAATGTTTCCACCAGCTTCAATATATTCCACAAACTTTTTCAAGCCTTCTAAGAGCAATTCACCAGCCTTCAAGAGCATTTTCTCGTTTTTTTCATCGTCAAATTCACCCCAGAGTAAGGCCTCAACGCCATCACCCTTTGGAGTTAGAACATATCCCATTCCAGTAAAGATTCCACCTTCTATTTTCATTGAAATTCTTTCGTTTTCGACTCTTTCCGTGCGAATTGAAGTAAAATCACCAACCGTAGACTTAACGGCATACTTTCCTTCTTCAATTTCAGAAAATTCTTTCATTGCTAAATTCCATTTTGGTCCAAGGCTTGCGTCATCTAAAATATCATATACTTTCTTCGCGGGTGCGTCAATTTCAATTTTTGTTTCTATTCTTGGAATTAAAATCACCTCGTATATAAAAATATGACAAGGTTATTTTTAAACATTTGTGTCGAATTTTAACCTCGTTTTTTTAAAAAACGATGAAAAATGGTTGTAATATCCAGATACATGTTTAAAAACGCGAAAGAGTCGTTTCACGATGATTTTTCAAAAAATAATAAACTAAGGCAATATTCTAGATGATTAATTCAAAACAATTATGAACTGAGATTATTGGAAAATAGTCAAATCATTAAGAAAGGAAAGGGTGTTAAACCCCCCTACTTTTACTATGTTACGAGTATTATCGTCGTAACAATTATTCTCGTCATGTTAAGGGTCGTTTTCTATTTTTTTGACGACGCTTTTTTTGCCTACAATCGGGACATTGACTTCGAAACCCTTTACATCTTAATGGATAATGGACTCATGGACTACTATAAGGAAAGCTCAATAGGTGGATTTCGAGCGTATTATCTTTATTTTTGGTATTTCCTTTTTTTTCCAATATATTTATTTCCCTTTGAAATAGGTGTTTACATTTGGGACGCATTTAGACTAATAAGTGCAATATACATCGCCAAGAACGTTGATAAAATCACGGATAACGGTACAGATAAGGTCATTTTCCTTATCATGAACGGGATAGGTTATTTTGCGGACGCTTATCTCAACAACACAAATTGGTTGTTGAATCTTTTATTATTCCTATCTTATATCGAGTTGAAAAAAGATCGAAAATGGCTGGCCGGGATTCTTTTTGCGCTTGCCACGTACAAAATCGTTGTAATCTTGTTCCCGTTTGTACTACTTGTCGTAAAAAAGATCAAAATGAAAGAACTCATTTATTATCTTATTCCATCAGGAATACTTTTACTTCCTTACGTGATATTTCCAGAATATTTCTGGCAGATGTGTTACAATTGGACTTATATTGAGGTAGAAATTGCGTCGAACATGTCGTTACTCTTGAAAATATATTTATTCTCTTGGCAAGCGTTTCAAACTGCCCAGCTGATGTTTTTCAGTTTATTGATACTAATTTTCCTTGAAAACATCAAAAATCCGCAGTGGCGACACAGATATAGAATGTTAATAATTGTAATTTTAACTTTCTTAAATTTAACGTTTCCAATAGTTTTATGGCCAATCCTTTATGGTTAGATTTAAAGGGGATTTGCTTTAATTCTTTTATATAGAATTACAATTCCAATAGAAGATCCAATTAATATAGCCAAAAAAGCAGGTAATTGATAGCTAAAAGGATAATCTAAAGAAATATCAATCATGACGTGATGATCGGTCACATAGAGTTTGTATGTTCTTAAAATTCCTTTATCAGTATATGTTGCCAAAACTTTTATGTATTCGGTAGGATATTTTCCGTCCAATTCAGCTTCATTTAATTCACAGTTAAGTGTCCATACAAATGTTGTCTCAACAAAATATCCATCGTATAAATTTGGTTCAATGTCATTTAAGTATTGGTCGATGGGACCAAGAAGCACAAGAGGGGCAAGATTTGGAAAGATGTAATCTTTTGGCATGTGGTCAGGATTTTTAAAGAATGTATATCGTTCTTCGCAGTCCTTATCTCCCCATTCGCTTGCGTCAGTCCAACTCCAAATACTAAACATCACGCTTACGGTCTCCACATCGCTACTCATGGATTTTGGAGCCATCTTCATTCTATCGCCTTCTTTCAAATTTTCAAAAAATCCATTTCCCTTCCCATTCCATTCGTTTCCAAATAATTGTTCCATTTTTTCGTGGTTGCAAACGTTACATTTCCAGATTAAAACTTCATCGAGTTCAACACCCATTTCGTAATTAGTTGCATTTACTTCCGATATAGGTCCTATAAAGAACAATGAAAAAATTATAAAAATGAGAAAAATTGATGATTTTTTCAAACTAAGAGGCCTCACAATTTTGATTTATTTTCATACCAAGATGACATTTACAGATTCCAATATATACAACGATTAAAAAAAATGTGGTAACAAAATTAAATGGATACAACGGCGCTGTCAAAAACCAGAGGCCCATGAACAGCATTGGGAAATAGCTTAAATAGAAAAAGCTTTTTTTAAAGTATGGAGCAGCGATTTTTGATCTTCTGGGTAAACTGAAGATTACTATTATCAATAGCGGTAATAGAATTAAAAGATGATGGTCCCAAGAATCAAAATATATTAATAACATTATCAAAATCCCTAGAGTGTATCCATGAATTATCGAATATCGATCTTTTTCTCCAATCATAAAAATTACAAATCCTACCCCTCCAAAAATGCCAATAACCCCAATTAACACATATAATTGATTGAACGGGATGTTGATAATATAGCAGAAATTCAATACTAATTTAGTAACACTAAACGAAAAATTGATAGTTATGGGATTGATCCCCGTGAAATTCGTTGCCATAAAACCTTCAAGCAATTTGGGATACATTAAAAATAATATAAAATTCAATGATAAGGGTAAAAAAGCGCCTAATGCTCTTACCGCGCTTTTAGGGAAGTTAATAATTATCTTTTTGTTTCTTAAATCAAGATTGATTATCAACAAGAAAGGGGCCAAGAAAAGAGCAATTGGTTTAATTATTATGCTAATCCCAAAAATTACGCTTCCAATGAATTGCCATTTTAGTGTTTCGTGCTTGAGAAAGATATAAAGAGATGTTAATATTAAAACAATAATATATAAATTTATTTGCCCTAAAATGTAATTGAACACGTGAGGAATGGCCATTATGTAAATGCATATGTAAAGAATTACCCTTTTATCGTCTTTTTCGTGATCCTCCCCCCGAGAAATCATTATTATTTTATAGAGAATTATACAAATTAAAATATTGAGGACTAAATTTAAAGTATGAAAAAATATGAAACCCAAATCAAATCCTAAAAGATAAAATGGAACAAAAAACATAGCAGACAGGGGAAAATATCTAAAATCCCACAAGTAATTTTCTTGGTTATAGAGATCCTCAATATTATTGAGAAATATACCTCCTGCCTTAAAAAAGATCAAAAAATCGTTTTGTTCCCGGAGAAAAACCAAAACCAATATCAACGATAAAATATAATAGAATACATGTAAAAATATCGCATAACGAAAAGCTGAATGTTCCCAAAGCTCTCCAAGTCTATTTTTGATTCGAATTAATATAGAAGGTAAACTCATGAAGAAATTTATAAATATTTATTTTGATTTTACTTCTTAGATTTATTTAAATATAATAGTTAGAGATTAATTATAAGATTTTCACTTGTTTTGATTGTTATTTTCCTAAACATCTCAATCCTCTCGTATTGTTTTTGTTTCAAAGTTCATGAGAAAATTTGGGAATTTCTAGCGGAATTTAATTTCTTTTTTGTGTTAAAATGTAAAAAAGAACTCGTTTGAAAAAAGAAAAAATTAAAATTTATATACTTCTTATGAGACTTGTACGAATATTTACAAAATAACTACAAAACGAGAGGAATATCCATGGAAGAACATGCTTGTGAGATTTTAATTATCGGTGCTGGTCCAGCAGGTCTGAGTGCTGGAATATATTGCGGAAGAGCAGGAAGAAGCACGATTATTCTTGAAGGTAAAGAACCTTCTGCTTTAGCAGAAACAAAAGAAATAATGAATTACCCGGGCTACGATAGTCTTAAAGGTGTGGAACTCTTAAATAAATTTAAGAAACATGCCGTAAGTCATGAAAATGTAAAAATTATTAGTGGCGACGTGATCTCTCTCATGGTAGGAATGGGAACGAACCTGATTTCGACTAGAACTGCGAATATTACCGCTGATGCTGTTGTTATAGCTACAGGAAGAGGTCATCGAAAAGAAAAAATAAAAGGAGAAGAAGCATTGATAGGGTACGGCTTATCTTACTGTGCTTTATGCGATGGGCCTTTATATAAAGAAAGGGTGGTGTATTTATATGGTTCAGACGAAGAGATGATAGAAGATGCGCTAATCTTACACCAAATGGGATGTATCGTTAATGTTATTACAAACATAGGGATAAATGAGTTACCCGCGAAAATAAACGAAGTTAAAGAGAAACAAATTAACATTATTGAAAAAACTGAAATTGTCGAAGTTATAAGCAATTCTCAAGGTATTATTGAAAAAATAAAATGTAAACCTTCGAAATCTGATGACCCTAATGAAATAATCGAATATGAGTTGAATTGCCTGTTCATATTATCACACGTTCCATCTAATTCTATTTTTAAGAAAGCTGGGGTCGAGTTGGATGATAAAGGTAATATCAAGATTAATGAGGAGCAAAGGACTAATATAGACGGCGTTTTTGCTGCTGGCGATGTAACTGGAGGTTTATATCAGGTAGTTTTCGCAACTGCAGAAGGCGCATTAGCGGGAATAAATGTTTCTAAACACATTCGTGGTGCGAGAAAGGATTAGACTTTAAATATTGGAATATCGAATGTATTCGATACATTCGAATTAAAAAAGTTCAGAGAAGAAATCTTGAAACAACTACAGCTAGAGAATTCTCCACCATTTACAACAAGAGTAAAAATTTCCAGTGAAAAAATTATTTTTGGTGAGGGTGTTGCGAGTGAAATTAATCTAGGTGGTGAAAATTAATCAAAAAACAAAAGAAAGAATCTGAAGAAAAAACTAAATTATAAACGCTAAAAACTCCAATAAAACTGCAATAACCAATAATAAGGATTAAATCTAAAGGAAATCGAATACCAGCATTATAATAGTGCCAAAAATTACATGCAACAAACCATATTAACAAAATATCGCAATAAATCTTTTTTTTGATTTCTTTTGAAAATTTTACTACTTGAACTTGTAAATAGCATAAAAAACCAATAAGACCAGCCAAAATTATCAATGATAAGCTCATTACCATTATTCAAAAAGTAGATTAGTAAATTAGGATTAATCTTTAGTTGATTTTAGGTTTTTACACTATTTCCAAAAAAAAATAATTTTATATTGACATATTTGTATTATAATCAAGGAAGAATTTTTAATAAAAAAATTCGGTTCCTGTATAGAATATTGGATATTTAAAGATCATAATAAATAACCATTAAAGGGGGAGATATTTAAAACGATGATGGTTAATGCATCAAAGAATTTTGAATCTCTTGTTAAAAATCTATTGAAATTAGTGCCAGACATCTATGCTGTGGCTATTATCGAGAAATATAACACTATTGCATATTCTACTGATAATTGGGATATTAGTGATGATATAGATGATGTATGTTCAAGTTGGGACACTATGAGAGCCCAATATATCGTTATTTCTGGGATTAAATATATAATAATAGAATGTGAAATTGATACATTGGTCGCCACTTCTATTCAAAATTTGGGAAATATAGTTGCGTGTAAAGATGAGGTAAGAAAAATTATTGCTTATGTTAAACCCGAGGGAAACGTTAAATCGGCAATTGTAGAAGTCTCGAGGCTCTTACAAAAAATGAACTTTAAGAAAATTATTTCTCAAAAAGAAGTCCAAATTGGTAAACTATACACTAAAATGGATAATAAAAAGCCTAATAGTGTAGATCCGCAGTTAAAAGCTGAAATTGAAAGCTTAGTCGCATGGTGTAAAAATCCTAATGGTCTTCAAGCATATATAAAATATTTTCTTCAAAAAGAGAATACTCAAATAATCTCTGAGTTAGCAAGAATTTATTACGAATTAAGACAAATTTTTGGTGTTTAAAGTATAGAGAGAAAAGATACTCGATTTGTGATGGTTTAGAAAAATAGAGATCCATATTTTCGCAAAATTTAGATTTTGTAATTAAAATTTTTTAGGGGATTTATAAGAATGGAAAATGAATGTCCAAATTGTAAGAGTAATAAAAAACCTAAAATTGTTTCGTATTTCTCTCCAATTATAGTTCAATGTAGAGAATGTGAAGCTAAATTTAATCAAAAAGAGTTTATTAAAAAAAAAGATAAATATCGCTTTACGCCTATACCCCATAGACATTAAGCTCTGAATTTTAATGATTGAAAATAAGAAAGAAATACAATAATGGAGAAAATCCCAATTTCTCAAGAATTTTAATCACTCAAAAGACATCTATAACATATCTTCTATATATTACTACATTACTTGTAATATCATGATGTTATATGATTAAGATGGTAGATTATAAAATTTCAGATTTCATGGATGATTTTCTGATTGCGAAAGAGATTGAAGAAGGTTGCACCCAAGCAACTATTAAAACATACCGCTACGATTTGAATAAATTCATTAACCTCGTAGGAGACCTTGAATTAAGCTCACCATTCCTCCGTCAAAGAATTAGGTACTTCTTAAAAAAGCTAAAAGAAAAAAATTACACAAAAAAGGCAATAAGTCGGAAAATAGCTTCTTTAAGATCCTTTTTCAAATTTTTAACCCTTAACGAATTCATTTCTGGGGTTAATCCAATGGCCACGATCAAAACTCCAAAGATTAGAATAGAAGAGAATTTACCAAAATTTCTCGATTTAGTAGATATCAAAAAAATCCTTAACGACATAAGAGATAAAAAGAAATTCAATTCAAGGAAAAGTGCTCGATATTATTTAATCGTTAGATTATTATACGCAACAATGGCAAGAGTTAGCGAATTATGTAATATTAAAATAAGAGATATTGATTTCGAGAGAGGATACATAAGACTTCGGGGAAAAGGAAACAAGGAAAGAATTGTTCCTGTGGATAATAAAACTCTAGAAACCATTAAAGAACACTTACAAAATCGAATTATATACAATGAAGATGAATTTTTAATTGTAAACACCAGAAACCAAGCATTAAGTCCAAGGGTCATTCAAAACGATATAAAAACCATAAAAGAGAGATGTGGATTTCCAGATTCAAAGATAATCACGCCTCATATTTTTCGACACACAGGAGCCACGCATTTACGTAGACAAGGAATGGATATTAGCGAGTTACAAGATATTTTAGGTCACAGTAATCCGAACACTACCATGATTTACGCCAAAAATGATATTTCAAAATTAAAACAATCCTATTCAGCAATGCATCCTCTTAACAATATGAATTGACTAATTTTAAAAAATTTTTAAATTTTCTTAACTACTAGTTGTTTAACAAAAAAGTTTATACTTTTATTGAAATAAATTTATTTATACAATAATAACTATTATTTTTTATTACGATATTTCATGTCCGACGAAAATGAGTTTCGAAAGGAATTCTCAAAAAAAACAATTTTTAGAAAAGCGAGCTCTCTTGATTTAAGCTATGTTCCGCCTAAATTGCTTTGTAGAGGAGATGTTGTTAAGACATTAATTCATAATTATAAAACGATTGTAGATGAGGGGGAACAACCTTCCGTCAATTGCTTAATTCTAGGAAGAGGGGGCATAGGGAAAACCGTAACGGCAAAATATTTTGGTAGGAACTTGAAAAAGATAGCCTTGGAAAATGATATAAAGTTATTTGTTGAATATTTCGATTGCATTAATTTTAGAAGCAAATCAAAAATCATCAGAGAATTATTAGGAAAGTTCACCCACGGGAGTGGACGAGGATATAGTGACGATGAGAGTATTAAAGCAATACTAACAAAATTAGTTAGAGAAGAAGGCTACATCCTGTTGATAATAGATGAAGTTCACGTGTTAAATTCAGATGAGATTTTAGCATTATTGAATATTGCTGAAAGTTATGGTCATCAAAACGCGAAGCTTTCAATCTTATTAATTTCAAGATTGAATGATTGGATGACCATCGAAACAGAGCGAATTTTAAGCCGATTAAACGAAAAAATAAGGCTCAAACCGTACAATTTCGAAGAAGCAAAGGAGATTTTAAGCTATCGAAGTGATCTTGCGTTTAACGAGAGTGTTGAAGAAGATATTTTATCAATGGTCGCGCAAATCGTTACAGAGCATAAAAACATTAGACACGGTATCGAAATTTTAAGAAGAAGCGGCTCATACGCGGATAAGGAAGGTTTGGATATAATAACGGCAGATATCATCCGGGCTTCTTCAAACGATGTCTACCCTACATTTCGAGGTGATGTTATTGATAAATTAAGCGATCAAGAGCTCTTAGCTCTACTTGGCATTGCAAAATTATTAATTAATAGTGGAGATTCTTATGCTTTAGTAGAAGATGCTTTTAGCGAATATATAGCAACTTGTGAAGAATATTCGGTCGAACCTCATGTGAAAATGAGTTTTAGAAAATATACACGGACCTTAAGCCAGCTTAAGATTATCTCTTCTAAAACGGTACGAATAGAAAACGCGCAAAGAGGACGTCATTTAAAAATTACCCTGTTAGATATACCAGTACCAAAACTAGCAGAATTATTAAAGGATATGTTTGAAAAAAAATTTAAAAGTTAAACCTAACTTTAACTAAAATTTTTTGATGTAAGATTTAACAAAGGTTTTGAATTTTTGACGAAAAGAACTAATGTTTAAAATCAATGTCTAGTTTGGTAGTTTTAAATTTTCAAGCAAAACTTTTTCTTCTTTTTCTTCTATAATTTCTTCCATAATTTCTTCCTTTTTAATTCTTTCAATTTGATTATTAATGGCTTCTTCTCCTTTCTTTAGTAGATCTTCTTCATCAAGAATAATCGCTTTGAACTCAATTTCGCTCATTGGTTTTAATACATCTCTAAAGTTAAAACTTCCGTCTTCCTTGGTGCTGTTCTTCAAAACTATTTTTAATTCTTTTAAAAATAGCATTTTCTGAGAAGGCTTGATAACACTTTTTGCGTTACTTCTTTTTATTCTTTCGATGCCTCTTCGTGGAGGTCCCCTTACTATAGGTCCCGACCTTGGAAAGCTGGACCCATTTAATTCTATACTTTTGAGGGTCATGGACACGTTAGTTAATTCATTTTCTACTCTTTTCAATCTTTCATTATTTTCACGTATCATTGAAACTATATCATCACTCAAACCGGTAGCTGATACTGTACTTCTTTCGTAAATGCGTGTACGTTTTTCTTTTTGAGTTTTGAAATCGGTTTGAACTTCTTCATACACTTTTTCTTGTGAAAACGAGACATTAAATTTATTCCCGATATTTGAACATGTTCCATCGTACCGATCGTAACACTCTTCGTCGTAGCAAATTTCAGTTAGTTCGAATTTTTGACTGATTGATATTTCTATTCTTTTTCCCGAATTTAAGAAAATAGAGAGGTGCAAAAATTCTATTTGTAACTCGTCAAGGTGGCTAATTTCATCTAAATCAATAGAAAAGGATAGTAATTCTTCGGTAAAATAAAATTTTCTTACTGAAACTAAATAAGGTAATTGTTTATTAAATGGTCCTTCTTTATCTAATCTTGAAATTTCAAACCTTATATTTATTCTCTTTACAGTTTCAGGAATAATATGTAGTTTTTCTTCTTTATTCCTCATGAATTCCAAGAATAATCGATCTTTTTCGTCCCAATTTACTTGGAACAATTCCATCTTCTAAACAATCCCTTCTTTTTAGTTTTGATTTTATAATATAGAATACTTTAAGTTTTAAGTACTATCCATCTATTAAAATTTCGCGAGACCGCAGAATTAATGATTTATCTTAGGTGTTTTCCGACAAAAAAGACCTAATGGTTTTTTTTTGAAAAAAAATTTAATGAGTTTTTACCTACCAGATGTATAAATTTTAATATTATTTAGCTACTAAAAAATAATAATAAATGAATTAGTCTTCTTTAAATTTCATGAATGAATTAGTCTTCTTTAAATCTCAAGAATTTATCTTTATTTATTTATTATTTCTAGAAAGAAACATGATCTCATCAAGACGCTAAAAGTGATATTTTTTTAGTTAGAATGACTAAAAGAAAACAAGCATGCTATATTCGCGTAATATTACGATTACTTTGGATAATTATTAATATTGTTTGTTAATTCGAATCTTGAGTTGAGTATTTCATTTTTTTTTTGAATCCCGTAACAATTGTTTGATGTTATATATAATTGTTTCTTTATAAATCGACGGCCTCTTTTTATTTTCATTAATAAGAATAATCTGAATAAAAAATGAAAAATTTAAAAATAAAAAAAAATGGTGGTGAGCGTGTCGTGAGCTTGAGCAAATACATTTTTGAAAATAATACATTTTTAACCATATGTGAGAATAAATTGTCAGATAAGACATTTATACAAAACTTTATAATATCTTTCTATTATAATTTTGTTGTTCCATATTAATAATGAGTGAGGTGTCTAATATCATGAACGAAAATATAAAATTTGATAACAAAAATGATGACGAAGAATTAGATAACGACGAAGAGACTGAAGGTGTAGAAGGGGAAGATGTGGGAGATGAAAAAGAGGTTGAAGAAGAAGGCGAAGAGAAGATTGATATTAAAGAAGAAAAAGAAGAAATTATAGATATTGCAGAAAAGGAAGAAGAAATAACGCTTAAAAGAAAAAAACCATTTCCCCTATGCCAATCTGAAGATCAACCCGTGGACGATTCCGTTTGGGGGGCTTTCAAAATAAGACCCACTGACTCATTGGATTTAATAGAAAACGAGCCATTCTACAGAACTCCATTGGTTAATGTTACTGAAAACGAAAAACAATATACCCTATTTGTTGAATTACCGGGATTAAATAAAAGAAATGTTGAAATAATGTTCCAAGAAGGAACTTTAGAAATAAAGGGGGATAAAATAATAAACCATAAGGACAAGAAAAAGGAAAAAAAAGAAAAAGATAAAGAAAAGAAAGATAAAGAAAAGAAAGAAAAAAAGGAAGAACCCCCTGGCGAATTCATAAGGAGGGAGTATAGGGCTACTAGTTTTTATAGGTCCTTTATCTTGCCTGAAGATATTAACAAGGAAACAATTAAGGCCAGCTTTGAAAACGGAGTCCTGATCTTAATAGTACCGAAAAAATCTGCTGAAAAAGAAGAAAAAAAAGTAATAGAAATTAAATGAAAAATGTATTTATTAATTTTATTTTTTATTTTTATTTAATACGATTATTTATAACAACCGAGAGTTTAATCTTTATATTCATGCATCTCTGTTTGAGATTTTACTTGCAAATCTGTTTTAACTGGGCTAATTTTAAAATCTTGTGGAGCGAAAGGTTTATCCAAGAATTATTAGAAAATTTAAAAATAGTGATCTTATATGCCTTTAAATGATAGAATCGAATGGAGTAAACATTATTCAAAATTATCTAGAAAGTGTAGATTTAAAGGATGTGTCTTTCCAGATCCTTCTAATTGTTCCAATAAAATAGTAAAAGCACATTCAATTCAAAAAAATAAAATCCTAACAAATATTTCTAATAATGGAATGGTTACCACTTTTGATTCTCGCAGATCAATATTTTCTGGTAATTTTGAAGACATAGGGATAAGTGTGATGATTTAATGATTTCTCGTTCTTAACCTCTTCCTAAAGAGAAGTGGATTTCTTTTCCATTTTAAAACTTTACAAAAGACATTTTTAGTGAATTTAGAGAATTTTTTTAGTATCTTTCTTTCTCTTCCTTACTTTTTGAATACCAATCTAGCCATTCCTTTCTACGATTCTTCGACTTCGTTAAGGCATCGGTTTCATTATAGTTTTCATTGCGGATTTTTTTCCAATAGTTATCTAATTCGTTGCGTGTCAAGGAAAGTCCACAAGACTGGCATGCTAATTGTCTTATAGCTGGAACCCACTTTAAAAATCCGCCACATTCGGGACAACGAGCCATTACTCAACCTTTTTTAGAGTTTATTATTTACTTCCTTTTAATTATAGAAGAAATCACAAGTTAAATATTTGTCCTTTTATTCAATTGAATGGATGAATTGATAATAATTCCTGTTTTTTTAGTTAGTTAGAATTTTGAAAATTTAAAAAATTAATTAAATAATTAGTCTCTTATATCATATATCTCATATTTTATGTAAATTAAACGTGGAAAGAGTGAATGCATTTGAATTCAGACGTTTATTTTTTTACCGCAAGGACTAATACTCGTGAAGAATCAATGTCTAAAGTAAAAGGTCCTTTAGCCTTGGAAAAATTAGGAATTAAAAATAAGATTAAGAAAAATGAAAAAATAATTATAAAAACGCATTTTGGGGCCGAGGAAAATGTCAGATATTTACGCCCGAGCTACATCAGATTTTTATGCGACTATGTTAAAGAATTAGGGGCAATTCCTTTTGTAGCAGAGTCGTGTGGATGGGGTGCACCTGAAGAACTCACAGGAGTTCACACTGAATATAGTGGTCGAACAACGGAAAAAGAGTATTTAGAAATTGCTTTAAAGCACGGTTATACTGACGAGACAATGGGAGCAAAGATTTTAATGCTAGATGGGCCAGAAGGGCTGGATTACGAAATACAAGAAATAAACGGAAAGAGATTTAAAGAAGTCTTAATTGCGGGTAGACTCAACGAGTTCGACTACATGGTGTTAGCAACTCATTTTAAAGGGCATGGAGGTAGTGGCTTCGGAGGAGCCATAAAAAATCTCGGAATTGGATGCATTTCTAAGGGTGGGAAAACGCAAGCTCACGTTGGAAAGACATTTTCGTACGATTTTGATAAATGTTCAGCAATGGATTGCGATGCATGCGTTAAAACTTGTCCAACTGGAGCACTAAAAAAAGATGACAAAAATTTAACAAAAGACTGGGATAAATGTAGATATTGCTACATTTGTAGTTCCATGTGTAAGAACGAAGTCATTGACATGGGAAGCTCTACAGGTGAAGAATTTGTTATCCAAATGGTAGATAGTGCTAAAGGCGTTGTTGATTTTTTCGGTAAAGACAAAATTTTTTACGTTAATTACGCAATTGATATAGTGTATCAATGCGATTGCACGGGAGGTAGCGACACGCCTTTCATACCAGATATTGGGGTTTTGTCATCTTCAGATCCCGTAGCATTAGATCAAGCGTGCATCGATCTCGCACATTTATCGTTAATGAGCCCCCATTCGATTCTAAGTGAAATCGAAGATTTGCCCTTGAAGAATGGAAAATGCGAATGGTTTTCATATACTCCTCGATTTGATTCGGGAGAAATGAATTTGAATCGAGAAGGAAAAATATCAAAAATTTGGGAACTTCAGTTGGAAGCAGCAGAAGAAATTGGATTGGGTTTTAGAGATTATAATTTAATAGAAGTGAAAATTGAAAAAAAAAGAATAATAAATTACATCTCATTATTCAAGTTCAATGACCTTGAACTACCACTAGCTAAATAAAGCAAGTGGATTCCTAATTCACCGAAAACAGCTCGACAAGATTCGGGAATCGTGCCGAGTCTTACACTTTCTCCAAAGGCTTAACTTCCCGCTATTCCATCGGTAGAATTCATTTCCC
>JAUXAJ010000343.1 GCA_030620005.1 Promethearchaeota archaeon | reverse complement strand
CTGGAATGACATCGGTACAAACAATTAGAAAAAAATTTCCTGAAATGATTCTACACGGTCATCGAGCAGGTCACGGTGCTCAAACTTTATTCCCAGAAGTAATTATTGATGGAAAAAAATATTTTTTTAGACACGGAATATCGATGAAAGTCTGGACTTTAATAGCTAGATTAGCTGGTATAGATCAATTTCATATTGGGGCTCCTAAGGGCAAGATGGAGGCAACTTTTAGGACCGTGTTAGAAAATCTTGAAGCTTGCACCCGACCCTTGGGAAATTTAAACACGATGCGTCCTATCTGTTCTGGAGGTTTAAAATCAACGGTCATGTGGGATGTTGCTCGAATCATGAATCCCGTGGGGGATGATCCTAACAAAAATATGATCTTTCAGGCAGGAGGGGGCACACACGCACACGATTTAGGCACATTCGGTGGTGCCAAATCGTTAGTTCAGGCAAGGGATGCGATTTTAAATGGAAAAAAAAAATTGGAATGTATTGGTAAACATTTTGAGACATTACTAGCTTTTCGTAAATGGGATCGCGAAACCTATATCGAGTGGTTAAAAACACTAACTAAGGAATCCAAAATCGTCGTTGAACCGGATAATCGACCATATTACGCTTTAGGGAAAGAAAAAGGTAATCCTCCGTTGCCCGTTGATATCAACACCGCTATTGAGAAATATCCGTCTTTAAAATCAGATTTAAAAAAAAATAATCCAAATATCTTAAAGTGATGGTCTTCTTCTAAAATCACTCGAGCAATTCTGGATATAGCTTCGAAAAAACCTGGTGAACGTGACTCGATACAAAAATCCCTGCTTCTGTTATTATCCCATCAATATAGCGCCGTGAGACCGTTTCGAACGCAGGGTTTTTAATTTCAATATTTTCAGGGGCATCCTTCCATATTTCAGAAGGATCTCTCATCTCAATTTCTTCTAAAATTCCAAAAGATGTTTGAGGATTATATTTTAACAGGGGAGTGCAAACATATAATGGTACGTGTTCTTCATGGGCAACTAATGCTAATAATCTCGAACCAATTTTATTAAGAACAGTTCCTTCTGAAGTCACTGAATCTGCCCCTATTAAAATCATGTTAACTTTATAGTGATTAACTGCCCACCTCATGGCGCTGTCAATTATGTGAATTACTTTAATACCAGCATTTAAAAGTTCTCTTGCAGTCTTCCTACCTTGCAATCTAGGCTGTGTTTCTGTATTTATGACCATGAAATTGTCTTTACCTTGCCTTTTTGCTTCCAATAGGATACTAGTAACCAAGCTAGAGTGACAATGAGTCATTACAACGAAGGGCTTTCCTCCTTTAATGTCTGGAATTCGCCTGGAACCGATTTCTGCAATCTTTTTTTTAGAATCATAGATCAACTTTTTGTATTCGTTTTTATACGATTCAATAAGCTCAACAATATTATCTTCACAACCCGAATTTAATTTTTTCTCAAGTTTCGTGATTATGTAATTCAATCCGTTCCTCATGGCAGGTTCTGTGGACCGAGTATTAATCAATATTTCTCTTGCTTCCTTTAGTTTATCAAGCCAATTTTCTGTAGATTCGCAACTTCCTAATCTTTTAGCGTAATCACTTAAAAAATGAATGGCATTTAACGCCACATTCGTGGCACCTTGAATTTCCAGAGATTTTATTCTTTCGGCATCTTTTAATAGTTGTTCCATTAGGAAAAATCCTCTTGATATTAATTCTTAAAGATAATAGAAGTTAGATTTTATAAAATTTGAGCTTTTTGATTATAAATCTTCTTCCCCATAAAATTCATCTTCTTCGTTTAAAACAAAATCGTCCGGATCTATTTCAAGATAAAGACTCCCCACATAATTACATTCACGACATTCGTACATAGCAGGGGCAAGCCAACCACTCACATTTGTAGCGCTTCTTAGTATTGGTTTTTTACATTTTGGACATATTCTTATCTTTTTAGTCATGTTCAAATACAGTTCCTGTTTTAGGTTTTCCTATCTTGTTATTCTTGTTATTTTTAAAATATTATTTACGCTTAAATTCAATCTTACACGTTCTAATTTCAGCAAAGTTCTGGCTATAACAATTAACTATTAATCTTTTAAATTATAAAAGTATTATAGAAATTATTTAAGATTATAACTCAATCCTTCTAAATTAATAGAAGAATTAATCCAACCATTTAATATAAAAAATGTCTAATTTGGATTTACAGCGAAAAACCCTGCCTAATGAACCTGGCGTTTATTTATTCAAAGATAAAAACGATCAGATAATTTACGTGGGAAAAGCTCGCATTCTTAAAAAAAGAGTCTCGCAATATTTTGTCAAGACAAGCTATAATGACCCCTACTATGAAGAAAAAATAAAAGACTTAGTTAAAAGAATTGATTCGATTGAATATATAGTGACAGAAAACGAGAAAGAAGCTTCCATACTCGAAAATATACAAATTAAAAAATATCTCCCTCGCTTCAATGTTATCATGCGGGATTCTAAATCTTATCCTTGGATATCAATTTTCTACTCAGAAGATTTCCCAAGAATTCGAGTGCTTAGAAATCCCCAATGGTACTCTCAAGAAAATCTATTTTTAGGACCATATACCGATAAAAAAGAGATTCAAAGAATATTAAGAGATTTAAGAAAAATATTTCCTTATTGTTCTTGCAGAAAAAAAACGAGAGAAAAGGAAAGACCTTGCATAAATTACCAAATAAAACTCTGTCCTGGTCCTTGCATTAAAGCCATAAGTAAGGAGGATTATCTTGAAAATGTTAAAAAAATTGAATTGTTTTTAAAAGGCGAAACTGAACAATTAAAGTGTCAAATTAAAGGAAAAATGGAAAACGCCGCCGAAAGACAGGAGTTTGAATTAGCGGCATATTGGAGAGACAAACTCGAGGCCATAAAGCGTTCGACATCAAGTCAACATGTTCTACTAGACCATGAAGTAAACAAGGATATTATTGGTTACCATAAAGATAAAATCTACGCCGCAATTGTCATTATCCACATTCGAGAAGGAAAAATAATAAATAAGAGTCCATTTAATTTCGACTTAAAAGACAAACTTATTCTCGAAAACAAACTACTCTCTTCTGTTTTAGAACAGTATTATCAAGACACGAAATTCAATTTACCAGATACTATAATAGTTCCAGTATTATATAAAGGGATTTATATCTTAAAAGAAATACTACAAGATGCAAAAGAAGAAATCCAAATTAGAACACCTACAGATGATGAGATTGGATTGATGCGCATTGCAAATAAGAACGCTAAGGTCATGGTAACTCAACAAATCCAAATGGAAGAAATTAAACAAAAAGAAAATGACCAGATAAAATTAATTCTAAATGAAGCAAAAGAACTTCTAAACCTCCCGCGTGAACCAAGAATCATAGAGGGTTTTGACGTATCAAACATAGAAGGCACTGATGCAACGGGTTCAATGGTATTTTTTCTTGAAGGTCGACCTTTCACTAAATATTATCGGCATTTTAAAATCCGTACCAAATCAACTCCCGATGACGTGGCAATGATGAAAGAGGTTCTGAAGAGAAGGTATTCTTATTTATTAGAAAAAAATTTAGAGTTACCTGATTTAATCTTAGTTGATGGTGGTAAGGGACAATTAAACGCGGGTCTTTCGATCCTAAAAGAATTGGGTATTGAACGAATTCCAATAATAGGGTTGGCAAAAAAACTGGAAAAGATACACGTTCCTGGAAGGAAGGAACCAATCCTATTACCTAAAAGCTCCCATTTATTGAAATTATTTCAGAGAGTCAGAGACGAAGCACATAGATTTGCTGTGAGATTACATAAAAAACAAAGAATAAAGAAAGTAACTGGTTCAGTTTTAGATGACATAAAGGGTGTCGGTCCAGCTACGAGAAATAAATTGTTAAATCGTTTTGGAAGCGTAGATGGGATTAAAAAAGCTCCTTTAGAAGATATTACTCAAGTAGTTGGAAAAAAACTCGCTGAAACTATTTTAAAAGAATTAAAACGAATATAGAAAAAGGGAATTCAAAAATAAATTAAGTTTTTTTAATAACATATTAAAAATGAGAAATTTAATTGGAAAAATAAAGCTTAAGTGTATTTATTCTCCCCAATCTTCGTCAGTCATCTCTGCCACTTCAACAGTAGCGATTTCTCCTTCAATTTTAGTGATTTCTAGATCTACCCCACAATCTGGGCATGGAATTACCTCGCCTTCGATGGTACCAACATCCAACTCAAACTCAAAAAAGCAAGAAGGACATTCTATCTTTGCCATTTTCTACCTTACCTATGTTTTGTTAATTAATCAAATTATAGAATAAATAGTAAAAATAATCTTTAAAAATAAATTTTATCATGATCACTCAAGAAAACTCCAAGCTTTAGCGTGGAGATGAATTGAGTCTTATTTTTTTTTTTACAAAAAAAATCACTAAACCATCGCACTGTAAACCATTTTAACGATGGTAACCTCTATAATACTATAAAATGATTAAAGCTATTAATGTTCGGATATACCCGAACAAGACGCAACGAATGCAGATTAACAAGACAATCGGATGCTGTCGTTTCATCTTTAACCAAATGCTCTCGGAAAGAAAAGAGATCCATGAAAGGTTAAAAGACGATAAGGAAGCACTCAAGTCTTACAAGTACAAGACGGAAAAGCAATATAAAGAA
>JAUXAJ010000012.1 GCA_030620005.1 Promethearchaeota archaeon | reverse complement strand
AGCTAGATTTAAGTTGGAACGACATTACTAAACTTCCTGAATGGATTAGTTCTCTTTTTTCATTGGAAGAACTTAATTTACGAGGCAACAAACTCGAAATCTTACCTGAATCTATAAGTTCTTTAAAATTTCTCAATGTTTTAAATGTGACTTTAAATAAAAATATCATAGACATTCCCAATAGTTTACAAAATAAAGGACTGCAAATTTATAGATGACTAAAATTAAAATCCTTAAAATTCATTAAGAAGTAATAATCTTATCATCCAAAGTAAGGAGTATTGTTTTAAAACCTTTCTTTACCCCTCGTTTAAGTTTCTTCCATCTATTTGGTTTCTTTAGCGCCTCAATATCACTCAACATTTTCCCTTAATAAATTAGAACTAAATATTAAATTTGAAATTATTCTTAAAAACTTTTCTTTCAAGGCATTCAATAAATAAAAATAAATTTTGTGGCAATTAATCCTTCATGTTAATGATAGAACTTTTCCAAATCCTCCCATTACAAAACAAATCAAATCCTCCCATTACAAATCAAAATTTTTTTCTAGATATTCTAAGAAATACCGTAGCTATGGATATACTTGTAATCTCATACATTGTAATTGCCTCATTTATTTTTATCTCCGCATTTTATATGTGCGAGGTATTCTATTTAAGAATAGGATACATATCTATTGCAGAGCATTACGGTATTATCGAAAATATTTTGAATGCAATCCACGAATTTCCTTCGGAAATAGCTGAATTAACCTGATAAGATTTTCTCGACGTGGCGTGTTTGACTTCTTTTTATAAAAATTTAAATAATTATACGAATCAGTAAATATAATTGAAAAAGAAAACAATTGATGAAAATGGCCGAAAAGATTATTATTGAATTTATTAAAAAATACAATAAAGACATAATTATATTAGATGCTTTATTGCAATGGGCAATAAATCCAACTTCAATGAGTGCTGGCTATGGGATCGAAGAAAATTAAGGAAACAGAAGAAGAAACAGGGGACGTGGAGGATATTGGGAAGATTTCCGAAGAATAAAACGTTAAATCCCTTCCTTTTTAAAGATTATTTGGTTTTCTCGGTCCAGTCTTCCATTCTTTTTTTAGCAGTATATTTAATTTCTAAATCACAATCGTCAAGTAGTATTTTTATTATATCTATTGATAAATCATTTATACCTACCAATTCCAATCTAACAGATTCATCTTCATCTTTAGCAAGTGATTCTAAGACTGTAAGCGGTGTATTAGGATTTTGAATTAATGCCTTTCTTACGTTGGAATTTTTATCTTTGGAAAGGGATTCTAGTATTGATAAAGGTGTATTTAGATTTTTAGCTACTTTGATACGAAAATTGTAATTATCATTGGAGGATAGAATGTTATAGATTTCTATACTATTATTAGGTCTTTTCAAGACTTTTTCTATAATCCTATAGTTTTCGTCATGTGCTAGGATTTTAAGAATTTCTTGATTAATATTAGGATTACTTAAAACTGCTTCTCGTACACTTACTTCTTCATCAACTGCAAGACGTTTTAAAATAGAAAGAGGTGCATTAGCATTTTTTAGTATATATTCTCTGACTAATTTACTTGTATCCTTTGAAAGTTCTACAAGAATCTTTTCAGATACACTTGAGTTTCTTGCTAAAGTGAATCTTATTGACGAATCATCGTATTGAGCAAGTTTTTCTTGAATTTCTAAAGGAATTTGAGTTCTTTTTGCTATTATATCTGAAATACTATACTTTTTTAGACTTACTAATTGTGAAAAATGAGATGTAGTAATAGCAGGATTTTTTGCAACTGCTTCAACTACATATTTATCTTCATCGTCAATCAATAATTCGAGAGTTTTTTCGGGAGTATTTACATTCCCACCAACAGCTCTTCGAATGTATTTATCTTCATGCTTTGATAACCTCGCAAGAATTGTTTTTGGAGCGTTTTTATTTTCTGCTAACGCATTTAGTATTTTTACATTCTTTTTTTTTGAGATTTTTTCAAGTATATCTACGGGTGTGTAAGGACTTTGTGCCAAAGCTCTATGAACCTCCCGTTCTTTATCCAAAAGCAAAGTTTCAAACAAATCTAATGGTGTGTTGGGATTATACACTACTTCACATCTAACATAAGAAGAATTATCCTTTGCTATAACCCTCAATAATGTAATTGGAGTTTTAGGGTTTCTCGCTACGGCCCTTTGCACAGCAGTCTTTCTATTTTTAGAAAGTTTTTCAAGTATTTCAATTGGGGTTTCTGGATGAGAGGCTACCTTTTCTCTTATCCATTCATGACTTAAGCGAAATAGATATTCAAAAGTACTCTTGTTGATATTTCCTTTTTTAGCATGTAAGAATTCATGAATAAATTTAACCTTTTTTTGAGCAGCTGCTGGTGCTTTGGGGTTGTTAGCAACGGCATTTCTAACAATTTCTTCCTTATCTCCACCTAATTTATTTAATAAATCTGATGGAGCATGAATGTTTCCTGCTACAGATTTTCTGGGCTCTACAAAAGAATCTGCACATTTTCCTAATATGTATGGTGTGGAGTTAGGGTTTTTTGCAAGGGCAACTTTAATTTTTGTGTTCATTCTCTCTACAAGATTCTCTAAAACATGCTTTGGAGTATGTGGATTGCCTGCTAAAATTTCATTAACATAATGATTTTTTTCCTTTTCTAAGTGTTCTAGAACATGAGAGGGAGTATCTTCTCTTTCAGCTAAAATCTTGAGAACATCATCTACAAGTACTTTTGCAGGTGCGTCTCGTCCTTTAGGGATATTCAACCCAACTATTTCTAATGCTTTTATTGGAGTTTTTAGGTGTTTTGCTACTATTTTTCGGATTGTCCATGAACTATCTTGAGAAAGCGTTAATAAAAGTGATGATGTAACATCATCCCGCTCCGCAACTGTCCTTCGAACAATCCAATGTGGATCCGTCACAAGTATTTCAAGAATATCTAAATTTGTATTGGGATTTTTAGCCACTTCCTCACGGGTATGGTTTTCGTAATCATTGGTGAGAAAATATAATATGGATGGTGAAGTATTAGAATTTCTAGCGATTTCCCAACGAGTACTTTTATTATAGTCATTAACCAAAAATGATAGGGATTTTTGGGGTGTTTCTGGATTCCTAGCAACAGTTTCTCTCACTTTTGGCGAAATATCATATGCTAGATATTCAAGCATTTCTGAAGTACAATTTGGATTCCCTGCAACACCATTTCTCACTTCCTTTTCTACATCATTCTTTAATAAAGATAATATACCTGAGCTTGTGTTTTTATTATTAGAAACAGATACTCTGGTGAAATCATGATCATCCTTCGATAGAAAGTCTAATATATCCACTGGGGTTTTGGGAAATGTAGCAATAATACCTCTAATGCGGGGATCTATTGAATTTTTAAGTTGATGAAGAATGTTCGTTGGAATTTTGATCTTTTTTTTACCAATAATTCCAGAAATTTCTTTCAAGGTTTTTGTCCAATCTGCCAACATTAAAATATCTGAAGAAGAGTTTGGATTATTAACAACTACATTCAAAACTTGTTGATCAGAAACCATTGCAAGTTTTTTTAAAATATTAGGTGGTGTATTTGGATGCCCCGCAATAAATTTTCTAATTTTTCTGTTATTAAATTTCATAAGTTCTTCAATTTGAGTTTCATCAATATTCTCAGTAACTTTTTCTTCAAGGATTAATTTTGTTAAAATTATTGTATTCATGAATTCTTTGGAGAAATCTTGTCTTTTAGCATTCCAAAACCAATCTGGATAATTATATGCAATATTCTGGAGATATTTTTCAGGAATTTTTGGATTATGTGATAAAGCTTTTTTTGCTTGTGAATCTCCATTATTTGCAAGAAATATTAGAACATTTAGCGGAGTTTTGGGATTTAAAACAATTGATCTAAGTGCAAATGTTCCCCACTTTAATTTTAAAAACCATCTGATTCCTTTCATTTTAGACGAATTCTTTTGAGAAATAACATTATCAATCATATTTGAAAAGAAAATATTTCCCACTTTAATTTTAAAAATTGCTATAGCAATTTCTGTTCTCAAATTTTCTTGAAAAGTAAAAGGAAATAGTTGGATTTCACCTTTCTTAAACTCCATATTGGCAGATAGAATGTTTTCTAACCCTAATTCTGCAATACCTGCAATATAAGATTTTAAATACACAAATTCATCACTTGGTAGTATAGGATTTTGAGCTGCAATATCTTCTAAACTAATAACAGCTATAGGTAAAACACTATTACCTAAACTCTCAAAAAGTGAAATAGGTCTTTTAATGATTGAATATAAATTGCAATTAACTAAATGTTCTCTTTGATCATGTGTAAAAACAATCTTATTAAAAACTCCATTAGCACCAACATAGGTTCTTGCTAAAATTTTCACGCCTACATCCTTAAGTATCGGATCATTATTCAATTCGTAGGATTCTTCGAATTTATACTTTGAATTATATATCTCATGATAGTAAACTTCATGTTGACTTTTTTTTACTTGAGTTACATTAGTTAATGGGTCAAATCCCCAAACATCAATATAATATTGTCTTTTTTGAATAATTTTGTAAAACCAAGGATGTTCTAATTTGAAATGATTTGAAATACTTTTTGATTCATTTCCTTTTTCCCCACACAATGGACAATTAATATCAATCATTTCTCATTTACCACTCCATTATTTTGAAAATTCAATATTTCTTTGGACAAAATCGAACGTAATCCATATTATAGAAATGCCGCTGATATTAAAGTATTTTCATAAGCATTTTTAAGTGCTTTTTGATGTTCTAGAATAGCGTCTTTAAATTTGATTTTATTTTCAGTTAGACATAAGACTTTTATTCTTTCCAAATTTTTCACACCTTCCAGTTGTAATATAAAATTTTTTAACAAAATTAGAGTTTCAAGACTTTTTAAATGATCCAATCCCTTGATTTCACTAATCTTATTACAATTATGGTTAATTATAATTAATTTTCTTAAATTATCCCGTCCTTTTCATTTTCTTCATAATTTTTCCACCAAAAAAATCAATTCCTTAGAAGACTCAATTATATCTTAATAAACACTATTAACTTTAGATCAATCATCGGGGTAGAAATACAAGTGTTCTTCGAATCCCGTTTCTGCAACTAGGTCTTGTCCCAATTTTTGAATTGCTTTTTTAGAAGGTTTTTGTAGTATCCGTCTTGTAATATTGATAACCTTCGAAAACTTGGAATCGGAAAATTCTCTTACGATTTGATCATATCTGCAAAAGGAAATACCTGCAGTGTAAACACCAGCAGCACTTCTATCGGCTCGAGCCGACGTTTGCCAATGTTCAACTCGAACTTCTATATTCTCTAATAAATGTGTAGTAAAGAACCATTCTAAAAGCAGTTTTTGTCTTTTAGATTTCCTTTTAGTTTCTTTAAACACTTTAAGGGCACGATTTAACCTATCAGGATGTATCTGTACATAAACCTTCTCGTATTCGTCATTCATGTCATCTTTCACGTGAGCCTTTATCTTTTCCATTATCTCATTAATTTTCTTTACTCTCTGTTCGGATAAGTCGTGGTGGATTGATTGCACGTGGCGAGAAATGGCTTTTTGCACCTCTTGAGTAATTTCGCTGTCCCGTGCGTTGGAAGGAGCTAAACCGTCTCCTCCTCCTTCTAATTCTGGAGGCACGCTATATATTTCTTTCGGGGGGAGATTAAATAATTCGTCCAATTTTTTAGGTTCTAGTTTTATTTCTCTTATTTTAGCCTGAATATCGGTGTGACTATAACCCATTTCCTTGAGATAAAATTCTGCGCTTGCCAACTGATTTTCTAGAGCCGTAGACTCGTTGTATTGCCCTGCTCCAAATTCTTTCTCTAGTTGTTCGTCTGCAATTAAGCTAATTTTCGCTTCAGAAATCTCATTTAATATTAACGAATCCAACTTAGTTAAAATGTATTCTATTTGATTTGATCCCAAATAACTCAAATTACCAGTAGGACCAATCATGTACGATAATTTTTCCATTTTTTTAAGTGATTCTTCCATGTCTTTTTGAGATTTTCCTTTCGAGATAGTTAAGAAATACTCAAGAAGATATTGGTTGCATCCAGCAATTATTTTAAGAGAATTTTCGTCAAAATTATTGAGGTGATTATCCAATTTTTCTCCTTGAAATTCTGGGGAAAGATTGATGTTAAATACAAGTACATTATCCTTGATCATGTTTAAATAATCGGATTTTTGCATGAGCGCTTCGGGATTTCTAATTTCTATTTCATGTGTTTTTTATTTTGTAGTAATTAAATATAATCTATTTAATATTATAAAAATGATATAATAACTCTTATTTAGCTTTATTTAAATTTTAGTCATATATGTATCAACTACTTTTTAAAAAAAATAACAAAAATTTAAAATTATTAAATAAGGTAATAGTAATTAGAATAAATTATAACTTAATGTTTAACTTGCATTTATTAGAATAAAATCATTAAAATATTAATAAATGTAAAAACAAATTCGATTGATATGTAATGATTGATGAAAAACTGAAAATATTCAGATTAAATTACTCCGGTTCTTTCAATGAAGTGTCAACAGAGTCACCATTAGATTTATTCACTTTATATGATATTCTTGGTATTTATAGCGACAAGCACCTATTTTTTTGGATCGGACAATATGCCTCAACAAGCTTGAGGATTTTCATTCCTCACGCACGAGAGCTCTTCTCTAAAGATCATCCGGAATTACGCGTCTTGCGTAACATTACAATTGAATCTGGTTCAGAGACTTTCAATTTCATGGAAAATTTTGAGTTCACGGGAGAAGAATTGGAGGCTCGTATCAAAGCACAGGAGGAAAAAATCCTTCCAGTTCTCTCAGAAATTGATAAATTGAAGGAGAAAATAGACGATTTAATTGATTCAGAGGAATTCAATAAAGCTTACGGGATATCTGACGAAATCATTGAATTAGCTCGAAAAATTGAAGATAAGGCTCTTGAAAAAGACCAACAAAATTTAAAAGATAGCATTGAAGACATTGAAAGAAGGAAAATTATAGGTGTAATAGCACAAATAGACGAACTAAGAATTACGCAAGGAAATCACGAAAGATTAGGAGAAGTCTATGAAGCAATTAGAATCGCTGAGGATATTATTAGTATTGCTGAAGAAGCTGATCTCGAAGAAATAGTAAGAGAGCAAGAAGAATATATAGCCAGATTACTGGGGAGAACTTATAAAAAATATACAATTGAAGAAGTTAAAGCAGAGAGTAAGGCTGTCAGGAATGAATTTGATGACTTGGTAGCACTTAAAAAAATTAATGAAGCGCAAGAAATTGTACAGAATTTTGTCAGAAAATATCAAGATTATCAAGAATTACCAATTATACCAGCTGCTCAATATTTCATTTCAAAAGACGAAGAATTATGGCAAGATTTCACATCTGGACAAGAAAATGCAAGAAAAGAACTCGTGCAATTAGAATATCAGTTTAATAAATTTGTAGAAGCTAATAATAGAAAAGCAGCAAGAAATATCATAGAAGACGCTTGGAGCCTACTGTTTAAACTAAACGATGAGGCTTTAATAAAAAAATGGGCCAAAATTGAAAACGATTTTGCGGCGGGCGTGAAAAAAAAGGAAGTCTTAAAGAAATCAGATCTTATCAAGGAAGTCGAAAGAACACTTATTAACAGCTCAGAATTGATGAATAATTTTTCCTTCAAAGAGGCGCTTGTAATTATAGATTCAATGTTGAAATATATAAAAACGCAAGACCTTCCTGAATGTGAGAAAAAATTAGAAGAAAAGAGAAACGAATTAATTGAAGCTGAACAAAAATACAATAAAATTACAAAAGAAATACGCAAATTTGAAAGAATACTTGAAAAAAATCGGAAGGATAATGATCTTAAAACTGCATTGCTTAATTGCGAAAAAATTATTGAATTGTCAGGATCAATTGGAGATAAGGCTGTTGAAGATAAATATTCCGAGATCTTAGAACAGCTCAAGAAACAAATGGAAATTTCACTCAATGATATCAATGCGCTATACGATGAGTGTAATGAACTAATAAAAAATTTCCAGATAGATAAAGCAATCTTAAAAATCGATTCAATGTTAGAATTGTTGAAAAATCAGGATTTTACAGAATATGTGGATGAACTAAAAGAAAAAAGAAAAGAATACATGGCCTCCAAGGAAAAACTTGATAAAATAAATGAAGAAATCAGCAAGCTTGAAGGATTAATCAAGGAGAATCAAGAAAATAGAGATTTAAACGCCGCTTTGCTTAATTGCGAAAAAATCGTTCAGATCTCTGAAAAAATTGGAAATGATACCGTTTTAAACAATTATTCCAAGATTTTAGAACAAGTAAAGGAAGAATTAAATGAATTGAATGAAAAAATCGAATTTCTAGACGAAGAATGTTCTAAATTAGTAGAAAATTTTCAATATCGTGATGCTATAAAAAAAATAGATTCAATTTTAGAATTATTACAGAATGAAAACCTTCCTGAATACAAAAAATTAGATTTAAAGAGAAAAGAGTTAATTGACGCTGAAGAGAAATACAAAAGAATAAATGACGAAATTAGTAGATTGGGAACTGAAATTAAAAATAATCTCAAGGCCAAGAATGTTAATGCCGCCTTACAAAACTGCGAGAAAATCATAGAAATCTCTGAACCGTTAGGAATAAAGTGGGCCATTGATAAATACACGCTGGCTATTGAGGAAATAAAGAGGGAAATAAGTGATATTAAAGAAATCATCAAAAATTTAGATGAAGAATGCTCTAAATTAGTAGATCGCTTTCAGTTTGAAGACGCAATATCAAAAATAGATTCAATGTTAGAGCTATTAAAAGAACAAGACTTTCCTGAATATAAGAAGAAATTAGAAGAAAAGAGAAAAGAACTAATCGTTGCAAAAGAGAAATACGAAAAATTGATTGAAGAAGTAAAGAAACTCGAAAAAATTATCGAAGAAAATAGGAAGAATAAAGATTTCAAAACTGCCCTACAAAATTGTGAGAAAATTATAACGGTGTCAAAAACTATTGGTAATGATGAGATCCTGGGCAAGTATACTCAAATATTCGAAGATATTAAGAAGTTGAGTGAAGCTGCTGAAGAAAAGAAGCACGAAGTATTGGATAATTTTGACGAATTTAAATCAAAAATTATTGAATTAAATAATAACGGATTGGAACTTTTAAATAAAGGTGCCATTAAAGAAACGCTTGAAGTGTTTGAAAAGGTTATCAATAAATTTGAGGATTATAAAAAGGAATTTAGCGATTAATTAAAAATGTAAAAGGGTTGTAATATCTATGAGTGAAGAAATTAACGAAATTTTCGTAAAATATAAGAATGTTTTTCTTGGAAGGAAGAAGGAGATAAAGGATTTGCTTTTAAAATATTATAAAGATATTTTTAAGGAGCAAATCGTTGAAAAAGTCGAGAGAATAGACGAAACAGAAAGAATTAAGAAAGCAGGTTTTAAAAAAAACATCTCTACTTGGAGAAATACCTATAGGAATATAATTTTAAGTTCATGTGAAGTAATTAAAGGAAAGCAAAAGCGATATGATTATAAATTTTATTTCGTGGAGGAAAAACTTAACGAAGAAACTATTGAACTAATTGAAAATGCCATGAAAGAAAGTGATCGATTGGTCATGCAATTTAAATTTGATGAAGCCAGGGTAAAAATTGAAGAAATGATTGAATTAATTCGTTTAGAAGAAGATAAAGTGTTTAACAAACGATTATTTGAAAAACGAAAAGAAATCTCTGCTACCAAGGAAAAATATGAAAAAGGGATGGAAAAAATAGCAGATTTAGAAGAACAATTAAAACTTAGCAAAGAGAATGGCGATTTTGAAACAACCGCAATTATTTGTCAGA
Organism: Promethearchaeota archaeon; assembly: GCA_030620005.1. Next base: position 27,547 of record JAUXAJ010000012.1, on the reverse strand, counting down.
AAATTATTAATATATCCGAATCTATTAAGAAAATCGATATTAAAAGAAAATATTCGAAGATTTTAGAAGAAGTAACAAAAAAAATTGAAGGACTAAAAGGAATTTCGAGATTAGAAAAGAATATTAGTTTAAATCGAACAAATGAAAGGTATGAAACAGCGCTACGAAATTGCGAAAAAATCATCGAATTAGCTAATTCCCTAAAGTTAACAGAATTGAGTGATAGATATTCACAAATTAAAGAAGAGATCATAAAGGAAATACAGGTAGCTAAAGAAAAGTATGGAAATGCGTTAAAAAACATGGAAGAATTAGAAATTAGAATCGACAAAAATTTAGAAAGTGGAAATTTTAAGGATGTATTAACTGATTGCGAAAAAATTATTGAAATATCTAGAAGCGTTAAAAAATACGAGACAACGAGAAAATACAGAAAAGTATTAGAAGACGTAAAAAAAAAGATAAAAGCCATTGAAAATCTAGAGGAATTAGAGAAAAAATTCGAAATTCATCAAAAAAAAGGAAATATTCAAGAAGCAACTCGGATTTGTATCAGGATAATACGAATTGCAAGCTCATTAAACAGAGAAGATTTGGTAAAAAAATATTCTGAATTAAGGGAGAAACTAAAAAAGGATTTTTCTGCAAACAAGCAACTTCAAGAGCAATTGTCTAAAGAAATGAAAGAGCTTGAAAAGAAATTCAAGCAAAATAGGGAAAAAGGTAGTTTATTAATGGCTATGAACAATTGTGAAAGAATCATCGAAATCGCCGATGCGTTCTCAAAAGATGAATTAATTGTGAAATATTCCAAATTATACGAGCAAGTTAAAACCGAACTTGAAGAAAAAGAAGCCGCTAAACTACTTGTTCTTGAAGAACGCGATAAATTAATAGAAAAAGCAAAAGAAATTGAAGAAATAATCGAAGTAGATGAGGATGTATTACCCCTAGTTGAAGAATTTTCTATTGACGAGATTTTAGGTGATTTATCCGAAGATGCTAGCGAATCGTTGGAACAAATTGAATCCATCCTTAACGAACATCGAGTTGAAATTAAAAACACAATAACAAACAAAGTCTTGTTAACTAGTGCCTCCGGAGATATTTCTGAGCTCGAAAAAATAATAGATGTTCAAAAATCAGAAGACGATGACAGAGCAAATTATATCATCCAGTCGGGATTAATCAATCCATTTGATGATGTAATTGAAGAAGCAATTATTACCGATCTAATTCCTTACAATTTTGAAATTGTCGATGTGGAATTGAATGGTCAATCCGTTAAGGAATTACCTGATAAATCTCTTACAGCAGATGGTATTGAGGTAAATTGGCAAATAAAGAACATTCAGCCTAAAGAAAAAGTAGAAATTAATTATAATTTACGACGAAGAGTTTCGCGTTCAATAATATTTCTACTTGAGGATCAGCTGAAAATCGTAAAGACTCACTCTAATATACATGCACGGGATTTAGAAGGCCTTTTTGAGGCTAAAATGCCTTTTACAAACACTTATGAAATAATTAAAGGTGTAATAATTGAAGATATAATTCCGCTTTATTATATTCATTTCATTGAAGAACCAAAGCTTTTACCTCATGATACGACTAGTGCTGATCAAGGTGAACTTGTCAAATGGAATGTGGGGGAAATGAAAACTGGAACTCGTAATTATCATTATAAACTTCTCGAGTTATACAAATTCGAAGAATTAAAAATTTTAATCAATCAATTAAGTAAGGAAGGCATAAATGCTTTGAAAAAAATCGAATTACAAGAATCCATGAAAAAATTCCTGGAGATAAAAAGTCACTTGGACCAATTCATTACATCATGAAAATCTCCGCCTTTATAGCCAGTTGGGATAAAAATACAGGAGTAAATATAATAGAATTTTATCCTAGATCGATTAAATCTAAATTTGATTTAGAACAAACTACACGGCAAATTTTTCTTGCCTATCATAATTTCTTTTCAAAAGAAGATGAAAAAGGAAAAATAGAACGCGCATTTTTTAAGCTCCCTCTTATAAATATTAATCGTACAGCAAGAGTTTTTTTAGATTCGTTTAAAAATCCAAATAACGAGGAGAAGATCCAACCTTTTATTGTTACTTTTTTGTTTCCGGACTACATTTCTGAGGAGGATTTAACAAAATTCGATGATATAATTTACAATATTGGAATTGAATACATCGAGCTTAAGAATCCTTTATTGAAAAAACATTTTGATAAAATTACCGAACAATTTTTGTTAGAAGAAAAAATTAAGGATGCAGATATTAGTATTGACAGGGATTATTCTCTAAAAGAAGCTGGTTTGGATTATGCGAAAGGAGTAGATCAATTCAAAAAGAAAAATTTTAAGAAAGCCTTTGTTTTATTGAAATCTGCATTCACGCAATTTCAAAAAGAGAATAAGTTAGATTTAATCCTTCAAGCCTCGTTTTTTCTCGGTTCTGCTTTGTCCCAACTAAAAAAATTCAACGCTGCCCAGGAATATTTCGAAATTTTAGAAAATCTCTCAAATGAGCTTAAACATCAAAAATATCGTGAGACCGCTTTATTCATGGAGGGCTTATGTGCGTTTAAAGTTGGGGATTATTCGGTTGCCATGACAAAGTTTAGCGAATTAGAATCGAAGAAAATCAAATTTTTAGACAAATTTCGCTTTTATTTTATATACGGACAAGTGTTAACAAAATTAAAGCAAAATGATAAAGCTATCAATTTTTTCTTAAAAGCTTTAGAAATAATTAAAAAGTTAGAAATAACGATTATTAATAAAGAAAAGCAAGCGAAAACGTTACTTGAACTGGGCAATACAAGTTATATCATGGTCATTGATAGCTTGAATAAAGGAAGCTTAGAACAAGATATTTTAAATTCGAAATTACTTGAAATAATTGATTATTACAATGAGAGCATTAAGATTTGGGAAGAATTATCGAATTATGAGAATCTTATACACATATATCAATTAATCGGTAATATTTACGATATAATGGACAATTTGCCGCGATCTATAGATAGTTATAGAAAATCATTATATTATACAGATTTAACCAATGATTTGGTAAGTAAGTTTATAATTTTCAATTTAATAATCCTGGCTTTAGAAAGATTAGAAATGCACGAGAATATTGTTAAAGAAATTGATGAAATGCTTTCTAAGGTGGTTTCGTACGCATACATGGATCTCTTTACAATCTCCGGATTTCATAGACAATTAGGAGTGTCCTTATTCAAAATTGGTCGCGCAAAAGAAGCAATTTCAGAGTTATTAATTGCTAAGAACATTTATGATAAGTTCGAAACACCAGTGGAGGATGTACTAACAACATTGCGAAATATAATTGAGATTTATGAAAGTTTAAAAGAAGACAATTATGCACAATATTATCAAGATCAACATGATCAATTAAAAATAAAAATTCAAGAATTACAGTTAGAAAAAAAGGGAAAATATGGTGCTTTAGGAAACTTGAAAGAAATCTGGATCTGCACGGAAGACGGATTAAACCTTATCTCTTACGCTCCAGAAACTAAACAGAATCCCGACCTATTCGGTGGTTTTATCTCTGCTTTTCTGTACTTCTGTGAAACTTTAACTTCTAAAGAATTAAAATCTATGGACACGGGAATTGATGTTTTTACGATTTTTAAACAAGAAAACCATCCTATCTTTATTTTAGGGCGCTCTAATAAAAACATACCCGAAAATTTGGTACAAGAGTCTCTTAAAAGAATTTACGACGAATTTTGGAATCGGTATAAAGAATTTTTAGAAGATATAAACAAGTTTGACGGTTATGTAGGGCGCTTTGATGAATTTTTAAAATGGGTTGAAAACTCTTGAATAAAACGGTATTTTTAATGTTTTATAAAATTAAAAAAGTTGATATATAATTTATAGATAGAATGAAAGAATAAAACAGAATAGATATGAAAGCTCTAACTTCATTTATAGCTCTTTGGAACGAAGATATTGGTCCCGAAATTGTTGATGTTTACCCCAAATCAGATGTTGGTGATCTTGAAAAATTAACTTCTCAGATTTTTACAAGTTATCAATTTCTTGGAGATTCTTCCCATAAATCTTTTAGGAAAAAGTTAGTTACCATACCAATAAATCGTTTTAACAGAAAAGCAAAAGTCTTGTTTGATATTCTTACAAAATCAGAAGAAAAAGAAGAGATTTTACCTTTTATCGTTGTTGTTCTCGTTCCAGATTACCTTGCGGATGAAGAATTAAAAATTTATGATAAAATCATGATTACTATATCTGATAAATATTTAAAAGGCAAAAATAATGTACTCGAAATGTTTTACGAAGAATTAAAAAAAATCCTCGTTTCTAATCAAGAAATCACTCTTAAAGAGCCTGATATTGAAATAAGCGAAAATTATTCATACACTGCCGCAGTAGAAGACTTTCAAGCAGGCGTACGGTTATTTAAAACAAGAAATCTTGACCGAGCTTATCAGACATTAAAGAAGGTACTTCTTAAATTTGAACAAGAAAACAATAAGCGTTTAATAATGGAAGTTCTTTACATTATAGCCTCCTTGTTCACACAAAAGAAAAATTATAGAGTTGCAATGGAGACTTTTAAGCGTTTAGAAGAACTAGCTGAGGAATTACAAAATCAAAAATATCTAGAAATAAGTATTTTCATGCAGGGTTTTAGCGCTTACAAGATAGAAAATTACTTTGCGGCGTTTCGTAAATTAAAAAAAATTGACATTGCAAGAGCAAAATTCATCAACAAATTTCAAATTTTAACGATTAAAGGAAGAATTCTTATCAATCTTGAAAAATATGATGAGGCTCTTGAAGTTCTTTTAAATGCTTTAAAAATCAGTGTTAACATGGAAAAATCTGACACTATTAAAAAACAACAATCTGAACTTTTATACGAAATAGGAGATGTTAATTTTAGAATTGCAATTAAAAATATAAAAGAATTTGGAATTAACCAGTTTGAAAATTATAAGATTTATTTTGAAGCTGCTTTAAGTAATTTTGAAAAAGCTACGAATTTATTATCTGAATCAAGAGATCACGAAATTTTAATTCAAATTTATGAGATTATGGGAAATATTAATGAATTTTTAAAAAATAACGAAAAATTTCTTGAATATTACGAGAAAGCCTTAAAAATTGCTAAAAAATATGAAAACTACAGAAAAACAATCGACTTGTTTAAAAGAATTATTCAAAAACAAGAACAGTTACAAATGCGTGAAAAAAACATCGAAAGACTTAATGACTTTTTAACAAACATCGAAAAATATAAATTTGTAGACTTATTCACGACCGCTTGGATGTATCGACAATTAGCAAGCTCATTAATTGCCATTGGAAAAAAAAAAGAAGGATTGTCGGAACTTTTAAAAGCACACGATATTTTCGGTTCTTTAAAAACTCCTGTCCAAGAAGAATTAGAATTATTGAATCAGATTGTTGGTATTTATTCAGAACTCAATAACAATGAAAAAACAGTTTATTACAAGCAAAAAATTAACGATTTAACTAAAAAATTTGAAAAAATTTCCACTCGTGAGCCAAAAACATACCACCCAATGGGAGATGTAAAGGAGATATGGATTTTTTCCACGGTATATGAAATTGAATTATATAGTTATTGTCCTGAAACTAAAATAGACAACGATCTTCTAGGAAAATTCCTCATGGCATTACAAAATTTTAGTTTAGAAATCAGTCAACAACAGCTTAACAACGTTATTATAGGAAACGATCGGTTCGTGATATACAAAGAAAAAGGAAGCCTTTATTATGTTTTAGGACGAGCTGATATGAAAATTTTAATTGAAAGAATTGATAGGATTTTATCAATTATTTTTCATCGTTTTTGGAAGGAGTTCTCTCAACATGTTTCAAACGCTCGAGAAAATTTGGAGAAATTCCAACAATTTACGACGATTATTGAAACTCTCGATTTATCGTTAATGTGATCGTGATTTTGTATTCCAATTTTACTTCTTCTTCTAAAAAATTAAGTTGTTATCAATTAAAAAAAAATAGTTTATGATGTTATAAAGTAAAATATTTATATATATATATATGGAAGAAATAATAATGTTAATAATAGATTTAAAAAAAAAGGTTATTTTTTAGTGAGATTTAATTCGAGGTTAGTTGAATATCCATTGTTATCAATATTTCTCCTCTGTGTACTCTATATGATCTTTCAGGGAATTATTCCTTTTTTTTTAGTTGGTTTTATATATCTTGAATTTTATTTCTACATGCAATTCATAAGTTTAGCTTTATTGTGGCTCATCGTGGTATCTTTTTGGTTACATCTTCCAAACGGACACGAAACCTACCATCAATATTTAGATAGTATTTGCCTGACCAGAATTTGTCCAGCAACTCGAAATCTCTTACTAGGGATTGGTTGTGCTCTTATAGTGCTTATCTGTACGCTGTTTGGTTCAATCCTAACTGGGAAATATGTATTTGATATAAATCAAATACTCCCACCTACCTCTTTCATGCTACTTGGAGCATTGACTCCTGGAATTTGGGAGGAAGTTTTCTTTCGAGGGGCGATTTTAACCATTCTTTTAAAGAAATATCCAGTGCGGAAGGCAATTATCTACGACGCATTAATATTTGGAATTTGGTATGGATTAACCATAATAAATATTTTTTGGATGGAGATGTCTCTTTCAGAAATATTGGCACTGCCAATTAAAATATTTTATGCTTTTTTTATTGGATTATTCTTGGCATATCTATTCGTAAAAACAGAAAGCCTTATACCCTGCATTATCACTCATTACCTGATTGATGCACTGGTGGCACTAGTCATATATGCACCAGGAGCGGATATAGTTTTGCAAGTAATTTTCGTGTATATATTAGGGTTCAGCGTCATACCCTGTATTCTTAACATCTTGCTAATTAAATTTATTGCTAAGCATGAATTATAAATTTTTCACGCTATTGAGGGTGAATATTACATGAAAAGTTAATAGTAACTCTAAAAGGGATCAAAGCGCTTTATGATGCAAAAGCTAAAGAATATAAATCCCGCTCAAAATAAATCAGATCAAGACAAGCTTTCAGCCGCAAAAATAGTTCGTGCCTCATATTTCTAATTATTTTAATATTACTAATTGTATATGCGAATGAAATTAATATGTGGTTTATGGGAATCGAGGATATTGAGATATAGCTACGTCTTATTAAAATTGAATCAAGTTTTAAACTAGAAGAGAATTTAAATCGCTTTTTACGGAATCCGTTGCCCTCTAGGGTGTGGCAGTTCAGTTCTTCTTACATTGAGACTTTTTGATGTTTTTTTGCCATTTTTCTAGCAAAATTCATTTGTTCATTTGTTTCAAGACAACATCGCCTTAAATTTCGAATCCATTTAACCGGATCCATTCTTTTAGGAATATATCCATTATGTGCGGCCCAAGCTACAATTAATTGTCCAGTTCTACCACATCCAGCAACACAATGTACAACGATGGGGTCTCCTTTAGAGTCGTGTTTATCAGTTATTTCAAGGAATCTTTCCATTTGTGAATCTGTTGGAATCCCATAATCTGGTACGTTAATATTGTAATATATGAATTCCTTGGGAACATCGCGACGATTATCAAATTCGGAACAGTTAATGACTACTATTATTCCTTCTTTTTTATATATTTCAAAAACAGGAGGATCGGGCCACCAGGAAGCCGCCATTATATTCTTTATAATCCAAGAAAAAGGCTTTGTTCTATGAGGTTGTCCGCCTTCTGGCCAATACCATGGTCTCAATTCAATCTACGTCTTAAAAAATATTATCTTTAATCTTATTAATTTTTTAACATTAAATATTTTTAGGAAGGAGTAGTTCAATATTAGATAACTTTAATAATTACTAAAATGTTAAAAATTATTTTTTTCCAAGCTCATGCAGACGATTTTTACTCTAATATATTGGGAATTTTTTTAATTATAAATATAAATAATTCACCATATTAATAATATAAAAATAGTTATCTAAGTAAGTCAAAAAGATGAATAAAGACGTTTCTGAGAATTATAAATTAAGACACTATCCTCGATTTCCACATGTAGGGGTAGGGATAATGTTTGTAAGAGATAATCAACTACTATTAATTAAAAGAAAATATAATCCCGATGCCGGTTATTGGTCAATTCCCGGTGGTCATTTAGACCTTGGGGAACGAACTAAAACGGCTGCCGAAAGGGAAGCCTATGAAGAAACTGGGTTTAAAGTAAAAGTTACCAAGTTAGCAGGGATAATAGATAAGATAATGCGCGACGAAATGGGCGAGATTGAATACCATTACGTGTTGATTAATTACTTTGTAGAACAAGTTGAAGGATCCTCTAATCAACCCCCAAGAGCCGATGACGACGCACTTGAAGCCAAATTTGTACCTTTTGAGGTGCTCAAAAATTACAAATTAACAGAATCCTTAATTGAACTTTTAAAACAATTGAAAATTGGATATGATTAATTTTCCAAGTTAAATAACTTTACTAATGCTAAATATCGCTTTATTCGTTCTTAAGACTGCATAGCTCTTCTAGTTTTCCTAGTTCTAAATGTCTTTTCCGATATGGTGCTTTTCTATACTCTCTTAATCGTTCCCAATCCTCTCGATTCATTGTTAATCGTTCATTTTTCATTTTAACCTTCGTACCAAATATAGATTTATATAAATATTTTAACACGAATAAAAAGCATCGAAAATAATATTTATAATATTTATAGACCAATTTTTGATTATTTTCCATTATTCCCATGAAATTTTTCTAATATGCTCTAAACAACTTTTTTCAGCCTGTAAGAAGTAATATTTTATTAATAAAAATTCATCAAATTTATTAATAATAAGCCAAAAAATTATAATTTCTTACACGTTTATTTGTTATAATAAGAACAAATTTTGTTGAAGGTCTTAAGAATTGTCCACACTAATGAAACTTGCTAAAGATGGAAAAATAACCAAAGAAATGGAATTTGTCGCAAAAAAAGAAGAAGTTGATGTCGAATTCATAAGAAGAGGCGTAGCGAACGGAAGAATAATTGTTCCTAAATCTAATAAAAGAGATTTAGATTTTCCTATAGGGATTGGAGAAGGACTTCTAGTAAAAATCAACGCAAATATTGGAAGTTCGAAAAAAGTGTGCGATCTTAACGCTGAAATAGAAAAAGCCAAAGTTGCTGTAAAATATGGTGCCGATACAGTAATGGATCTAAGCACCGGTGTGACGGAAGCTGACGTAAAAAATATTAGAAAACGAATCTTGGAAGAAATTAAAGTTCCTATAGGAACTGTGCCCATATATCAATCAGCATTAAGGGCGCTTGAAAAAAAGGGGGCAATCATTAATTTTGATGAAGATGACTTGTTTAATGTAGTGGAAGAACAAGCGAAAGAAGGAGTCGATTTTTTTACAATTCACGTTGGAATAACAAAGGAAATTATAAAATACTTGAAAGAACATCCAAGAACAATGGGCGTGGTTTCTCGTGGGGGCACGTTTTTGGCAGCTTGGATATTAGAGAACGATTTGGAAAACCCATTCAATAAGAATTACGATTATTTATTGGACATGGCAAATGAGTACGATTTTACTCTCTCACTTGGAGACGGCATGAGACCGGGAAGCATATTTGATTCCACGGATTATGCTCAAATCCAAGAACTAATTGAAATTTCTAAATTAGTCAAGCGAGCATGGGCTCAAAACGTTCAAGTAATGGTTGAGGGTCCAGGACATATTCCTGCCAACGAGATTGAAAGAAATATCAAGATAATGAAGTCTTTATGTAATGGAGCGCCATTTTATGTTTTAGGACCTTTAGTTACTGATATCGCTCCTGGGTATGACCACATAGTTAGCGCAATTGGTGGTGTTATTGCGGGACTCTCGGGTGCCGACTATCTATGTTACGTGACGCCCTCAGAACATTTAGCACTACCCGAAAAAGAGGACGTTAAAAGGGGGGTCATTGCATCGAAAATTGCTGCCCACGCCGTAAATATTGCAAAATACGGTAGAAAAGCGTCTAATTGGGATTATAAAATGGATATTGCACGAAAAAATCTGGATTGGGAAGAAATGATAAAGTGTTCAATCGATCCCGAATTAGCTAGGGAGATACATTATAGAAGCGGAGATACTGACGAGGATGTCTGTTCCATGTGTGGAGAATTTTGCGCAATTAAGATTTTAAAAGACGCTTTAGAAAAAAAGGCTTCAAAAAACATCTTGTAAGAAATTTGAATTTATTCTATTAAATTTACGATTTTTTTTAGTTTCATGATTTAACATCATATCTTATTAAAACAAAGCTTCGTTTATGCTACTTAGTTTATTTAGCATATTTTTTGAACTTTTTCCAAATAACCTCATCATTGCCTCTTTGTTAAAAGCTCCTTTATCCCAAATAATATCAGGAATTCTACCCGTGCTTTTTACGCTTTCTTTAATTAACCACTGCATTGTAGAATGCTCTTTTTTCCGAATTTGGTCAGGTTGTGTTTCTCTTATGAATTCATGAAGGAATAAATCTGTTTTTTCCTTTATCTTCTTAACATACTTATCTTTATATCGCAAATTCATTACAAAATTGATGGAATTATCAAATTCTTTTGCCGTAAGGATCAATCTTGCCGTATGATCAGAAACTCCAAACTTAATGTCTCCTGAAGCTTTTGGAAAACCACCAATGATCGTTATTCTACCCTCTATTCCCGCAATATCTTGTTTATTTGTTGCGTTAGGAAGCGATCCCGAGACGTTCAATCTTACTTCTGGTATGAGCTTGCTAAACTTTTTAATCCTTGATAAATAATTGTAAATTTCCTTGATTTGATTCATGACTTTCAACTTTTCTCCAGTCACAGTTAAGTCAATGACCCTCCCCTGGTCTGGTAATTCAATAAAATTCTGAAATTTCTCGTCGAAAAACTCCTCTGCCAATTTAATTCCATTTTTCAAGCTATTTCCTTTAGCAAGAAAGGCAGCTAACGCAGACGAAAAAACACACCCTGTACCGTGAATATTTCCTTTAAAATCAACTTTTCTTTTATCTAAAATCTGAAATTCTTGTGTGAATCCGTCCTCATTTTTTTTATTTAGAAGGATAAAATCAAAAATCTTATTCTTATCCAATCCAGCACTTTTAATTATTAGAGCTTTCTCAATATTTTCTGGATTTGATAAATCGCCATTTTCATGCATTTTTTTTAAGATCCCGATTGCTGCTCTTTTTAAATCGCCATGATCTTCCCGAGTACAGTTTTGGAGATTTATTCCCGAGTATATTTGCGCTTCAAGAATATTTGGTGTTAGAACAATGATATTTGGTAGTAATTCTTTCTCAATATAAAATTCCAAATTATTTTCAGCCAATCTTTTTCCAGCGCTAGAAACCGTTACTGGATCTAAAATTACATTTAACTTATACGATTTAATATGGTCTACAATCACATTCAACGAATTAATACTCGGTATCATCCCAATCTTGACGAACTTTACCGGGTATGTTTTTAATATTGCATCTAATTGCTTTTTTAAATTCTCTTTTGAAATTTCCGAATAACCAAAAAATTTTGTAGCTGTTTGATAAGTAATCGCAGTGATTATAGAAAACGGGTGAACGCCGCATCTGTCAAAAGTTCTAATATCAGCTTGTATTCCTGCGCCAGAAGAAGGATCCGATCCAGCGATGGTAAGGCAAAAATCTTTCACAGTTTTTTAATCCTCGTAAAAGCCCATTTTGCTTTTTCTTCGAGACCTAATTCTTGATAAGATTTACCTAAAAATAGAAATGCCTCTGGATAGTCAAATTGAACTTTTACAAGCTTAAATAAAAAATTTATAGCTAAATCATAACGCCCTCTTAAATAGTTCAATTTTCCTTTAAGAAAAAGAAGGTTTTGTCCCTTAAAGTCCATTAATTTCCTCTCACCATGAGCTTCAAGTCGATCTAATGCTAAATCAAAATCTTTTTTTTCCAGCAATTCCTCAATCGTTTCCACAAATTTTAAAAAAACCATCTTTTCTGCGATATTTTCAATATTTTTCGAAGTTTCTAGTCTTATTTGATTAATTATCGCTTCTTTTTTTTCTGCATCCTTCTGGTCTAAAAAACTCTGAAAAGTTTTAATAACTTCTTGAGAATATTCTGTACTGCATAAAGGACAACGATTTGAATGGACTAACCATTCTTTAAAACAATCCTCGTGAGTAGAATGGTTATTAGGGCATTCAACACTCTTTTCAGTGCCAATTTCCATGTGACAAATTATGCATTTCATTTTTTATAGCGTTTCCGTTGATCTTTTTAAGGATATATCGTATTCTGATTAAACACATCAAAGAATAACTTTATATTGGCTCCTATTATATTATTTCCTATTAATTTTCTCAAATTTTTCTATATTTGAATACTTTAAACAATAAAAATATAAAAATCCTCTTAAAAAAAAACCTAAATGGATAATATTAAAAATGTGTTTTTTTTATTGTTTATAATGCAATAAATGAGTTGTATTCTTTAATAATTTACAGTTTAAGAGGTAATTTTAACAAAGCAATGTTTCGCCCGTGTAAAAAAAAAATAATACTAAATACTAATTTTTAAAAATGTGTCTAATCTATTATGAATTAAACAAAATGAATAAATTAAATCCTAAGAAATTTTCTAATTCGAGAGGTAACCCTTTTTGGTAGTAAAAAGAGAAGCACTTTTTAATGAGTTATTTACTAATTTCCTATCGACCAAAAAAGATGTAAAAGCCATAATTGTGTCTGATAAAGACGGACTTGTCATTGCTGGAAAAAAGCAATTAGATATTGACCTTGAAATTCTATCTGTTTTAACATCAATCGTTAATCCTATCTTGGAAAGGATTCGAAATGAATTTGCTTTTAAAGACTTTGGATCAGGCTCGTTTGATACGGATGAGTATCGCTTGTTATTCATTTCAGTTGATGAATTAACCACTTTAAGCTTTGTAGTAGATGAAATGGGTTCCACTGAGCAATTATCACCTTATGGTTATTTTCTAGCTGAAAAAACGGCACAAATTCTATCTGCTAAAGAAGACGACTTAATTCAACTTCACATTCCAAATTTCGAATATGACTCTAAAAGTGCTGAAAGCTCAAAACTAATAAAAAATCAAATATATCAAATGAGATTGGATTCTGGTGGAAAGTATCATTTTAAATTTGTAATAATTGGAGACCACGAAGTTGGAAAGACTTCCATACTCAGGCGCTTTGTAGAAGGAAAATTCACGAAAGATTATCGCGCAACAATAGGGATTAATATGTTTTCTCATAGATTTCCATTATTCGGTAACGAAATAATATTTTCGCTCTGGGACATTGGAGCTCAAAAATATTTTAAGAGGTTTCGAAAAACCTATTATCTTGGTTCACAAGCTGCTTTTATAGTGTTTGATTTGACTAATAAAGAATCATACGACAATGTTAATGGTTGGTACGAAGAGCTGGTTAACTTTATCAATTACGAGGACTTGCCTATTGTTATTATTGGAAATAAGTCTGATTTAGTAGATCAAAGAGTAATTGAATATCAAGATGGTATAAAGTTAGCAACAGAATTATCTACAAAAGGAATCACGCGCATTTCGTACATGGAGACTAGTGCATTAACGGGGGAAAACATTGAGGACGCATTTATTTTGATTTCCTTTAATTATGTCCAAAAAATTAAAGATAAGGAGGAAGGTCATCTTCTAAAAGATATCTTAAACGAGATAAATTCAATCCTAGAAAGTAAAAATTCATTGTCTTTATGTTTTATTACTGAAAGTCCGTTCTGGAGTCCCGCTTTACAAATATTGAGTGAAATAAGGGATCTAGGAGAGATCTCCAAAGTAAAAGACGAAAACAACGAAAAAATATACAAATTTTCGAAAGGTTTGACTTTAAGGAATTATTTATACGATAATGTAGATGTTTCGAACTCAGATGGCGTTTTTCTAATTTTTGACGCTAGAGAAAAGGACTGTATTGATCCTACATGGAGAGAGATTGTTATAAAAATCATAAACGATATTGAAGAAAATAAAGTTATCATGATTGGAATTCGGGTGTCTGAAGGTGTTGATTGGTCGCAATTAATGGAAGGGTTTGATATTAACGAATACCTCGAAAAAAAAATGGTTTCTCTGCTATTTTTCAAGATTGGAGTTGAGTATCGATTAGAAATTTACGACCAATTAAAAGTAATGCTAAATTCAATTAAATTTATTCAGGATTAAGTGTTTAATATAGGACTGAAAGTATAAAATTTCAAAAAGATATTGTCTCAGAAATTCTGAAGAGGTAATTTAATTTTCATTTAAACTCATATTTGAATTCTCATTCAAATAAAATATGAAAATTAAGAAGTTAAAGAGGGAAGAAATAGAAAAAATACGAGATATTGACCGAAGCGAGGTTATCGATTAATTTTTTTATTTCGAAAATGATATGCTCTTATTGAAAAAACGAACATTACGATGTTTCAGGATGGAATCCTAATGAAATAGAAAGGATTATTAATCTTCTTTAACTTTATACTCGTGTAAGCGGGCACTCATTATTACAAGTACTTTTTTGTTTTTTTCCGGATCGATTTTTCCCACGCGCGCGGTATAGATAGAGAACTCTTCTTTACCATCTACACCGAGAAACTCATCCATCATTTTTTGATTAAATGCTCCAACGGCGCATGTTCCGGCTCTAATAGCCTCTGTCGCAAGATAAAGATTTTGACAAAGATGGCCAGAATCTTGCGCAATACGTTTATGGGAAAGTAGACTATACCTCCATTCAGTACGATATGGAACTGTCGTCCAGAAAAACACAATAGGAGCCCTTGGAACAAGAGTTTTTTCAATTTTAAACGGATATTCTGATTCTTCTCGGATAATGTAAAGCTTATGCTCTAAAGCTAAATATCTGTAAAGTCCTGGGTTAAGTCCAATCACGCCCTGAATATGTAGATAGGTTTCAAAAGGGTGACGGGCCCCACCAGAAGGAACGGTTCTCAGAGTCGATTGGCCTTCACCCATGATGTATTGAACACCTTGGGTCGCCCATAACAAGAATGATAATTCTTCTAAAGTAAAAGATTCATCCGTGAAGAATCTATGACTCCTTCTGTTTCTTATCGCCTCAATCAAGGGCATTTTCCCAACTGAAAGCTTTTCAGGATCAACAAGATCAATTAGTTTTGCATTATCTGGGTAGGATTTCTGCAATGCAGGAGGAGGTATTTTTTTCCTTTGATCTCGGTCAAGCTTGCCCCATTGCGTCCATAATTCCCCTTTAAGAAAAGAACGGCCGTTCTCCATTTGTTCTTCAGTTGGTTTAATTCTTGGCATTGTTCTCGATCTTTTTAATTACTTATTTAATAAAGTAAGTTTTGCTTTTTTTTATATAATTTAATATAGATCTTAATTTTATTATTTTAATACTTTATTATCTTTAAGAATTAGTCTAGTTTTATATCTCTACCACACTTCTTAGTAAACATAACAATGTAATATATCAATTAATTTGAACTTTTCACCTTTTTCACCTTTTTTTTTAGTCTAAAAGCCAAATTGTCGTATTTTGAAGGATATTTTGTTTTTAAACCTAATAAAATTAGCTAAAAAAAATGATTGATTATTTAGAAAAATAGAGAAATTTTTAGTTAAATGGCACAAATGGGAAATCATGACTCATTAATAAAGAGAGGGAGTGAATTTATCGATTTAAAAATAACCAAGAGAAATAATTTTATAAAATAGCAACCTAAATCATTATATGAGAAATGAAATGTAAAATCGATATATTTATACCAAAAAGGATTTCGCATGTCAGTATTTAAAGGCCAGTTGTTTACAAATCTATTAAACAATTTTATTAATGTCAAGAAGGAAATTCAAGCTATATTAGTTACAAATCAAGAAGGATCCATCATTGCTGGAAAGTGTAGGGAAAATTCTAACATGGACCTCCTTTCTATATCAACAGAAACAATTAATCCAATTTTGGAAAATATTCTCACTGTTGTTACGTTTGAAAAATATGGTATGGCATCGATAATTACCGATGATTATAGCTATCAATTCCTAAAAATAGATGAAAAAACAATTCTTAGCATCGTAATCGATACAGCACTTTCAATAGATATATTAACCCCATATAGTTATTTTCTAGCAGAAAAAGTTGTACAGATTTTAAATGCTAATGAAGGCGATTCTATTCAATTAGATGTCCCAAATTTTGAATATGAAGCACGACATTCAGAGAAATTGAAAAACCAAATATATCAAGTGAACTTGGATGGTCAAAAATATTTGCTTAAAGTCATTCTCCTCGGAAATAAGGAGGTTGGAAAGACCTCTATTGCTCTAAGATATGTAGAAAATAGGTTTCCAATGGATTATCGGGCAACGCTGGGGTTAAATATCTTATCGCGTGAATATGACTTTTTTGGAAACGAGATAAACTTGTCTATATGGGATATAGGAGGACAAGAATATTTTGAAAGATTTAGAAAAATCTATTACCGTGGAACTCAAGCAGTTTTCATTGTATTTGATTTAACTGATCGTAAAAGTTTTGAAAATGCTAAAGAATGGTTCTGGGAATTTGAACTCTATAAAGAAGGCGAAGATATTCCGATTATAATTGTAGGTAATAAATCTGATAAGCTCGATCAACGCGCAATTAATTATCAAGAAGGAGTATTACTGGCGAACGAGATTTGCGAGAAGGGAAATTCAAATGTTTCTTTCATTGAAACAAGCGCGTTAAGTGGAGACAATATAAATGCAGCTTTTAACCTTATTATTCATCATGTTATAACCATGAATACAGAAATAGAAGAAGACATTTTAAAGAGCGATTTGTTAAACGATATTGAATATATTATAAATGATAAGGGCGAATTAACATTAACTTTTATCACAGAAAACTCTTTCTGGAATCCAGGTTTACAAATTATGGCTGATGTCTTGAAAATGGGAGGATATTCTAAAATAGAGCGTGGAAAAGATGAAAAAATATATACTTATTCGAATGGTGTAATAATAAAGAATTATACGTACAAAAATATTAACATCTCCGACTCTGATATTGTATTTCTCATTTTTAATCCGAAGGATAACGACGATATTGAGGTCCTTTGGAATGAAATTGTGAACAGAATGAGTAAAACAATTAATAATAACGTCGTGTTCCTAATCGGAGTAAAAGAATCTGAAAAGATAGATCAGTTAAATCTATTAAATGTTCTGAAAAATAACGAGCAAATTAAAAAAAGAAATGTATCATTAAAATCGTTTTCAATGCAAGTTGATTATAGGCGTAACATTTACGATAATTTTAAAAAGGTTTTAAGCCAAATTAAATACCTTTCTCCTAAAACCCTAGCGAGAGTATCCTCATCAAATATTTTGAAAGAATTTGATTTGTTAGAAAAAAAAATGAACTCCATGAGTAAATTGATTGATAATGTTGATAAAAGCGATAAAAGCGCATTAGAAAAAGAAAAAGATGATGAATCTATCAGTTAATTAAATTTGTTCAATTTATTTTTTCAAGCGACTCTTTAATTTTTCTGCTATTAAATCTCCCATTTCTTTTGTTGACAGTGTTCTTAATTTTGGATTTTTAATATCAATCGTGCGTCCTTCCTCAAGAATGTCTTCAACGGATTTTTCAACCTCCATGCCTATCGCACGTTGGTTAAACGATTCTTGCATCATTATTTTAACGCTAAGAATGCTTCCAATAGGGTTTGCTATGCCCTTTCCAGCGATATCTGGGGCTGAACCGTGCAACGGCTCGTACATCGAAACCTTGCCGGGATGTATGTTACCGCTTGAACCCATTCCCAAGTTTCCAATAAGAAACGCTGCCTCGTCGCTGATTATATCTCCAAATATATTTCCGGTAACAACAATCTGATACGAATACGGTGCTCGAATTAACCATTGGCAAAACGCATCAACATAAACATCTTCTTTTTGTAAATCTGGGTATTCGGTTCCAATTTGGTGAAATATCTTGCGCCACATTTGACTTGGGAAAAGAATATTTGCTTTGTCTACAGAAGTTATTTTTGAATGTTTTTCATTTTTCGCAAACTCGTACGCATATCTTATTATTCGTTCGCAGCCTTCCCTCGTAAATATCATCGTGTTTTGAGCGACACTATTTTTTAAAAACCCTCCAATATTTGAGTATATTCCTTCGGTATTTTCTCTAATGAAAGTTATGTCTATTCCATCTCCAATAAACTCATCCTTCAAGGGACATCTATCTTGCAGTGCGTTAAATAGTTTTATTGGTCTTAAATTAATGTACAGATCTAATTCTTGTCTAATCCTTAAAAGCGCCGATTCTGCAACTCCTTGAGGGAGGTTCGGTAGGCCAATTGGCCCTTTAAAAATAACGTCAGAATTCTTCATTTTATCAAAAGTCTTATCAGGTAAACTTTCACCATATTCCTTCCAAACGGCACCACCCGCAGGAGTATCTTGAAATTCAAGTTCCAATTCCGTATAATCTGAAATTATTCTTAAGATTTTAAGACCTTCTTCTGTCACTTCTGGTCCGCACGCGTCTCCTTTAAGTACAGCTATTATCTTTTTCATGAAAAATTAATTTCTTCTTTATATTTATAGTAATTAAAAAATTCTAATATTATTTAATATTCGTTTATGAATTTGTCTCTAATTTCTATATAGAATGCTTGATTTTGATAATTCCTAGAATCACGATAATAATTATTAAGATAATAATGCCTAAAACATAAAATACATTGGCAGAATAAATATCGGCTAAAAAACCGCCAACTAAAGAACCGATGAAGTTCCCAATCCATCCAAAACTTAACATTATTCCGTATCCAAAACCTATTTTTTTTGAATGAAAGCAATCATTTATTGCTGCTAATAATTGTGGATAAATTATGAAAAGAAAAAACCCAAGAACGGCGTAAAAGATTAAATTCGTCATTAAATTGCTTGAATCTAATATTAAATAAATTATAATTGTAAAAATTAAAAAAACGCTAATTGTTATTATCGAATTACTCATTCCAAATCTTAATTTTACTCTTCCAGAAAAATATGCCCCAAGAATTCCGAAAATTAGTGTAAATCCCAAAAAAAGCCCGGATAATTCTGATACCAAGCCTGTTTTTACAACTCTTAAATAAGTCGGAAGATTTGTTATTATTAATGTAAAAATAGCGGCAACAAGAATAAAAGCAGCGAGAATTAAAATAGCTAAGCTCTTCTCCATGTTATTTTCAGAAACATTTAAAACGATTTTATCAACTTCAGTCTCTTCATGATAATAATCTCGAAATTTGATCCTTTTAAAATTAATGGTGATTATAATAAAGGATAAAAAGGCAATAACCGTCCATGAAAACAACGCTAATTGCCACGATGCAAAAAAAATCACCAATATCGCTGAAGAAAATACAGCAGTACACTTGCCTAAATCTCCAGCAGCGCCTTGTCTTCCAATCATGATATCTTTATTATTCTTATACATTCTACTTGTAGTAGCATACGATATTGAATGTTGGAATGCTAAGGCGATTCCTGATAGAGTGGCAAATATTAATAAACTCCAGAAGTCGAAGGAAAAAATCATCATCAGCGAAGAAAATGCTAAGAAAATTAATCCAACTTTCATCAATGCTTCTGTAAAGTGTTTATCCGTAAAATAACCAACAAATACCTGCAGCATTACCGTCGCAAGAGAATTCATCGCAAATACTAAGCCCATCTGAAACCAAGTTAGATTGAATTCAATATACATGCTCGCCATGATTGTCGGAAGCAAAAATGTTATACCATCATTTAAAAAATGGTAAAAGTAAAGCCTTTTCTGAATATATGCTCTTTGATCTTTTTCCATATTCATTGAATTAATAAAAGTTTAATGCCCTAAAAAATATGGGATTTTAAATAATTAACGTGATTTCAAGCAAACTTGATAAAAAATTCGATAAGAATTCATAAATTTAAATGACAGACAAAAGAATAAAAACTTTTTATAAATAACTCTAAAAATTGAAGCCAATTAGTTTAATGAGCAAAGTAATCTTAAAATCTTAATTGATCAATCAAGTAAATTAGCGTGTTAAGCTTGAACGATCGATTTCATGTAAAAATCTCAGAGCTAACAGCCCGAATAATGTCTCGTGAGCTTTCTTCTATAACTTCGCAATTTTGTCGATCGGATAAAATTATTAACCCAAACACATTTTTTCGAAAATCTACCGTAATCTTTAAATATTTGAAACAAGTATTATTATTTAATAAAGTTAAAATTAAAAAATGTGAACTTTATAAAAATTATTAAAAATTTAAAAGTGGAGGAATGATAAAATATGGCAAAAAAAATTTTTGCTTGGTCCCCAATTCGAAAATTAATGAAGGATAATGGTGCTGAAATGGTCGCTCGAGACGCTGTAGATGCTTTAATCGTTTTTTTAGAAAAACTTGCTAAAAACATGACTAATAAGGCTCTCGAAATGACAAGACATGCTGGAAGAAAGAAGTTGACTCTTAATGATATGGACCTGGCAATGAAATTATTGTAATCTTAAAAGCGAGCTTTTCAAGTTAATTACCTATTTTTTTTTTCTTCTTATTTAATATCTAAACTAAATACTTGTGTCCCTTAGTATTAATAACAATCTTTTAACGCTTTTAAAAGGTGTTTTTCTTTTTCTATTTTTTTCCTATTCATATTCATAATTATTATAAAAGAAAATATCTTATATCTTTCTTATACAATTTAAAATTAACAATAAGCGAATTTAATGCCAAGTACTGAGAAAAAAACTGAAATTAATGCGCCCGTAGAGATTGTGTATGGGATCTTATCTGATGGGCCAAATTTTCCTAAATGGAATATTACTGTTAAGGATATAGAAGAACTCGAAGAAAACAAGTTTTCTGTTAAATCTACAGTGGGAGATTTCATATCTAACACGGTGGAATTGGTTGAAAACGAAAAGATTTCTCAAACATTTGAAGGAACCTACATGTCTGGGTTGGATTACTTCATGACGCCAAAGGGCGACAAATGCGAAGTTACGATAAAAGTAGGATTTGATAAACCCGAACAAGAAGCCGTTCTCGGTGTGGCGGGTGAAATGTTATTAGATAGTTTGAAAAAATACGCAGAATACCTTCAATCTGGGGGAAATCCGGACGAATTTAAAAAATAAAAAATAAGATATAAAGATTTTGGGGCAATTATTCCTTTTAGGTCTAACAAGTTTTTTTATTTTTTTATAGAAGGATCAGCAACCCAGTTGCAATATAACATTCCTTTTTTAAAATTCAGCAATTACACGAAATGTTACCTTCATACCGCTTTATACCTTCTAGAAAGCGATTAATAATTGCCAAGGAGGGTCTGTAAGTAATATGAAAATGTCTTTTTTTTAAAAATTTAGGCATTTTGAGAAAAAAACAAAAATAGCAGATTTACAAAAAAAAAAAAAAGTTAATTGGCATGTACTCACAATGCATGATTAGCCTCCACCAATAGGAGGGAAAACAGCAACGATATCGTTATTTGCGAGAACACGATTAGTTTTTTGGTGTGGTCTTCCATTAACCATGATTATCAGATTTTTTTCTTCTTTTGGGATCTTGTATTTTTCGAGAATTGTTTTGATGATACTCCCCTTAGGAAACAATTCTTCTGACTTTTTTGGCCCATATTCTCTTAAGTTCGCAAAAAATTTAATAGTAACGGTAATAGTATTGCTCTCAGTCATCTTCTTCCTTGTTAAAATACCATTTATATAGCAATCCCATGTTCTTTGGGAATAATCCAACTCGCTCTCCATTTTTTACCTTCTTTCCTGGTCCAGAATACTTTCCACTTACAAAGATATGGCTAACTTCGCTTTCTTGTATTGCGAGCTTTTCAAGGATATCGCGTATTGCCGTTATTCCTTTGCTGTCTAGATTTAAAGTGATCGGAACGCCCCCCTTTGGGGTCTCACGACCTATTTTTTTTCTTAAATCGCCAAACAATTTTACAGTTATGGGCATCTCGTGTTAACCCTTAAAAGTCGAAAACCTTGTCTAATTCCTCGTCAGAAACTTCAAAAGTTACATTATGTGGTGGGAGTTTTTCTTCGTTAAAGAATTCAGGAAGTCTATCGTCTAACGAAGTAAATCCCGCAGCTTTATTAAATTCCATTTCGGTCTTAATGATAGACATTCCAATTGGACCTACGTCATCTACAGTCAGACTTGTACCTAACACGCCGTTAAGTGATTCTACTACTCCTTCTAAGCCTTCAGGGATATCAAGGATGGCAAAGGCTATGAAAAGACAATACCCTGCTGCATCAACAGCCGCCGTTGCTACCTGTAAGTTACGAGATATCTCTGCCTTCTTAGTATCCAGGGGATCGGCTTTTCCTCCCACGCCCATTATTTCTGGAGCGATTGCGTATCCTGCTGTGTGATCTGCTCCCATTGGTGTAGTAGCATAAGTTACGCCAATACCCTTAATAGCACGTGGGTCATAAGCAGGTAAACCTTGACCTTTTACAGTAGGAATCCTTGTTACCCCAAATGCTTTTCCCGTAAACTCCGTTCCGTTAGTAATAATTCTTCCTAAAGGCGTTTTCTTGCGAATCTCTTCTAAAATTTCCAATGCTTTCTTCCCGTCTCCAAATTTCAATAATCCTCCTTCCATTGCCACGGCAATCGTATCGCCTGCTTCTATCGTATCTAGCCCTAAATCGTTACACGCGCGATTAAGTTCTCCGATCTCATCTAGATCATAAATTCCAGAATTTGGACCAAGAGCCCATATTGATTCGTACTCCAATACACCAACGGGTTGACTTCCATCAGGCTTCGTCCAAATCTCACTACATTGAATGACGCAACCTGAATGGCAAGCGTGAGGGCGCGTGCCTCCTCTTTTCTTTACCTCTTCGGCTTTCTTCTCGCCAGATACATTCGATGATCTATCATCTTGGCCACTAGAAAAGTTTCTCTGGGGTAGTCCCCCTGCTTCGTTTATAATATTGACTAATACAGCCGTACCATAAGAGTTTAGAGCTCCACCTGGTTTGGTAACATCGTGTGAGGTTAACGCGTCAAAGAGTTTCTTGGTACCTTTTTTAAATATTTCTTCGTTCTTTATTTCAACACCAGGAGCGCCCGTTTCATCCACAATAATGAATTTTAATCCTTTAGATGCCAACACGGCGCCAAGTCCACCTCTTCCCGCGTATCTGCTTGGTAAACCTTCAGGGTCGTTAAAGGCAAGTCCTGAAGCAGCTCCACGCAATTCAGCGGCAATTCCAACCCCGCAAATTCCAACTTTATCCCCAAATTCTTGAAAAAGTTCCTTGTAAACTTCGTAAAGCCCTCTTCCACTCCATTTATTAGCATTGGTTAATTCGCAGCCGTCATTAGTAACTTTAAGAAGATAATAATCATCTCCCTTGCTTTGACCTTCTATAATTATGGCTGCTATTCGCAACCTCGCTAATTTTTGGGCAAAATTGGTCCCAGCGTTAGCTTCCTTAATCCCTCCAGTTAAAGGTGATTTACCACCAACAGAAATTCTACCAGAACTTGGAGCGCTTGTTCCTGTAACTATTCCTGGTGCTAGAACAATTTTATTGTGAGGTCCTAAAGGATTGCACATGGGAGGCACTTCCTTTGCTATTATTGTTGAAGTGAGTCCTCGACCACCTAGCGCTTGATAACCTTCTGGGAAGTCTTCAAAACTGGTTTTAAGATTACTCATGTCTACTCTTATAATTTTTTTAGGCATATTTTTCACCTCTTTTGTTAAATTCTTTTATTAAATTACAATATACAATTGAAACGAGTTCGTTTAAAAATATTTCTTTTTTCAAATTGATAAAAAGATAAACTAAAATAAAATTTAAAATAAAAATAAAATTTAACTAAATTTAGAGAAATCGGGTTTTCTACGCTCGAAAAACGCCTTAAAAACTTCGCGAGCTTCACGAGATCTCAATCTTCTCCTGAAATTTTTAAATTCGTTCGCTCTTATATCTTTAATTGTGTCAGCAGTATATCTTTTGAATAGCTCTTTAGCCAGTCGCACTGATGCGGATGGTTCAAAAAATGAAATACTTGTTTTTCATGTAATTAATTTATATTGCCCTCCAGAAAGCAAACCCTTATAACTAAATATTACCAATATTTTATAAATAATTAGAAGGTTAAACTAAATATAAGACCTTCCAGAAACTATAAGTGTAGAAGATTTTGAAGAAATATTAAGAGAGATGGGAATTAATCGCGATCTCGTCGTTTATAAAACTTGCGCCATTTACGAAAAGCAGAAAAACATCTATAATAGTTTTCATGAAGCGATTAAGAGATTTATTGATTGATTTCAAGTATTAATTTAAATCAAATAATTGTAATAATGAAGTTCATTTTTTTGAAAAAGTTAAAAATCATTAGAAGATTTTTAAGGATGAGTGAATCTAATAAATTCACCAAAAAGATAATGAACACCCCGGATTTGACGCAAACAGATCCAGATGGGAATTTACCTGACGGTGGCAAGCAATACTGTGCTCCAGTTTCCGTGTCCAATTCATTTATGTGGCTTGGAAAGAATGGATTTCCAAAGCTGATTCCTATAGCATCAGACGAAAAGACCGCCCAATTAGAGATGGCTCGAATATTAGGTTCAAAAAAATATATGAATACAAGCATAAAGAATGGAACTAAAGTGAGCGGGGTGCTTAATGGCGTTTCTCAGTACGTTAAAAAGCGAGGATATCAGTACTCGCGCTTGGAATATCAGGGATGGGGGAAGCATCCAAAGGAGTTTAAAACACGGAAGAAGGTTCCCGATATGAACTGGGTTAAGCAAGGTATATTGGGCAATTCAGTAGCCTGGCTTAATATCGGCTGGTACAAATATAAATCCGAGACGGACGAATATCATAGGAACGGGGGGCACTGGGTTACTTTGGTTGGATTTGGCATTGATGAAAAAGAAAAAAAGAAGAAAAATATGCTTATTATTCATGATCCTGCTCCGCAAGCAGGCAAATTTTTTGCAAATGAATTTGTCGCATACGAGAAAATCGAGAGTGGAAAATTAACTGGAGTTAAACCAGGGCTACCTCGTAGTGCAATTGGTTACTACAAGCTAACCAGTGGCATGCACATCAAAAAAGGAGCAGACTTTGCTATATTAGATGGAGTCGTTACCACTTAAGGGGATGTGTTTAGCGGACACTATCGACATTTTTTCCTTCTCCCGCGTACTTCGATGTATCGTGCGGTATCATGATTTGAACTACATGATAATAAAAAATTATTGGTTAATTGAAAAAAAATACCTATAAATGATTACCCCTCTTTTTTCCAAAACTCCTAAAATCTTTAGATCGCCTTATAGCACTTGAATATCTTGATTTGGGGTATAATAAGCTAAAAATCCTTCCACGAAATAATTTGAACCTTATGAGGAATTTCTCAAACAAATTCTTTAAACTCATGTGTGGCCCTTCCTTTGGGATGATAACAAGACTCTATTCAGAATTGATAAGAGAATTGAGGTAAATAATAAATGAAATCAACAATTATTAATCAAAATGAAAAAACCTAACATTGTTTTTATATTTTCTGACCAGCAGAGACATGATACTTTAGGATGCTACGATGAATATAGTAAAGAGATAAATGTCACTCCAAATCTTGATAAATTGGCTGAAGAAGGCGTGCTTTTCGAGAGCTCTTTTACGTGTCAGCCGGTATGTGGTCCTGCGAGAGCTTGCTTACAAACGGGCGTGCATGCTACAGAAACGGGTTGTTATATTAATGGGATATCCCTCCCTATTACTAACAAGAATATTGCAAACTATTTTTCTAATAGTGGATATGAAGTAGGTTATATAGGAAAATGGCATCTTGCGAGTACAATTCTGCGTTCTAAAGAGGTTAAAAGAAAGAAAATTTCGTACAGGAATAAACCAATTCCTCCTGAACGAAGGGGTGGCTACAAGGATTTTTGGCTTGCTTCTGATATACTTGAATTCACTTCGCATGGATACGATGGATATCTTTTCGATGGTGACATGAACAAGGTTGAATTTAAAGGATATCGAGTTGATTGCTTAACAGATTTCGCGATAGATTATTTAGATACTCGCGAAGGAAAAAAACCGTTCTTTCTGTTTATCTCTTACCTTGAACCACATCATCAAAACGATCGTAATGTGTTTGAAGGTCCCGTTGGAAGCAAGGAAAAATTTAAAGATTTTAAGGTGCCAGGAGATCTTGAGGGTACGCGAGGTAATTGGCGTGAAAATTTTCCAGATTACCTGGGTTGTTGCAATAGTATTGATATGAACGCGAAAAGGATTCAAAATAAACTGGAAGAATTGGAAATCTCTGATAATACCATTATATTTTTTACTAGCGACCACGGATGTCATTTCCGGACCAGAAATGACGAATATAAACGTTCTTGTCACGAAGCAACCGTGCATGTTCCATTGATAATAAAAGGCCCCGGTTTTGAAGGAGGAAAACGAGTTTCAGAACTTGTCAGCTTGATCGATCTTCCACCTACATTATTAAGAGCAGCAGGTATTGACATTCCTGAGCAAATGAGAGGCCGTCCTCTACAAGAATTGATTAATGGCAATGCGTCAAATTGGCAGCAAGATGTCTTTATTCAAATTAGCGAATCTCACGTTGGCAGAGCAATTCGCACGAAAAAATGGAAGTACTCTGTTAGAGCACCTAATATGAATGGGTATTTAAATTCTCATAGTGATTCGTACATGGAAGATTTTTTATACGACCTTGAGAACGACATTCACGAAAGGAATAATCTTGTAAAGGATCCAGAATACGCAGGGGTCAGAGCTGAATTAGCCGAGATTTTAAAAAGAAGAATGAAAGGAGCCGGCGAAGAGGTTCCTATAATATTACAGAGAAAATAACGCTCCAATTGACGACGTTGATTTACAAGTTCTTTAAAACTCAACGCCTATTACTAATTTTTTAAAATCAGAAGATTTTAGTTTTACTGTCTTGGTGTGGCTTCCAGGATTAAAATAAAGATCTTTTTTATCGTGAAGACTTTTATCAATAAATCTCCTAATATTTACATCGTATCCAAAGGGACAGCAGCAACCAATTGTCAAACCTGTTAGTTCTTTTACTTCATCTGCTGTTGCAAACCTAATCCTTCTTGAACTTGTAATTTCTCGCATTCTTTTGCTATCGACTCTTTTTCCCCCTGGCAAACACACGAGAACAAATTCACCAGAGGGTTTTGATTTCATTATGATCGATTTTACACCTTCATTTATATCGTGACCCGCAACTTTTGCCGCAACCTCACTAGTATAGACAGCTTCATGTTCTATTACTTCAAACTCAATTTCTTTTTCCTTTAGTATCCTGAAAATATTTGCTTCAACTTTAGAGTCGTGTTTCATCTTAAAAC
>JAUXAJ010000146.1 GCA_030620005.1 Promethearchaeota archaeon | reverse complement strand
GTTTCATAGTCATTGTTGATAAATACGATTTCTACATTGGAGTTACCCCGAGAACCCATATATGTCTCGTCTCCTAAAATGACTCCTCTTGGAAGTGCCTTTATTTTCTGTTCAATTACTTCTGAATTCTGTTGAAATACCTGCAAAATAAATGATTTTTTAAATTTACTTAACTTATCTTAAGGAACTCCCCATCGTATTGTTATTCCAGTGAGCGGATATTTTAAAATGAATAGCTCATAAAGGATCTTTTTAATTTTTTCTTGATAAAGTAATAACTTTATCATTTCAAGATCGTTTCCAAACCGTTTCCCGCATTGGGAACACTGGATTCTATGGTATTTTTCGGGTTCTGAGGTATTAAATCCATTCCATATAATAGAACTGATATGAGCGCACATTATTTGGGAAGTAGATTTTGAATTCCGCTTATTAGGACCAGAAAAAAGATTTATCCGAATTTTATCATCTAAAGCAGGGTATACCGTCATTTTATTCTACCAATTTTTAACTTTTAATTAATATTGGGGAGACCTTCTATTTTAATGTTTCCCCAGAAGCTGGGGCGCTTAACTTATCAAAAAATGATAGTTCGACGAACAAAAATGTATCAGATCCAAAAGTTTAAGTAATATCCATCTAAATTTTTACAAAACAAGTAAATGAAAAAAGATTTGGTTATCACCTAAAAGGCATTATTTTATAAATTATTATTTTAAAAATTCTTTATATTTATATATTTAAAAGACTGTTGATAAAATATTTAATGCCTCACTTATTAATTTTCATAAAATAATCTTCTTAAACTAATACAATCTTCAAATCTATCCATGAAATACAATACTAAAAAGAAATGATTCCACGAGGTAAATTTTAAACATGTGTCTATTTTCACGTGTTCGTGCCACGAACATTTGTTCGTCCGAAATAATGGTTTTTTACAAAATTGGACATATAAGGAAGATTCTTAATGTGCGCGGACTATTTAAGTCTAAAAAAACAAAAACGCCAAAAAGAAGAGCAATTTACATTCATTCCAACGTTAACGGAGCGTGGAACATGGGAAGAAAATTATTGCTAGACCTTTTCAAAGAGGACACGATTACCAGAGAGGCGATGTTAAATTCGCCGTTAAAAATCAAGAATATTCACGATTTAAGAAGTGCAAAATACCGCGTGAATGACTTTTACGATCAATTCAAGAGTCATGATTATGGTTTCAGTAGATTTTTGAATTGTTCGCTCGCAACGAACTATAAAGTATCGAATGCTCTAGCTTCGGTTTGACATTCGCAGAGGACGTTCTACCTCCATAAAAAAAGAATTTATACGCTAGTTTTTTATATATAATAAAGTGTAATATAATTAAAAAACAATAATTGAGAATAAAAATCATAAAAAAAGTGTTTCTTTTTTGACCTTGGAATTTCATAACCCTCCAGCAGCAATCCTTGCTATTGGAACAAAAAAAGGTGTAGAATTAGGAGGAAGTAAAACTATTGTAAGCATTGACGCTTCACATGATCTATACTCTGAAGGTAATGTTTATACAGAAATGAGTTGGGCTGAATTTTATCACGAAGAAGGCATTTCGGATCAAATAGACACGTTTACTTCAAAACAGTACGATTCTATTCGCGAAGATCCCGAAGCCTTAATTGAAACCATTGTAAAGGACATTCGCAAAATCATGAAAGAGAAAAAATTATTTTATGGTATTATAGATTTCGAAGTAGATGCGTTCTTAAATCAAAATACGGTCATACCCGGATTAAAATTAGAACACGAGCTCATTAATAAATTAATGTTAGCTCATAAAAAAACAAGGGATTCGGACTTATTTCCTCAAATTATTGTCGATGATAAAGGAAGGAAGAAGATTAAAATATCATTTCATGGAACAAAAAAAAGAAGTTTACATTATCAAGGCTCAAGATTAGAGGATATTGCTGATCGACTACGGATGGCTAAAGGTTTCGCAACAGGCATCGTTTGCACGTCTAAAGATGCAGCCAATCTATACATCATGAACGACAGAATCGTGTTCAAGGAAGATGTTATCCCTGAATTTTATATCGATAAAGAAAACATTAAGGTAATAGAAATGGGTGTAAAAAGAGAGATTTTATTCCCAATTAGTTGGTTCAGGATTGATATTGGCATGCGTTCTTTCGAAACTTTAGAATTATGGGAAAAAATTAAAAACAATCCAGAACTTTTAGAAACTTTCGAAGAATATGAGACTTATATTACTCTTTTGGTAATTAAAAAATATAAGAACTTGGTTTCAACCCAAGATATTGGCATTAGATCCGAAGATGATTTATATAACATGCCATTAAAAGAAAAAAAAAAAGCCTTAAAAGATATGGCAGAAGCCATTAGAATGTTAACAAAAATGTATAAAGAATAAAATAGTTTTCTTAGAACATTTTTAATCATTCATTCTTTTAATATCCTTGGAGCTTTAAAATAGCCTTTCTCCTTATATTCTGCATTTTTTAGGGCTTCCTCGTTAGAAAGCGATTTCCAAGGAATATCTTCTCTAAAAACATTTTTCAAGCCGTCTATTGGGTGAGTCGTAGGTTCGACATCACTAGTATCTAAATCATTTAATTTTTTAAAATAAGAAAGAATATTTCCTAATTGCTTTGTTAATTTCTCTTTTTCTTCATCTGATAAATCTAATAACGCTAGTTTTGAAATATGGTCAATAGTTTCCTTAGATAATTCGTCGTCTTTAGACATTTTTTATCAAAAAATATATATTATTAAGCAAAAATAATGAAAGCAGATAATTAAGCTTAACTATCATATAGAAAAAATAAAAATAAAATACTTATTAAATTTAGTTCGAATAGGTATCTTTTGAAAGCTTTTTAAATGGAAAAGAGCAATACGAATCAATATAGAAGAAACTAATAAATTACAAATGAAATCAAAACAAAAATAGTATAAAATCTATAACATATAATCATAATTCTTAAAAATTATATAAATTTCTTTAAAATATGGAAGAAAATAAAGATTTATGGCTCGAAATACCGAGTTACGCTTGGATCTCGTTAGCAAGAAGAGGTATGGAAAAAATTAGCCTAGATCAGTGTTTTTTGATAGGGTGTGATAACGAAGATCAAAAATTGTTAGAACCATTAAAGATAGAAAAACAAGAAGACGACAAAAAACAAACAAAGTATATCCACATTAGATGCAAAAAATGTAACGGAGTCTTTCAATTAAAGCTAGAAACTATTAAAAAAGTTGCAAGACCTTTAAAAAATATAAAAAGTAAGGGGGTTGACGATGAAAAAGAAATTGACGATGAGGCTGCTCTATCAATGGGACTTGTATATGCTTTGGATGAAAAAGGTAAAAATTTAGGTCACGTCGGTTATTTCTAAAAAATATCTAATTGACAATTATTGAAAGATAATTTAAAAATTATTTTTCATTACTTTTTGTATAGATGAATTTTGATTACTATTTATTTGATTTAGATAATTGTTTATTGCACATTCCAAATCCTAGGTTTTATTTTGATAATATTTTAGTTGAGGCATTAAAAAAAGGTTCAATTAACAAAATACCTGAACTACAAGAAAGATCTAAGATTTGGTTCTCTGGGAACGAATACATCAACCTCTTAAAAAAGTGGGGTGCTTCTGATTTAGACAATTTTTGGAGGTATTTTGACGCAATTGATTTCGAATATCGAAAAGTTCTCGTTAAAAATAAAGAAATGCATCTTTATAACGATGTAAAGAAAATATTGAAGGAAATTAACGAAAACAACAGCAATAAAACTGCCATAATATCAAATACAGCCGATTACATAGTTGAATTTATTACAAAAGAATTCAATTTAACTAATTGTTTTGACGAGATTTTTGGGCTTTCAAGCGATAAGGATCAATCACTTGCTAAACCATCACCAAGGGGTATTCTTTCTATTTTAAAAAGACTAAATTTCGACAAAAATAAGTCAAACGCTATCATGATAGGCGATTCGATCGTTGATGTATTAGCCGCTAAAAGAGCTAATATTCACGTTTGCTTGTTAAGAAGAAATATGAATAAATATCCTGATGGTTATGACGATTGGGAATATTCACCGGATTTTGTTATCGATAAATTGGATGAAATCGTTGAGTTAATACAAAGTAAATAATATTTCGTTTTCAATTTACTCTACTCGATTCAAGGAAAGAGAAAAAAGGTTTAATATCCTCCTTACTCAAATTGGAGATAAATTAAACTCTTTATACTAAAAAGTTAACACTTTTTTTTCTTTTATAAATCCTAGATTAATAAAATCTAATATTCTATTACAATTGGTACATTCTGAGAAAATGCTCCATCATTATGGAATAATGGATTAATACCCCCGTATAGACTTGATGAAATTTCTATTTTTTTCAAATCATTTTTGAACGATCAAGTAGTAATACTATAAAATTACTCCCCTGAGTGTGGTCTCCCTTGACTTTATCCTCGACCCAAATTTTTCCTTCATAACTTTCTACGATTTTTGTTACCAGCGATAATCCGATTCCCATGCCCTTACTACCTTTATACTCTTCATGCCCTTTCTTAAAAATATATGGTTTCCGATCGTTGGATATGCCCTGCCCGTTATCAATAAATTCTAGTTTCATGTAATTCATGCCTTCTTTTTGTTCCTTGGAAACATTAATGATAATTCCAATTACCGGATTATCGTTGTATTTCACGGCATTATTCAAAAGATTTCTAAATACCTCTAATAACAAATCATTTGCATGAACTACCATGTTCTTATCGGGAATCCGAACAATAATATTAATATTTCTTTCTGGAAAATTATTTAAAGTAAATGTTTTTGCTTCCTCTATATAATTATATACATTAATTTCTTTTAATGAGATTTTGTTTTCTTCTAATTTGGACAATGTTCGCACGTTAGAAATTAATTTCGTTCCGTTGTCTAGTTGACTCTTAAATATGCCCATTAACTTATTGCTTTCATTTATCTTTTCAGGTTTGTCATGAAATTTAAAATGTAAGTCTGCAGACATTTGAAGTGCGTTTAATATATTAGCCATATCGTGAACAAATAAGTCCTTGAAAAAATTAGCTTGTTCGTAGGCTTTACGATATCTTTCTTCTGACTCTTTTAATTTTTTTCCTGCTTTCTTGCGCTCGGTAATATCACGGTTTAATGCCACAACACCTATGGGATTCCCTGTTGAATCTTTAATAATCGAAACTGAGGATAATACATTAATTTTTTTACCATCTTTCCGAGGTTGGATAACTTCTCCTTTCCAGAATCCTTTTTCAGAGAATTGCTTAAGGACTTTATCAATATCATCATAAGGATATTCAACCGTAATAGTTTCCATAACATTTTTTCCAATCACTTCCTCTGCTTTCCACCCATATATCGATTCTGCCGCCTTATTCCAGCTAATAATATTGAAGTCTAAGTCTGATGAGATAATCGCATCAGAAACATTATCTACTAACATTGCTTGATATTTTATTTTCTGTTCGGCTTCCTTGCGTTCCGTGATATTAATGATCACGCTTCTTGATTCTATCACATTTCCTTCTTGGTCTTTTACAGCGTTCACTGATAGGCTTACCCATATGGGATCGCCATTCTTATGTTTCATCTGAAGCTCTTCGTCTTGTATCTGTTCTCCATTCAAGAACCGCTGAAAACATATTCTTGCTTTCGTTACTCCATCGGGAGTATCAGCATAAAGGTTAAAAACTGTCAGTTTCATCATTTCTTCATTATCGTAACCCAATAGTTTTAAAGCCATATTATTGCACTTCTTGATCGTTTTATCTGGACCAATCGAAAAATACGCATTCGGGGCATCCTCATAAAGAACACGATATTTTTCTTCGGATTCTTTTAATTTCTGTTCTATTTTCTTTTTCTTGGTAATATCTCTGACAATAATTATTACATTCTTTACTTCATTGTCAACTAGTATTGGTATTTTTCGTGTTTCTGAAAAATAAATTACACCTTGAATTTCAACACGATCCTCCGTAATTAGCATTTTGCCACTCTTAAATACTCGCCTAAGTTCGTCAGTAACCTTATCCTTTTGTAAAAATGGAAAAAGTTTGAATATATTTTTTCCTATAAAATCTTTCTCATGACCTATTTTTTTAAGCCACTTAATTAGAGCAGGGTTCGCAAATGTCATATTAAAATCTTTGCCAATGACATAAATATTATCATCCAACGAATTTAATATCAATTGATATTTTTCTTCGGATTTTTTTAATTCTTTAGTCCTTTTTCTAATAATTTGTTCTAACTCTTCATTAAATCTCCTTAATTCTTGTTCCATTTGTTTACGCTCTGTGATGTCTTGAACTGTTCCTGACATTCGAATGGCTTTACCGGTCTCATCGAAAGTAACTTCTGCTTGTTCATGAACAAAACGCATTGAACCATCTGGTAAGAGAATTCTGTGATCAATGCTATATGGTTGATTCTCGTATAAAGCGTCGTCTACACTTTTCTGAACAAAGTTTCTATCGTCTGGATGAACAGAATTCAAGAAAGCCTCATAAGAATCCCCAAATTCTTGTTTATTTATATTAGCAATGCGATAAATCTCGTCGGACCAATATAATTCATTTTTTACTATATCCCAATCCCAATTCCCGAGATGTGCAATTCGTTGAGCATTAGCAAGACTTACTCTGCTTTTTTGGAGTGCTTCCTCAGCTTGAGTTCTTTCAGTTATATCATGTGCTATTTCAATCACTCCGATTAGGTTTCCTACATCGTCAAAAACTGGTTCGCCTTTCTCATCCCAAACCCTTCCGTCCGGTGTTATTATGATAGTATGTTCCGTCTTCTTTGTTTTGAATGCCTTTATTGTTGGACACCGTTTACAAGGCTTTTGCGGATCCGCCCAGAATTCGTGACATTTATGTCCAATCATTTCTTCTGTGGATTTATTAACCGAATCACCACATGCTTTATTTAGCCATAATATTTCCAAATTTTCATTAACAAATGCGATATTTGATGTTATTCCATTGAGAATCGCTCTTTTTTGTGCTTCGCTTCTCCGTAGTGCCATTTCAGCCCGTTTTTTTTCGGTTATATCGGTCGTAATTGCGATAATTCCTTTAACTTCACCAATCTTCTTTTGGAGATGTTCAATTTCTAAACTTTCTTTTTTCGCCATCTTGCCTCACTTTCTTTTAATGCTTGTTTTACTTTTAAATGTTCAATAACATTTTGTAATGTTAGGACCAATCCAGTTCCAATTATTGAGTGGTCTTTGACAGGAATCAAGCTCCAATCCCAATAAGAAATTCCACACTCAGGGTGTTCAGGATGTCCACGTGGCTTGGCTTTCACAACAACGGGTTCTCCTATTTTCACGACGCGCTGAAAGATGGCCTCATTCTCTGGATTAGGACATAATTCAAAATGATTTTTATCAGGAAAGAATGATGCATCTTGATTGTTAACCTCGGCATGCGCACGGTTAAATTTCGTGTAATTAAACTGGGGATCCATGAATGCGATCAAAACTGAAGCATGTTCTAGGACTATATCAAGGAACTCATTTACTCCTGCAGTAACATTCATTTTTGTTTCATGCTTTATTTTAGCAAGTAAATAAATCGTATAGACTAAGAGTTTAAATGAATTAGTTATATGATTTAATAACATTATAATAGTTAAACGCTTTTTATTTAAAAATTTGGAAATCGGAATTTAATAAAAGCACCATTCATTTTTGAGGTATTATTGAAAATTCAGAAAGAGTTTAATTGATAAAAATTAATATGCAAATATTTCATGAAAAAAGAAATATATAACAAAAATACTTCTAATTTAATAATACTTCTAATTTAATAAAATTGTAGAGGACACTCCTTGTGTCGACAAAAATAAATGAAGAAAAGGAATTAAGAAAGAAAGTCTGGAAAATCATCAATTTAATTCAAGCGAATCAACTTTTCGTGCACTCAAAAAACTTGGAAATTAAATATTTAGACGAGGAAAATAAAATTCAGACAAAAAAATTACCAGAAATTTTAACCATATGTGTATTAAACGCAATAGTACCTAACTCGGCAATGCTTTTAATCGGTGGGCATGGGGGCGGAAAAACATCCATTACAAAGCTATTAGGGAGGATGTTCACAGGGGCGTCATTAAATGAAGTAGAAGGCGCAATAGTAAGGGCAAATCCGCAGCTCACGGAAGAAAAGCTTGTTGGAACGCTTAAATTAGGTAAGTTAATGAAAGATGGTGTGGAAGAAGTTGTTTGGAAAAAATTCGTTTTAAATTTCTGGAAAATTATTGATGAAGTGAATCGGTTAACGCCCTATGCTCAAGATATTCTATTATCCTTATTGGCTGAGGGACAGATAAAATATTACGATTCTATCATGTATATAAATAAATATACGCTGTACGCTACAATTAATCCCCAAGATGTTGGGACATTCGAATTATGATTCGAATCATGAATTATACGAATTTTGTCCCAGCCATTTTTAGATAGATTCGGCATTTCTATTCCGATTTCAATGCCGGCAAGCCACGATTTGCAATTGATTTTAACAGGTAAAGACGAAAAGTATTCAGGTTACGACGAGCTCGTCCAAGTTCCAAAAGTCTTAAATATAGAAGAACTCATGGAAATTTGGTATTATGTGAACAAAATAAGTTTTCCTCCTGATGTTAACAATTATATTCACGCAATAATTAGAGAATACACGTTATGTGCGAGAATAGATAAGGGAAATACTGAAGATTTAAAGCCAAGTGCAGGCCTATGCCAAGGATGCCATTTTAATACAGCACAAAATGTATGTAATAAAATTGATTCAATATTAAGCGTGAGAGTTGCTAAGGATCTTTTAAGATATTCTAAGGCATTGGCGTGGTTATTAGGAATCGATAATATTGACATTAATATCGTTAGTATCATCGCGCCTTATGTGATTTCACACCGTGTAATGTACGTTAAAAGAGAATTAGAAAAATCGCCTTTTTGGGGTAATAAATACGGGCTGTCTAAAGAAATTTTAAAAACAATCTTAAAGAGGTTTAAAAACCGCGAGTCCTGTTATCTAATTGCCGACAATTTTAGAAATGGTATTGCAAAATCAACAGAACTAACTGAACTAAAGAGATATCAAAAAAACGACTTAATCGTTAAATACGATTTGATTCCATTCGTTAACTCAATCAACAATAAGAGTTACAGTGAACTTGCGAAAAAAATAAGAGCTGCCACAAAAACGGGAAATATTGACGATTTGGCGGGAATGAGAAATTATCTCATTGAAGATCTAGATGTTTCAAATAGATCGGATTTAATTAATTGGTGTAATCGTGAACTTTACAAGCAAACCGTTACTGATTTTGTTTTTAAATACGCTTATTGGAAGGAAGTATGGGCAGACATTGCTTCAGAATTTTCTAATTTAGACCAGCCATTAAAAGAAGCTTTCAAGCAAAGACAGACGAAACAAATACGAACGGAGGATTTACTAATTGAAGTAAATGTTACCGGAACTAATGACGATTCTCTTGTAAATATTCAAATTTCTGGAGGCTCTGACGCTTTAAAGTTGAGAGGAATTCTTGAAAGTCTTGATTACATGCAAAAAGATGACCAACAAGATCAATGAAGGATCATGATTGAACCAAGAAGTAGGCCAAAAAAAAAAAGTAAAGGTTTGATGCGTAAAAAGGATCTCAAGGAAAAGGAGAAAAAAATTAGAGAATTAGCTAGAGTAGCTTGGGGAATGACATGTAAAGAATTTTACGTTGAACTGGTTTTAAACGAGCCAAATTTCGTTTTTGACTACACGCATAAAGAAGGCTTCTACATTGACCCTGAAAGAAAATGGCAAATAACAATGAATCTCGCCAATACGCCCCTATTTAAAGAAGATGAAGAATATATAAAATATTTTCACGCAATTTCAATGCACGAAGTATCTCATTATCAAACAATACCTTATGATGGAATTATTAATGCTAAACTGTTGCGAGCAGCAATGAAAAGAGTGAACCAGGTTTTTGCTCCAATCGTCGTAAATGTATTTGCAGACTTAATAATTGACATGAAATTATATCGAAAATATCCTGATCTAATGGTATGGGAGCTACAAAACACGTACAAGCACATTAAAAGCAATCTCGATGGCAATAAATTGAGCGAATTTGCAGGCTTTTTATTCCGAGCTTACGAAAAAATGTGGAACGTCGATGTAACGCATGATAACTCACTTCACGAAATGGATTACATGGTAAATAAGGTAATTGATGTAATCCTAAACGATTTTGAAGATGATAATAAATGGGAACAAAAAGTGTCTAAAGTTGCGTATTATTTAAAGGATTCGATTAACAATTCGTTCGCTCTAATAGGTCGTGGTGGAAGTTTAAGTCGAGGGAGAGCAAAAAGAAAAGCTCCTGGTAGGGGGCAGGCGATGATAGAGGTTCCTGAAGATGTGTTAGAGATCATGGATAATCCTCTTGAAAGTAAAAATTGCGATAAATTGAAAGAAGACAACGACGATGAATTACGACG
This sequence comes from Promethearchaeota archaeon, assembly GCA_030620005.1. The sequence continues at coordinate 1,782 of JAUXAJ010000146.1, read as the reverse complement.
AAAAGCAGAAGAATTTGCTAAAGACGTTCCATATTCTGAATTTGGAGCGCCAGCAGGACAAGCAGGAATTTTAATTGATGGAAATCCCCTGGCAACTTGGTATCGAGGGCTAGCTAAGAATTTAATAGAGATTAAAATCTTTGAAGAAAAACCTGGCGGACAGGTTCCTATCTATCCTGAAGTATGGAAAATTGGAGATCCCATGGAAGACTTAGACATTGTCCAAACGCTTTTATGTTCTCCTGTAATTATCCCTAACATGACAACTAGAAAATGGGCTTATAAAGAAGGTCCTGGGCATTTAATTGAAAAACAAATTCCTGATTTATTAATCGTTCTTGATTCTTCCGGCTCTATGGGCTGGAATTATACGGAAAAATCAAATTCAAGGATGGGTCCATATCATACAGCGTTAGTGGCATCATTTGCTTCGCTTCATCATGCTGCTAATAATGGTGCTAAGTTTAGCGTGATAAATTTTTCAAACCGAGCTGATGTGTGCCAATGGACTGCTAATTACCAAAATGCCGAGCAAGTGCTGTTGCGATATCAAGGAGGAGGTACTCAATTACCAATAAAAGCCATTGAAACTCAATGTGCCAAAGCAGAACGACCCGTTCTTGTTTTTATAATAACTGATTTTGGAATTTATAATTGGGGTGCTTCGCAAAAAGTGATGATTAATTTGGCAAATAGCGGCCATAAAATTGTTGGATTTTTTATCGGCGCTACAAAAATACCAAAAAGTAGATTTAAAAAGTTATTAGATAAGGTTACCTTTTATCCAATAAAAAATGTTAATGATTTAGTTAATTTAGTTATAGAAGAGATTAGAAAATATTATTCATGAAGGTTCTGTAAAATAAAAATCTAAAAAAAGAAATTTAAAATTTAAAAACATGTTATAAGAAATTTATTAAATTCAAGATCATGGCATTGAAACCTTCCCACTTCTTTCGTCCAGCTTGATAATTCCTTTAACTGCAAGTTGCTTAATCGTTCGTACGGCCATTATTGGCGGCACGTCTAACATTTTTTTTAATTCGTCAAGGTTGCTGGTTTCTTTTTCCATTATCGCTGCAATTATGTCAACTTCGGGCATATCTTCATCTGAATTTTCGATCAAGAATGTAGAGAAAAAATTTTCTTGTTTTAATGTTTCTATTTTTTTGTCTAATTCATCAATTTTTTTTGAGAATTCAAAATTTAAGCTCTCTTCTCTGTTTTCATTATCGATCTTTTTCTGATCTAATTGTGTCTTTTCGGAGTCCTTTGCAGTTATTTTGTTGTTTGCGTTTTCTAATTTGGAAATAATATCTTCTAGCTCAAATTGGGGTTTTTTCAAGTCATTTAAAGTTGTCTCCAGAGTGTTTTTCAGTTCTGTTACTTTTGAGTTCAAACCACCTTTTTTTTCTTTATGTCCTTCAATCGTTTTATCTAATCCTTCTTCTTCTCCTCTTAACTCGGTTAATTCTGAATTTTGTTCTGCTATTGTTTTTGTTAATTCTTCGTCTTCTTTTTGTGCCGCTTGCATGTTTTTCCAAATTTCACTTAAATTTTGATAAATATCGTCGTTGTTTTTCTTTAATACTTGTAAATATCCATCAATTACGGTCTCAAATTGCTCAAGATTCGAAAGTATCTCTTTTACCATTAGATATCAACCTCCTTTTTTAGAGTTACAGTTTCATTTTTAGGGTCATATTCAATTGGTCCATTAGCTTTAATCATTTGATTTATATATTTTTTTAATAAATCTTCACTTATGTCCGACCCAGCGCT
>JAUXAJ010000348.1 GCA_030620005.1 Promethearchaeota archaeon | reverse complement strand
AGCCATATTAAATTCACTTAACTTAACTCCACAATTTGTACAAAAGTTAATACCAAATTTTACGGTTTTACCACATGCGGGACATATGGATTTTTCTTCTTGAGTCATTTTTTTCCCTCTCTTCTAATTAAAATAACAATTGTAATTTAATAAAAAAGGATCATACATTCACTTAAGAATATTTATATATATCTTCATACAATGAATATATGCCAGTAATTCTTGGTATCGGTCTTATACCACTCATATAGCTTGCTTTTACGAGTATAATTAGTCTATATCTTTCTGCAAAACTGAAATGGACGGAGTAAACACATTATATTTTAATTAAGCTATTTCATGCCAAATATTTAACAAATTGAAATTCAAACAACATGAAAACCAAAAATTTTTTATTTTTTAATGTATTTATAATCTTACAGTGGAGATTTTGTTGTCTTATTTTTTAGTAGTCACAATTTTAAAAGTTTAAGAGAGTGTCATCTTCATCTAAAATATATTCTATCGATAAATATAATGATGGAAAATAATATTGAAATGATTAAACAGGATGGTTTTATTTTATGAGTTATACATTTAGCCGAACAAAGATAATTGAAAAGATTAAGTTCGGTTTATTAAGTCCTGATGAAATTAGGAAAATGTCTGCTGCCCGAATCATTACTGCAGACACATATGACGAAGATGGTTTACCTATACCATCAGGATTAATGGACCAAAGATTAGGGACAATTGAGCCCGGTCAACGCTGTCAAACATGTGGAAACCTTGTATCCAACTGTATGGGCCACTTCGGACACATCGAATTAGCACGACCCGTTATTCACGTAGGTTATGCTAAAAAAGTATTAAAAGTTTTAAGGTCAATATGTCCAGAATGTTCAAGATTAATGCTTTCTGAAGAGGATAAAACTCGATTTTGGGAAGAGCAAACGAAACATCGTAAAATGTTTTTCGAGGGCGATGAAGAATTTTCAAAAATTGTCTTTAAGAAGGCAAGAAAGACAAAAGTTTGTCCTTATTGTGGAGCAACTAAGAAAAAAATAATAATTGAGAAACCAACAACGTTTTATGAAGAAGAAGAAAACAAAGGTTCACGGAGATTAACACCAATTGAGATTTTAGAACGTCTCAAAAAGGTTACGGACACGGATTTGAGAATTTTAGGAATTTCACCTGAAAATGCGCGCCTTGAATGGGTAATTTTTATAATATTACCTATCCCTCCCGTATGTGCTCGTCCATCGATTACATTAGATAGTGGTATTCGTTCTGAGGACGATTTAACGCATAAATTAGTTGATGTTATACGAATTAACCAGCGTTTAAGGGAAAATATTGATGCTGGGGCCCCACACTTAATTGTTGAGGATTTATGGGAATTATTACAGTATCATATCACTACTTATTTTGATAATCAGGTCTCAGGAATTCCTCCCGCGAGACATCGTTCTGGTAGAGCTTTAAGAACTTTAACACAAAGATTAAAAGGAAAAGAGGGAAGATTTAGAAGTAATTTAAGTGGGAAGAGGGTCGATTTTTCAGCCAGAAGCGTAATATCTCCCAATCCTTATATTAGTATTAATGATGTTGGTGTTCCTAAAGATGTTGCAAAAATTTTAACAATTCCGACCAATGTAAATGATTGGAATATTGAAGAAATGAAACAATTAATACTAAATGGTCCAAATAGACATCCTGGCGCAAATTATATAATCAGGAATGATCGCAGAAGAATAGATCTTCGCTATGTAAAAAATAGAAAATTAATAGCGGATATGATTGCTTCAGGTTTTACAGTTGAACGCCATTTGGCTGAGGGAGATTTAGTTTTATTTAACCGACAGCCTTCTCTTCATAGAATGTCAATTATGTCTCATGAAGTAAGAATTATGGATGGAAAGACTTTTAGGTTAAATTTAACAGTATGCCCTCCCTACAACGCAGATTTCGATGGCGACGAAATGAATTTACACGTACCTCAAAGTGAAGAGGCTCGAACGGAAGCAGAATTACTTCTAAAAGTACAAGAGCATATTTTATCTCCTCGATTAGGCGCGCCCATTCTAGGAGGAATTCAAGATTTTATTTCCAGTGTTTTCCAATTCACTAGCAAAGATGCGCTTTTTAATAAAAAAGAAACAATAAAATTACTTTTCATGGGGGGAATTTTTGAAAATAATCCGAATTTTTCAATAGATCAGCTTAAACCTATAACAATTGACCCTGAACCAATGTATTCTGGTAAGGAAATTTTTAGTACACTTTTTCCTGACGATTTAAATTTACGTGTTAAGTCAAAATTCTGTAAAAAATGCTATATGAAAGAAGGAGAAGAATGTAAGGAATTAGACTGTGTTTATGATGCCTATGTAATGATTAAGAATGGCGTTTTGATTGCAGGAACGATAGATGAAAATTCATTTGGAGCTATGCAATCGAATAGCATATTGCAAAGAATTATTAAAGATCATGGTAATGCTAGAGGTCGAATATTTCTAGATAACGCAACTAAAATGCTTTTGTTTATAATCAGAAAAAATGGAATGACGATGGGCTTAGATGAGGTATTTGTAAAAGGGGCTGCTATTAAGAAAATTCAAGAAATACTAAGGGATTCAAACGAAGAAGCTGAACGACTTATTAAGGCATTTAATGAAAACGACACAAATATCCTGAAAAGAGCTCCAGGTCGGTCAATGAGAGAAACTTTAGAATTAAGGATCAGACAAGTATTAGCAGAGGCACGTAAACAAGCGGAAGAAGTCGCAGCCCACTATATAGGAGATGAGGCGCATTCTGTTATAATGACAAAATCGGGAGCGAGAGGTAACATTTTAAATCTAGGGCAGATGTCTGCTGTTGTTGGTCAACAAGCAATCAGAGGTGAAAGGATTAACCGAGGTTATACACAAAGAACTCTCCCTCATTTCAAAATAAACGATCTTAGCCCTAAATCACGTGGATTTGTAACATCTTCCTATCGAAATGGATTAAGACCAGCGGAGTTTTTCTTTCATGCAATGGGTGGTCGTGAAGGACTGGTTGATACTGCTGTAAGAACCTCTACAAGTGGTTATATGCAAAGAAGATTAGTAAATGCATTGCAAGATTGCGTCGTAGAAAACGACGGAACAGTAAGGAACTCTGATAAAAACATCATACAATTTAAATTTGGAGATGATGGTATAGATGCTATGCATACGGACCATGGAGCTGCGGTCAATTTAGATGTCTTACTGCTCAAAGCAAAATCACTTGATATAAAAGAAGTTCAAGAAGAACTTAAGAAAATATCTGCTAAGAAGGCACCAGCTAAGAAGGCACCAGCTAAGAAGAAACCTGCTAAGAAGGCACCAGTAAAAGAGGTGCAAGATAAAAAAGCGACTGCAGAAAAGGAAGAAGATGTAAAAACTGATGAAGAGACCTTGAAACAACAGTATAGTGAAGAAACTGGTAAAAATGCCATGTGGCGTGGAAAAATAACAAAGGCGTTTCTAGAATGGAAGAAAGAACAAATCGGATAAAAAAAATAAGAGGAATAAAAAATGGTAAAAGTTACAAAAAAAGTAATTGAAGACAAATTACAAGAATTACATGAGGATGGAATACCTATAGATTTAATTGATAAAATAAGAGAAAAATTAAAAGGTGAAGAGTTAGAAGAGGAGCAATTAGAATATCTACTTAATAAAATTTTTGTTAACTTCAATAACGCTATCGTGGAAGCTTCAGAACCCGTCGGAACCGTTGCTGCTCAGAGTATTGGCGAACCTGGGACTCAAATGACGCTACGAACCTTTCATTACGCAGGAGTGGAAGAGTTTTCAGTTACTCAAGGGCTCCCGCGCTTGATTGAGATTGTAGATGCGCGTAGATTTCCTAGTACTCCCCAAATGACGATATATCTCGAGCCTGAATACTCTGTATCAGAAGAAAAAGCCATAGAAGTCCATAATCGAATTGAGCAAATCAGAATAGAACAAATAACTCATGATGTAGATCTCAATTTTGTGAACTGGCATATTGTAATAAATTTAATCCCTGAAATTTGTGAAAGGAAAGGAATTGATATAGATGAAATTCCTGAAATTCTAAAACGTTATAAAAAGAAGGGAACAATTAAAAGAGATGGAAATTCAGTTATAATTGACCCTGGTATAGAAGACTTACAGAGCCTTCAAAAAATACGAGAAAAAATCTTAAAAAAAGTTGTAAAAGGGATTAGGGGAGTTAAACGAGGTTTATTAATGTTAGATGATGATACCGAAGAATGGGTTATTAAAACTGAAGGTACAAATCTTCAGGGTGTTGTCTCAATCGAAGGAGTTGATGCCACAAGAACAGTTTCAAATCATATTCATGAGGTTGAAAAATTATATGGCATTGAAGCCGCCCGAAATATGATCATTAATGAGTCTCAAAAAGTACTTGAGCAGCA
>JAUXAJ010000367.1 GCA_030620005.1 Promethearchaeota archaeon | reverse complement strand
TAATAAAGTTAAAAAACATTTTAAAAGAAAAATTTGTACAAGTTAAATTTATGGATAAATATACAAAAGCATATTACTCTAATGAAGAAAGAGGGATAAAAGAAATTGTTATTAAAGATTTAGATGTCATTAAATTTCCTGAAATTATATGTAAGTTAAGATATTTAAAAAGATTAATCATGATTAATTGCAAATTAATTGAAGTTCCAAAATGCATATCAAATCTAAAATTCTTAAAAGAATTAAACTTTAACAAAAATTTCATAAAAAATCTACCTGAATCAATATTTGAACTGAAGTCTCTTGAAATTCTAATATTAAGCAATAATTTAATAAAAATCTTGCCTGTTTCAATATCCGAACAAAATTCTTTGACTCAAATTCATTTAAACAATAATTTATTAGAAGAGTTTCCAGAGACTATATTAAATTTTAAAAAGCTTGATGTTCTATCATTAGAGAACAATTATTAAACTACTTTACCAGATTCAATAAAATTATTAAAATCAATTTCATATCTCGATTTGAAAAACAATAAATTAGAAAAGTTACCAAAATCAATATTAAAATTAAGTCTCCTTGATTATATTATATTAGATGGGAATCCCGTATTAAACGAAGTAGATCCAATAGCATGTAAACTTCTAAATAGATTAAATGATAAAGAAATCAAAATTCAAGAGTTACTGTTAAAAATGAAACAAAAAAATATTATAAGTAAAAATAATCATACTCGTGATACCCTAGATTATGATTAATGAAAAAGTTTCTAGCATCTGTAATTTTTTTAAAACCCCATCTAGCTTTAAGAAAACCCATAAATCTATCAGATGCAGATTGTTTGAATTGTCTTGGAGCATCTTTAGCAACCCAACCTAGTTCGACAACTATTTTAAATGCACCTAAATATTTACCATTTTCCTTAACTGTTAATAAATGTTCAATAATATGTTCTATATAAATTTGTTTCATCTTTATAAGTGACCGACCTTCAAAAAGACGAGGAATAGCCTGCTTCAACGTTGTTTTAATTCTCGAACTGAGCACTAAAAGCCTTTCAAGCCATGTCCTTATTATTTGCATACCATACTTTTTTCATGTACCTGAAACTATAATGTTGTTTTCCATAATATTCAAATGCAATTTGAATAAATTCATCATATCCATCAAAATGCATATTACCGTCTCTTTCTGATTTAAGCCAAGTTGGATTTTGCTTAGAAAATTTAACCTGAAGATTTGGTTTATTTCTAACAGATTCCAACCAATTTTGAAATGATTCTGAAAATTTTTTGGCTAGTTTAGGATCGTTGTTTTAAATTTTATAAAGAATTAGATTATATCGGGAAAACCCCAAATCATAGTAATAAATGAATAATAAATTTTGAGCCAATTATGAAAGGTAATTAGTATTAATTTTTTCTCAAAAATTCATTTTTACACATGAAATTTTAAATTAAATATAACATGATAAATTTATAGACACATGACAATTTTAACGATTTTTCAAGAAACGAACGAGTTTTTAGAGTGGATAAGTTACCCGCCAGCTTCGATGTTATTTATCATAATGTTAGCTACATTGACAGCCACAATTAGTACATTATTAACAAGATGGCTTGTTGATACCGAAGAAATTGAAAGAAAACAAAGACAAATAAAGGAACATGGAGAACTAAAAGAAAAAGTTATTAATTTAGCCGAAATTGACGTGGAACGGTACAGAAAGCAACGAAAAAGGTGGGAACGTAAAGACACAATATTGAAAAAGACCCAACAAAGTATTGGTTTTGCCAGAATGAAGCCTACATGCATAACCTTCCTCCCTATGATCATTATCTTTTCTCTATTAAACGCTTTTTTCGGTAGGAATCCCATTGCTTGCTCTCCAATGAATCCATGGGATGTGCCTTTCTTAAGCGATTATGTAATGGCTGCAACAATCAAAGTGGAAGATTGGACAGCTCAGGTGTACGGAACTCCAATAAAGATCGAGACATATCACGGCTGGATCAACTTCACTGCTTGGTATTTTCTTTGCAGCCTTGGCATTAACACGGTTATTCAAAGGCTTTTAAAGGTTCAGACCCAAGCTTCGGGAGGCTTAGAACAAATGATGGGCGGCGGGCAGAAGGCAAAATACAAGGAATTTCCCGACGTTTAGAATTTTGTTTTTTTTTCCGTTCAATAATAATTAGTTTGGTTAAATAACTAGTATTTCAAAGATAAAATTAAGTAAGAATCTTCTTCTATTAATAAAAAAAAAAAAATAAAAAAATTAATTAGAATGAGCTTGCCCTGATGGATCTCTACAAGATGGGCCTCCTAAGGGCTTTAATTTGCCATCTAACAATAATTCTACGTTTTCTTTAAGAGTACCTTGCACTCCCTGATATAAATTAATGCCATATTGTAAGAATCCCATGAAGGGTCGTCCACCTATTCCACCAACAATCATATCTGTTACATTTCTATTTTTCATGTTAATAACTGGCTCCATGCAAGTAGAGTGTCCATTATTTTGTAAAGAAAAAGCTTTATTGATGCTATTTTCGTCTATTTCAACTCCTACAAAATAATTACAATGTCCGAAATGTTCAGACATTGAATCTGATAACTCTGGACCGTTAGCAGGTATACCAACAATTTTTTTCATTTTAATACCCTTTTTATTATTTAAAAGTTCAAATTTTTTTTAATAATTATTCATTATATAAAAATTAATTTTTGAATTAAAATTTTAGGCTTATACAATATTAGCAGATAAAATCTTATTAACTAATATCTAAAAGTCAAATCAATGAAATAGAAAAAAAAAAAAAATTATAGTCACACATTTTTGTGCTTCATGATGCGATTGAGTCCCTTCAATAGCGAGAGAACAGACGCCATCACTACGTCCTCGTGAGTTGCGCTTGCTTTTACGATATGGTTGGTTTCAAGATCCATCAATTCAATGGTTACGTGTCCAAGTGCTTCAGTTCCTCCAGTTACAGCGTCAATGTTATAATTTAAGAGTTTAATCCTGCTCATTGGTTCAAAACACTTTACTATTGCCTTACAAGACGCGTCCACGGGTCCGACGCCAACTGACGATGCTACTTTTTCTATCGTATCTCCATTGTTTCGAATTTTTAACCGCACGGTGGAGATAGGCGTGATGGATCCCGTTAATACAGTTAATTCCTCAAGAACCACATATTGCTCTTCTTCTGGGAGTGCGCCCATAATGTCCTTAACTATGGCAAGAAAATCTTCCTCGTTCACTTCGTGACCCTTATCCCCGAAATCTTTAATACGTTTCAATATTTTTCCGAACTGTTTGTCCGTAGTTAGCACACCCATATCTTTTAATTTTGCTCTAAGTGCGTGGCCACCTGTATGCTTCCCTAATTTAATGGATTGTCGAATAATTTCCTCAACGCTATCCGAGCGTTTAATCCCAATTAATTCAGGCGTAATGGGTTCGTAAGAACGAGCGTGCTTGATCATGGCATGTGCATGTATACCAGCCTCGTGAGCAAAGGCATTTTGACCAATTAACGGTTGTAATCGACCAATCTTGATTTTTCCCCCACAATAACTTTCTACTATTTTAGCAGTAGGAAAAATCATTCTGGTATTAATATTCATTGGTATTTGGTAAAATGCGTAAAGGGACATTGCCGTTTCTTCGAAAGAAGCGTTTCCTGCCCTCTCGCCGAGTCCTAATATGGTTGTTTGAGCTTCAGAGGCACCATTTTCAAAACCAGCAATCGTGTTCGCGACAGCTAATCCGAAGTCATTGTGACAATGGACAGCTATTCGTGTATTTTTAGGAATTGCTTCGTGTACCTTTCTTACCAACTAACCAAACGCTCTTGGAGTAATTGTTCCAACAGTATCAGGG
>JAUXAJ010000006.1 GCA_030620005.1 Promethearchaeota archaeon | reverse complement strand
ACTTGACGGGGCTACGTTATCGCGGAATGCATAGGTACTAAGATACATCGGGATGCTCCACAAGTCCCATACACTACGGTCAGGGGTTAAACAGTTCTGCAGGGATAGGAACAGTGCTTCTGACAACCGAAGGGAAACTTTCTGGAAACCCGCGATAATATTGGCGATGTGGACCACTCTTTCGGGAGGCAGGCTTTATTTTAGCCGGCAAACCAATGAAATAGAAAAAAAAATGAAAAAATGAAAAAAAATGAGTCAAACGGTATTCGTGATTAATCACCACGGGAAACCCCTCATGCCAACTTCACCGCGCAAGGCTCGACTCTTGTTAAAGCAGGGAAAGGCACGGATTTTTCGCCACGACCCGGTCTTTGCCATTCAATTGCTCCACGGATCAAGCGGCTACAAGCAACCGATCGAGCTCGGCATTGATTCTGGCTATGAAGTGATTGGATTTTCAGCAAAAACCGGCAAAAAAGAAGTGCTCTGCGGTGAATTAGTGCTTCTCAGCGAGATGTCCGAACGGCTCACGAAAAAAAGAACGAATCGGCGTCAGAGACGCCAGCGTAAGCAATACCGTCAGCCCCGTTTTGATAACAGGCGTCGACGAGAAGGGTGGCTGGCTCCCTCGATCCACCACAAGTACGATTCGCACCTTCGTGTGGTAAAGCACATTGAGTTAATGCTCCCCATCGCGAAAAAGACCATTGAAATCGCAAGCTTTGACATTCAAAAGATTAAGAATCCTTCTATTTATGGCGCGGAGTATCAACACGGCGATCAATACGGGTTCATGAATATCCGTGAGTATGTGATGCACCGCGATGATCATGAATGCCAAAACCCAAATTGCTCGAACCGAACCACGCAGAAAATATTGAAGGTGCATCATATCGGGTACTGGCGTGGAGATCGGACGGATAGACCCGGCAACTTGATCACGCTATGCATTCAATGCCACATCCCCCGCAACCATCAAGAAGGCGGTTTTCTTCACGGCTGGCACCCATCTCTCAAGTCATTCAAGCCTGAAACGTTCATGACCACGGTTCGCTGGCGGTTGGTGAATGCACTTGAATGCAACCACACCTATGGGCATGTGACCAAGCAAGACCGAACTGCTTTAGGTCTCTCGAAAACACATGCGAATGATGCCTTTGTTATTGCGGGAGGAACTATTCAAAAACGAGCAACGCTCTTGAAATTAGAACAAGTTCGCCGTAATAATCGTTCATTACAAAAGTTTTACGATGCAAAATATCTCGATATCCGTACAGGCGAGCGTGCTGGTGGAAAAGACCTCTCAAGCGGCAGGAGTTCCCGGAACAAGCAACGAAGCGGTGAAAATCTGCGGAAATACAGGGGACACAAGCTTTCAAAGGGTCGAAGAAGCATTCGTCGGCAGCGCTACAAATACCAGCCGAACGATATCGTGAGTCATGACGGACAGCATCGTCATGTCAAGGGAATGCAAAACTACGGTACATACATCAAGTTAGATGGACTCGACAGACCTGTCAGGATAGCATCGGTCAAGCCGGTTCGGTGGCGCAAGGGGATCTGTCGAGGGGGGTAAGACATGGAGTATCAACGAAAAAATAGGATAAAGTTCTTGATCGTCTTTCATTTCAATTTTGTAGTAAAATACCGCAACCCTCTCTTGGTCGAATATGGTCAGAGAATTAAAGAGATCTTCAACCTTATTGCCAAGAAATCGTATTTTTCTATCAAGAAAATGGAAGTCGAACGTGACCACATTCACGTGCTCGTATCAAGCCTTCCACGACTTTCACCCTCTCAAATTGTTCGGCGCTTGAAGATGGAGAGCACGAGACAAATTTGGCACGAGCACCCCGAGCTTTCAAGCGAGTTTTGGAAAAAGAAGCCTTTTTGGAGTGATGGGTATTTTTGCACGTCTATAGGCAATACCTCTATTAAGATCATTAGCCAATATATTGAAAACCAAGGTTGAAATCTTATTATTGTCAATTCATCCCACTGGCGCAAGCGACCAGGGGGTTTTCTTGACAAAAAGGCTATAAATGGGTATAGAGAATTAATGTCATTTCTTTGAATTGTTTTAATATTAGAGTTAAGGTTAAAACATTGTGAGGATTTCGAGTGAAAATGTTTTAACAACATAAAAATAAATATTTTAAATTTTTTGTTTTTTATTGAAACAAAACATGGAAGAATCACTTAAATCACTTGAATCGCTCGAACATGTAGCTGAGAATATATTAAAGGAAAATTTGAAAAATATTGAATTAATTAGTTATTTTTGTAAATCAACTTCAAAAATCCCTGTTTTTTTGAGTTGCATTCAAAGAAATTACGCTGAAATCAAACCTTTAATAAGATTAGGGCTAGTTAAGGATTTAAAACCTGTTAAAAGCTATGAATTTCATATTGATAAATTTGAGAATTTTTTTTACCAAAAATATCAAGAAACAATAGACTTGTTAAAGGACGAGATTTGGATGAGAAAAAGGAAGAAAGCAGAGCTTGTAGAGATTATAGAAAACATGGTGCCTGCAGAAGAATCCAAGGATTTCGATCAGAAGTTAAGTGAGTGTCTTGATTTTGCAAGGAAATCAATTAAAGAACTGGATGATATGGAGATGGAAAAGGAAGATTTTAATAACGTGGTCGGGGAATTACAGGAAAAAATGCAAAACGACCCGTTATACAAATTTCTATTATTTGTTCGAAATGATAAAGGCATTATTTTTAACAAAAGAACTGAAGACAATGAAGGCGTTATTCATAAAAAGATTTTAGGCTGTTTTAATAAATGCAAGGCAGAACAGGGAAAAGAATGGAATTTTTTTACGGTGTTAAAGAAAAACGGGTTTTATAAGGAATATTCGCCAGCTAAAAACTATTTCATTACTGATTTAGGTTTATGCGTTGATTCTAAACTAAGAGATTTGAAGTGGGCTCAAGATGAAGACTATCATAAATCCGAAGAGGAAATTGCTCAAGAAGAAGAATTTAACAAATTGAAGCAATTAGTTGGTTTTTAAGTGAATCTTTTGAATAAAGACTTCTATCAACTGATTTCTTTATTTACATTGATGCCAATGAATATTTTTATATCGTTAAAAAAATAACAATATAATTGTTTTTATAATAAGAAATCATTTCTAATCTATTTCAAATCAATTAAAAGGAGGTATAGTATAATGGTTGAAAAGTTAAAAGTTGGGTATCGTATTGTTGGTACCATAAAAGACGTAAAAGGATATTGTAATGCTGGCCATAAAAAAGGAGATAAACTAGAATTAAGTGGTCATAATACAGGAGGATTGTGTGGATTTTTTTATCACGATATTTTTCCTTATATCATGATGCTCCAGTTTGGAGGGTCCTTTCCTGAAAAGTGGGTTGAAGACCCTGAAGTTGTCGAGTTAGAATGCATGGATCGAACGAACGCAGTTAAAATAGAACTAAGAAGAATTAAAGATGAGTAGTAAACTTCATTAAATTTTAATTGTTAAAATAGCAGAAAAAAACAAGATTTATTAATTTTTAAAATAAATTTAAAATTATTATGATTACTTGGATTATATGCATGGTGCTAGTTATATGGTGCACGGCAAGACGTTTTATGAAGGATGGTAAAATCGAAGAACAACCTCTTGGGATGCCTCGTGGAACTGTCAGAGCTTTCATTACTCTTTTAATAATCTCTTTTCCTTTCAATTATTTACTTACGGGTGAAGAAATACCGAGCTTGATCATTAACGCGATCTTCATCTTGGTTGCGTTTTACTTTCAAGCGAGAAAAAGCGGCAAAGACAAGCTAAAGCGAATTATTAAGCAAATAAAAAATCCCGAAAAATACGTAGCAAAAGAGGAGAAAAAACCATTATATTTACCAAAGTTTTCCGTAAGAGTGTTGTTATTAATAATGTTAACAGCAATAATTATTATAAATATCTTTAGACCAACTGTTCCTTTTGAATCAACTATAACTAACACGCTGGTAGATCTTTTGATAATCATTTGTCTTTTCGTGGTTGGTGCTTTTTTTAGGGGCATTGGAAATTATAGAGAAAAGAAAAAGATCAAAAATCAGATAATAAACATGAGAGATTACCAATCTCTTACTAAATACGAAATCCTTGAAAACCTAATAGATGAGAAACCTAGCTGGTGGAGGCAGAAAGGTAAGAGTTTTCTTTCCATGTTGATATTACTTGCCGCAATAACATCATTGTTGTGCTATACTGTTAATTGGGACTATTCAGTAGGAATCACATCTTTCTTTGAGTTGTCTTTCCGTGAAACTCTGTTATTACTCATAAACTTGTATTATGGTTTTAGGGATTAAACTTGTTGCTTTTTAAGCTATACTTGTTTTATCAATAAATTTTTCATGCCACCCTACTTTTTTCCCCTAAGTCGCTATGATTGGCATTTCCAACCATTTTTAGAAAAAGAATTTCTTAAATTCTAAATAACTTGTAAAATTAAGAATTATATATCTTAAAAAGTAAAAAAATGCAGCATTTTTGAATACAATAATGGCGTCTGAAGATAATACGGTCCGCTGTACGGAAGATTTTGATGCAATGTTAAATATCTCAATCTGGAACAGCTTGGGCTTCTTTTTCATGGGATTTTTTATTCCGATTATTGCTCGTTTTAATATGAGTGCTTCTGGTATAGAAATAGGATTATTAGTTTCTTCTCAAGTAATTGGTCGCATGCTCAGTAGTTTTTTAATTGGGATTATAACGGATAGAACTGAATCAAGAAAGATATTAATATTAATTGGCTCATTTGGTAGGGCTATATCATATTTCATGATATTTGCCTCTATCATTACAAATGACTTAATTAGTTTATGGTATGGAAACTTTGTACTAGGATTTTGTGCTGGGATTTTTTGGGTTCCATTTGATACGCTTATAGCTGAAAAATCAAATAAAAACCATCGCTCTTACGCTTACGGAAAAAAAAATTCTAATAACACTAAAGGTCAGATTATTGGAGCACTTATAGGGTTTTCCATTTTCGTGTTCATGAGCTATCTTACTAATGAATCAGTATTGTTATATCTTATAATTCCCTTTTATGGTATTGCTAATATCTATGCTGGAATAAGATTTTTTAGAAATGTGGACGATTCAATTAAATTCTCAAGCGATTTGTCAGTAGAACAAGTTCCAAATTTAAAAAGACAGGATAATAGACCATTTTTAATCGGTGTTATCTTCTTAATGTGCGTAACATTAATGGCCAGTATTAATGGCACTCTTGCAAAGCCATTCTTAAACATTTATTTGTTAGAAAATATTGAAAGCGATTTCTTTTTTGCTTCAATGGCATATTTGCCGGGGGGGATTGTTGCTGCGTTTTTAGCCCCGAAATTGGGAACTTTAATAGATAAGGCTCGTCCTTTAATAGGTATCACTATTACTAGCATACTAGGTGCTATTATTACTTGGTTTTTGGTTAACACATCTAACCTCTGGGTCTTTGCAATCCTATTACTATTTGATATTACCATCAACACAGCGGCAGGATTGATCTTCCAAAATCTAATGAGTAGGATCACGTTTGAACATCGAGGAAAAATTATGGGCGTTAGTTCGTTTTTTGCGAGTTTTGGAAATGTGATCGGACCGATTTTAGGTGGTTTTGTATGGGATTTAACGGGCCCTAAATCACCGTTTATCATCTCAATATTCGTAGAATTGCTATTAATACCTCTTTATTTAGGTGTCGTATATCTTTTAATACCAAATTTGGCAGAGTCTTACGATAAAAATAAAGGAAGTTAAATTTTTGAAGAAAAATGAGAAATATCTCAAACTATTATTTCTTCTAATTATGGTAGGAAAAATCGTGATGAAATAAAATATGATCTCTCAAGATATAAATAAAAGAGCAATATATTAACAAAAATACTGTTAAACCTAATAAAAATAAACATTTATTATTAGAAGAATTTAATTATTTAATATTAAAAAAATATAAGATTAATAATCAGAAAATGAAAGTGGAGCAAGATGGTAATTGAAACGAATATAACAAAAATGTTTGGGATAAAGCATCCCATAGTTGCAGCCCCAATGGGTCCTTTTTACACGACTGAATTAACAGTAGCGGTATCCGAAGCGGGTGGTCTCGGCGTAATAAGTCACGCATCTAATTTTTCTAGATCTGCTGGAGAAAATTTAAGGGATCAAGGAAGTACGATAAAAGTAATGAAAGAAAGCATGAGTTATGTTGTTGAGCATACTAATAAACCTTTTGGATTCAACATCAGAACGTCAAGAATGCAAGTTGACGCTCCTGGTCTTTGTAAGGAAATTCCAAAATTTATCATGAGTAATCCAAAATTAAAAGAACAATGTATATATGCTATTACAAGTGCTGGGTCTTCAAAAACACTGCCGCAAAGTAAATCTTTTATAAAATTGAGAGAAAGTGGGTCACAAATAAAACATTTTCATGTTGCGCCTGCGTTATGGCTTGCCGGTAAATGCGTTGACTCGGGGGTGGACGGAATAATTCTTTCTGGAACTGAAGGTGGAGGGCATCAATCATATGAAAAAGTTAGTACTTTAGTTTTACTTCAACAAGTTATTCAAAAATATCCAAACATACCAATAATTGCGTGTGGTGGGTTTGCTACTGGTGAGAGTTTAGCAGCTGCTTTAACAATGGGAGCTGGAGCTGTTGCAATGGGATCAAGATTTATCGCATCAAATGAAAGCGAATTTCACCAAGTCTATAAGGACATAGTTCCTCCAGCAAAAGCTCAAGATACAGTTTTAACCACGGGCGTTTTTGGTCCGATTAGACTGTGGAAAAATAAATACGCCTTATCTCATGGCCTCGTTGAAAGCAAGGAAGAAAAAATTGCCCAAGAAAAGGGGATGACTCTAGAGGCATATCTTGAAGACTCAAAACATTATAGAGATATATACGAAGGAAATGTTGAAGATGGAGCGGTTCTACTAGGTCAGAGCATCGGAATTATTAACAACATTGAGAGTGTTTCCAATATTATCAACAAAGTTGTTCACGATGCTGAAAAAAAGTTAAAGCAGGCATATAACTTAATTAAATAACCTTTATTTCCATTTAATATTTTTTAATATTGAATTTTTATTATTATTATTATTATTGGCATCACGAGGAAAGACCATGCTAGTAGAACTCTTGGGAATGCTGGGATAAAAACTTTCCAATTTGATGATTATATTAGAGCTAATTACTTAATCCTTCTTAAATAAAGCTTTAAAACCACAATTTATTTAATAAAATGGAAAAATTAAAAACGCATGAAAAAAGGTATTTTAATTATGATAATTTGGATCCTTCTTTTTAGCATAATAGGCAGTTTAGGCTCGATTATATCTGCCAGTAGTTTTTTAATTTTAAACGACAAAACTCAAGCTAAACTTGTCCCCCTTCTAATTGCTTTCGCTAACGGGAGCCTGCTTACTTCTGCTTTCATAGGTCTAATGCCAGAAGCAATAGAAGAATTTGGTGAAGATCCCGTTCCTATTTTCATGGTAATTCTGATATCCATAATTGCTTTTTTCGTTCTAGAAAAGGCAATAACGTGGCATCATTGTCACGAGGTTGCATGCGATGAAAACACAGCAGCAGGTCCAGTTATTCTCATGGGTGATTTATTTCACAACGCTATAGATGGTATTATCATAGCAGCAGGATTTCTGTCCTCGTTTACGTTAGGTGTGGCTGTTAGTCTTTCAGTTATAACTCACGAGATCTCCCAAGAAATAGGTGATTTTGCCATATTACTTCATTCTGGATACGAAAAAAAGAAGGCAATGCTATTCAATTATTTAAGTAGCACGAGTACCATATTATTTGCAGTTATAAGTTATTATCTCTTGGATTTCATCCATGGAACTATTCCTTTCATCATGGCAATTTCTGCCGCTAGTTTTATTTATATTTCACTTGTAGATTTAGCACCAGAATTGCATCGAAAGATAGGATGGAAACATTTACTCAAACAATTATCAATGATCTTAGCTGGTATGGGCTTAATGTTGATTGTTTTTCAATTTCATGTGCATGTATAAAATTAAGAGTTTTTTCTTCTTATTCTTTTAATTTTTTTTCTCGCGAATGTAAGAATTCTAGATACTTCGCAATGTTCAAATCTCTGTGTTTTTGCGTAAATACATCGAATTGGAACATTCGAGAAGCATAATCATCGTTATAAAACTCACTTTCCTTAAATTCAATTAATTCTTCGTAAAACTTAATTCCAAGCAGTTTTGCTTCTTTATAATCATCGTGATTTGAAAATCCGCCCTTTTTTGATTCCACGTACGCATCAAAATGGGGAAAGAAACCCCCGTCTGAAAAAGTTATATAATCGTCTTGATTCTCAAACTTTCCAAAACTCTTAGAAGATTCATATAAGTCAATGTTGTTAAAGCCTGCTGCTTTGATCTCCTTAGCCTTCTTAAATAATTCTTCAAATGAATCGAATGCATTATTATGATACATGAAATAACAAAATCCCTCTTTCATGACGTAATAACAATCATCGTCTTTGAAGATCGTATTTGATTTAAAGTGATCTAGTAGTTCAATAAAGTCAACGACTTCCAATTCGACCAAATTATCTGTCTTTACTTTTATAAGATTAATAATTTTTGGCATGAGTTTCGAATTATTCCTTCCTAATGCTCTACTAAATCATTATAAATTTATAATTTAAAAATTTTTATTAAAGAAAAGGAAAAAGATATTGTTGCTTTCCTTTTAAATTACCAGGTAAAGAGTTCGTTGAGATATAAAAGTCACATCCACGAAACGATTCTTGGTGCGTCAACTAAAATGTCCACTAGATCATCGTATTCAAGCTTATAGATTTTATCCCGAACTTCTTCAGGGTTTATAGCTCTTGCTTTAAGGTCTGGAATCATGACATGAACGCTTATCGGAAGACTTAATAGCTTCTTTAACGATGGAGGAGTAATGCCCTTTCTTGACGTGCCGATAACTCCGTCATGCATTAAAATTAATGTTACTTCTGCGTTTGCTTCTAATTGATTTTCTATAATATTTAATAGATTTTTTAATTGAGTACCTTGCCATGGACTAAAACCAAATAAATATACAATGCTTTTATCCTTAATTTCTGAATCTCCCATTTCGATTACCTTCTCTTTTAAAATCTAAAAGTTGCTTCAGAATTTAAAATAAAATTCGCAAGTTCTTTTTCATTTATAATCTCTAAATTATCATAACCAATTAAATCTGACCGGTTTAACCCTGCGCGATCGAGGGATTCTTTTAAAGCGTAAACCTCAATATCGGATAATTCCATTAATCTTATTGTTGGAGTTATCGGATCCATGTTTACTGCTTCGGGTTCTAAGCTCTTACTTAAAAAATATACGGCATCATCTCTATAAACAACTTTGCAGTCTATAGAATCTCCGTATGCAATCAAACCTGAGCCCAACCTAATAGCCTCTGCTGCTAGGTTTTTCCCAATGGGTGATTGGTCGCAAATTATTAGCACTGATTTTACCATTATTTCAACCTCCCGTTCCAAAAAATATCACTTTATCTGATTCAACAACCCAATCTGAAAGCTCCCCCAATCCCATTTGGCAAGCACCATTGATGAACTCATCAGACTTAATTCCTGTAAAACTTAACCAGGTGCTACACCCTCCGAGTTTCACATTATTCATGGTACAGAATTCTTGAAGGCGTTCGGGTAAATTTCGAACTTCGTCCCCTGTATGGGCATCTTTTTTAATGTTATAAACTCCACTTCCAAATAAGTAAATTCCCTTAATTGAGTGTCCTTTCTTTATGATTGATTTGCTTAAATTTAATAATGAGTCTACGGCTTCGAACTTATAAGGTTCCGTAGAGATTATTAGTGTAAAAGTAACCATCGTCATGTGAATTTAAATTATGTGCGTTATTATTACATTATTTATAATCTTAAAACTTTTTTTCTTTATAAAAAAATATGATTAAAAAATTCAAGTTCTTTTAATTTTCAAAATCCACGTGTTTTTTTTTGACTCTAGAGGTTTAACCTCTAATAATTTTCCTAAGTTTTGCCTCTTACAACTATTAGGAACATTTTCCACAGCTGCAGGAAAATCTAATGTTACTTCTAGAATTTCTCCTTTCTTCATCTTTTCCAGCTCTAACTTCGTGTATACAAATGTCATGGGACATACTTTTCCCCTAATATCTAATTTTATTATCTCCTTATTTGAATTTCTATCCCTTTCATTCACGACAAGCGTCACCAATGTTATAATCGTAGTTTTTTACCAAATCCTCTGCATTCTCCTTACAAGCAATGCATTTTTCGTTTCTTTCAATGTTAATAAAACTAAATCGATAGTGAAGAAGATCTAAAAATAGTATGCGGTTTGTTATCAAATCTCCAATGTTTAATAAATGTTTTATCGCTTCATTTGCTTGAATACAGCCAATTATTCCTGGAATTAAACCTATGACTCCTGCTTGTGAGCACGACATTGAAGCTGACCCTTCGGTTACATCGTTAAAAACACACCTGTAACAAGTTGTTTTTTTTTCTGGAACAACTGTCATGATTTGACCGTTGAACCTAATGACGCCAGCAATCGTAAACGGAATTTTAAGATTTACGCAAGCATCGTTAATTAACATTTTCGTGGCTATATTATCGGAGCCGTCTATTACAAAATCAAACCCATTGAAAATGTCTTTAATATTACTTGGCAATAACATCTCATTAACTATTTCAATATTAACATCTGGATTTAATTGATTTAACTTTTCTAAAGCGCTTTGTGTTTTGTTCCTGTTTAAATCACCAGTAAAATGAAGGATTTGTCTATGAAGGTTAGATAATTCTACAACATCAAAATCAATAATTTTCAAACTCCCAATTCCTGCAGCAGTTAAATAATACGCTACAGGTGAACCAAGACCGCCTGCCCCGACTATCACAATTTTGGATTTTAACAACTTTTTTTGGCCAATTCCGCCTATTTCTTTTAAAACAATTTGGCGAGAATACCTTTCAATTTGGTTGCTGTTAAATTTGATATCACTCATCTTTATCATATTAAAAAAGACTAAACTAATTATTAAATCAGAGTCTAATAAAATATTAAATTAGCCAAACTCCTGATATTTAATTTAAGTTTTTTTAAATGTTATAATGCTCTTTTTCCGGATGCACTTTTTCAACAAATTCAAAGTTAAAAATTTCATCAATATTAAAATTTTTCTTGATATAACCTAATTCATGAAGAACATTTACAAACTCCATTGTTGAATTAATGTACCCATCTGATAATGCTATGCAGTATTTAGGGGAGATATCTAATATGGATTTAATGTATTCATTATCCATGATTTTAAAAATTTTTGAAATTTTCTCAGCGGCTCTAAGCGGTGTTTCTCTAATTAACTTGGATGCTTCTTTATGATGAATAAGGAATTTTTCCACCAAATCTGGAAAATTTTCCATCAAATTCCGGTGAGCAAAAATACCATAACTAGGATTATAAGGCCATAAGTTTTCTGGATTAACAATCATGTGAGAGTTTAATATTGTCGAAGCAAAAATTGCCAATGCAGGAGTTCCGACACCACCCTCAATTAAACCCTTTTCCATGTCATGAGCTATTATTTCAGGTTGTCCGTAATTTTTTACTTCGATGTCGTTTAATAAATTATTTTCTTCTAAATAATGATTTAATATCACGTCATGTATTGAACCCTTACTAGGAACACCAATAGATTTTCCTTTAAATTGAGCCAAAACCTCTTTTAAATTGTTTTTAAATTGTGTCATTGTCTTGTAATGCTTTTTCGCAATCACGATTGTTCCTTCAACGTGTCCACCAGCAACGCATTTAATCGGAACCCCATTATCTATACCTATAATTGCTGGAGGTAATCCCATGTATCCAATATCTAATTTCCCATTCTTAAATGCCTTGATCATTTCAGGTCCTGTCCCATACATGGTCCAATTTACATCCATCTTGAGATCATTCTTTAAATCGTCAGTTACCATTATAATAAAATTAGTATGATAAGCCGTTGATAAATGTCCAATGTTTAATTTATTTTCCCTTATAAATGTGCCAACTCAGTTTATATTTTATATGCGTAATATCCATCAATATTTCATATTATAATCCAAAATATTAATTGTTAGGTTATTTATTATAAAGTTAGAAAACTTTGTTAATTAGTAAAAAATGATTTATGGGTATTAATCGTGAGTAGTGTAAAAATTAGATTTTTATCATTATTGGCTGATGCCATGAGTGCCGAAAAAATTGTTCTCTCTTTTAACAACCAATTAACGATTGAAAGCATATTAGATAAATTAGCTGCCGAATTCGGGAAAGATTTCGTGGAATTAATTTATGGTCCTTCAAAAAAAGAAAAATTAAGTAAATTTATAATAACTATTTTGAATGGAAAAGATATTCGTTCAATAAACGGTTTAACTACAATTGTTCAAGATGGAGACGAAATATCGTTCATGCCAGCAATAGCTGGAGGATAAAATAGTTCAGAACATGTTTATCTCTTTGCTTTTATTTCTTTTCTAATAAAAGGTCTTAGCGACTTACCCTTTTTCCAATAAAACTCGAACAATTCTGTAGTCCACTTTATGAACGACTCTTGATTACCTATTAAACATTGATTGTAATCTATCTCCCCATCCTGACTTAAAAACAAAACTGATCCTTTATCAGTAACTACGAGCGAGAAGTCAATTTTATCTAGTATACATATATTCTCTAAATCAATTTTTTCATAAAAAATATCTGAGTCTGTAAACATTTGAGACCATTCTTCGGGAATCCTATAAAATTTCAAGAGACTTTTATCCACTAAAGCTCTGATATTAATTGATTTGTCATTTATTTTTTTTTCAACAATGGGAAGAAGTGAGTTTTGGAATTGTTCTGAAATTGCGTAAATGAACTTCTCTGAATTTTTAATTAAATCGGAAAAAAGTTCAATGTTTTGCATGGTTTTATAGCTTATTTCAATAGTCTTTAAATTTCCTAATTGTAATATGAGATTTAGAGGAATTCCAGTTATATCGTGTGTGTTGAGAAAAGATTGATGCTCCAACGATACTTCAAATATGTCCATTACATGTATAAAAATCTTACCAATATTAGTAATCTCGTAATAATTATCTGTACTCTTTGTAATCAGATGTTTTTGGGTTAAACGCTTTAAATGGCGGGAAACTTCAGATCCTGGAATATTTAATTCATTCTCAAGCTGACCATGCCTTTTTCTTCCTTGATAAAGGCGTTTAAACAAATTATATCTTCCTATATTAGAAAATTCGAAAAAAATCTCGTTAAGATTCAAAATTTCTCAATTCTTCTACTAATTTAAAATAATTTCAAAAATTATGATCGTGCTAAATTTATTAGTATCTCTTCTAATATTTTAATTTTCTTTTAATAGTAAGAAAAAATAGTAATAAAAAGAGGTCAATTCCAGAAGACCCAAATATTGTCAATCCTCAATTTTAATATTTTCAGCTAATCTTTATGAAGATTTAAGATCAATTTAAACATTTCAAATAGAGTATAACTCAATCTAAAAATATTTAGAATGGAGCTAGGGTTTATTTAAATTAACGCCTAATAATCTTATAATAACTATAATTACCAAACATGTTCAAAAAAGGAAATAAAAGGTGTATTAATTTGTATGAGGAATTAGAACTGAGAACCTTAAAACTTTTAGCAAAGAACTTTGAATATAATCAAGCGCTTCACATGGAAGCCGATGATATGGCAAATTTATTGGGTGTTAAAAAAAATGATATTCAAACTGTATTGAAGACTTTAGGAGAGAGTGAGCTTGCCAATCTTTACATTGAACGTGATAAAGTAAAATTAGCGAAGATTTCATGGCGTGGTCTTAATGAGATTGGCGAAGTTAATCTTAAGTTTGGAATGGGTAAGGATGCCTATGCAAATTACGATGCGGAGGGATATAGATAATGTTTGATTACATGCCTTGGTGGGATAAAGAAACTAAAGCATTTGCCGACGAAGTAGAGAATTTTATTGATACTGAACTTTTTCCCCTAACAACTAAGATGCTTGAACAAAACCAAGATCCCATGGAAATTCAATGGGGGGCATCAAAATTATGTGTTGAAAAGGGTTTTCATCCGTTAATGGTTTTAGCGGAGAAAGAATTTGGAGGTCGAGATAAAGGCTTTGCTGGATATACAATTCTTAATGAAGAAGTTGGACGCTCCGGGATAAATATAAACCCTTTATTAACTAGCGTTTTTGGAGCAGGACCAATTCACCTCTTTGGTACTAAAACTCAAAAAGAAAAACTCTTGAAACCAATAATAAAGGGTGATAAATGGGCCAGTATTACAGTAACTGAGCCTGATGTCGGTAATGACGCTTCAGGCATTCAATTGAGTGCAAAGAAAGATGGTGATGAGTGGGTCCTTAACGGCTGGAAGCGATTCATAACATTAGGAGCGATATCCGATTATCACATGCTGTACGCAAATTCAGATCCAGATATGAAAAGGCTTCATAGACATCTAACGGCCTTCTTAGTACCAACGGATATTCCAGGAATCTCCATTGAAAAGATCAATACACTCATAGGAGATGTGGAAATGGCTAATTCTGTAATAAGATATCGAGATGTGAGAGTTCCAAAAGAATATATGATATTAGATCCTGGTGATGGGTGGACTGTAATGACATCTGCGCTAAATATCGAACGATTAGGAATTGCAAGCGTTGTTGGCTCTAATAAAAACTTATTAGAAACGGCTCGCGCCTATGGCCGTAGAAGAGTCCAATTTGGAATGCCTATTTCCCGATATAATGGCGTTCAGTTAAGAATGGCTAACATTTCCATGAATATGAGCCTTATTCGCGTGTATATCTATTATCTGGCGCATTTATTGGATACGGGAGAAGCTGACATGTTCACTTTCGCTGTGAAATCTTCTATAGCAAAAATATTTGGCACTCAAACTTTGACTGAGAATGCTTTAGATGCGCTCTTTATAGTTGGTGGTGATGGATACCTTCAAGAAACGGGTGTTGGAACGATTTTGAAGAATGGTGCCTTAATGCAAATAGCTGGAGGTTCCAATGACATATTAAAATTGTTTATCGGACGAAACCTGTTCAAGCAAGAAGTTGACACCAGAATGATTCCTCCATCTGTGAGAGGGCCAACAAAAGAAGAAGCAGATAAATTATAATAAAGAGTGGAGGTATAGAAAAATGGTAAAATATGAAGCTATAACTTTTGATGTGGAAGATAAAGTTGGTTGGATTACTATAAACCGCCCTGAGAGGAGGAATGCCCTTGCTAGGGAGGTATGGCAAGAAATAATGCAAGTATTGGTTGACACGGAAAGTGATATCTGCGTGCGCGTCATTGTTTTAACTGGAAATGACACGATAATCAAGGGGCGATCGGCATTTTCGGCTGGACTAGATATTAAACAAATGGCTACGGCAGGTTTTGCAAGCTTAGCTGAATTTTTAGGCATCTTGCTTGATCCTAACGAAATAATGCTGAGATATCCTAAACCAATGATCGCTGCTATTAACGGCGTTGCGTATGCTGGTGGTTTGGAGCTAACGTTATTTTGTGATTGCGCGATTGCTGCTGACGATGCAGTCATGGGTTTCTGGGAGAATCGTAGAGGTCTCGCAAGTGGTTTAGCAATGATTCTATTACCTGAAATGATAGGTTTACGATACACGAAAGAGTTGTTATTAACTGGAAAAATCATTGACGCTCAGGAGGCTTATCGAATTGGACTTGTTAATAAAGTAGTTCCGCACGATCAATTGCATGATGCTGTAATGGAGATGGCGAATGATATGAAAAAAGTCGCTCCGTTAAGTCATAAGTGGACAAAGAAATGGTTCTTTGAAGGAGGTCATTTAGAACAACGCAAGTGCATTGGAGCACTTTGGGCTCCGTTCAATGAACTCTTCCAGAGTGAAGATGTTATAGAAGGCTTTACGGCATTCATGGAAGGTAATCGAGAACCAAAATGGAAAGGTAAATAATTATTTTTTTCAAAAATTAAGAAAATAAGAAAGGAGGTAATAAAAAAATGGCAAATGAAGAATTAGTTGAAGGACTTAAGAAGATGGTCTCCAAGCTTGATGACCCAGATATGGCCGAGAGGTTTGAAGGGTTTGATAAGGTTTTACAATTTGATTTTACAGACACTGACAATTACTATCTGATTTTCAAGGACTCTAAATGCGAAATTAAGGAAGGAAATATTGACGAGCCTAACATAACGATTATAACACAGAGTCAAATCATCATTGACATCATGAATGGCGAATTAAGTCCAACTAAAGCGTTTATGGGTGGTAAGTTAAAGGCTAAGGGACCAATGAACGACATGCTAAAGCTACAGATGCTCATGAAGTAAGATTTAATTTTTAAACAATTTTTTTTATTTTATATTTAAAGATAATTAAATTTTTAAGTGAGGATTATGGAATTTAAATATTTAATGTTCGAGATTGAAAATAAAGTAGCAACCATTACTTTTAATAGAGAAAATAAGCTTAATGCAATTAATGGATTGATGTTTGACGAGATTTTGGAAGCTTTAGACGAAGTAACTAATAATAACGATATTAGGGCGGCTATAATAACGGGAAAGGGTCGAGCGTTCTCTGCTGGAGGTGATTTTAACCAGGCAAGCCAAGGGATGGCGGGAGATGTCAGCGAAGTCGAGGATGGTGGAAAAATGCAATCTGGAGAAATGGAAATCAATGTTTCTCAAAAACGCACTGTATTAAAACTCCAAAAAACTCCAAAACCACTCGTTGCTGCCATTAACGGGTTAGCACTTGGTGGAGGTTTGAACATAGCATTAAATTGTGACTTAATTTATGCTGCCGAAAGTGCTGAATTAGGGACATTTTTCATGAAACGCGCGCTTATTCCAGAGATGTCGTCCACTTACATCTTGCCTAGAATCGTTGGAATCCACAAGGCAAAGGAATTGATTTTCTTTGGCGACCGGTTTAGCGCTAAGGATGCGTTGGAAATGGGACTTATAAATGGCATGTTCCCGGACGATGTATTCATGGATAAAGTAAAAGAAGTAGCGGAAAGATTGGCAAGGGGTCCAACATTCTCTATAGGACTAGCCAAATTAGCAATTAACAAATTATTGGAAGCTAAAACGATTGAAGCTTGTAATAACGAATCTGATGCATTATTTAAGTGTTTTGACAGTACTGATTTCACTGAGGGCTTGTTAGCCTTCTTTGAAAAGAGAGATCCTAAGTTTTTTGGTCGTTAAAGTCAAATTTTTGGTGAAAATTATGGATGAGGAAAAAGCAAAAAAATTTTTAAAGATTTTTTCAATGATTGGTGGTTTTTACGAGATTTTATTTGGATTTTTAATGATTCTTTATATCGTTCCTTTATTAAACATGCTAGGGGCGAATATAACTCAATTGGATTATCCGATTTTCCATCAAACGGGGGGTTTGCTTGCGATAATAATAGGATTAATATTGCTATTTTCGTCCCAAAATGTTGAAAAATATTTACTCAATGTCATATTAATAACGGTTTTACGATTTGCGATTCAGATCGTCATAATCGTTAATATGATATTAATACCAGATATAGCAATAGGCTTATTGCTATTCGGTTTGATGGACCTAATTTTTGCAATAATTACAATTTATTTAATCAGAGTTTCAAAGTTGTCTTTTAATATTTTTAAAATTTTAGATTAACGAGGTAATTAAAATAACAGAAGTAAATTCAATAATTAGAGAGGTTCTTTATGGGGTTTGCAAATAAAGTATTGGAAAAATTAGTTAAGAATTTTGGCGACATCGAGATAGTAAAGCATGGAGATAAAGTTTACACATATAATAAATTAAACAACCGTGCAAACCAAATAGCTAGAGTTTTTTTGGATCTGGGTGTAAAAAAAGGAGAAAAATATGGAATTTTACTATATAACTCACCTGAATATTTAGAAATAATGTTTGGACTCCAAAAAATCGAAGTCGTTCCTGTACCCATCAATATTAGATATGGATCGACGGAATTTAAATCTATATATGAAAATGCAGACATTAAGGGAATATTTATAGATAAAGATTTTGTTGAAATCACTCGTGAATTATTAAAAGCTAATTTTGAAGATATTAAATATATATTTGTCGTAAATGCGCCACAAGATGAAGAATTTAATGGAATGATTAATTATGAAAAAATTATTCAAGATAAAGAATTGACCAATCCAGACATTAAAGTGGACGATGAGGAGATAGGTTTATTACTTTATACAGGTGGTACTACAGGATCACCAAAAGGAGCGATGTTGACTCATTTTAATTTATATAATGCAACATATATGACTCCTAAACATGGAATGGAATTAATAAAGAAAAAGAAGATACCCGCAAAAGCATTAATACCACCCCACGGTATGAGGATGAAATTTTTAATTCCAACACCAATTTATCATGTGAGTGGATTAATGCCAGTCCTTACAAATCTCGGATTGCGGAACTTAATGATATTTCCAGTTAGCAAAAGTTTTAATCCAAAAGAGATATGTCAAATCATTCAAGATGAAAAAGTCACCACCATCTTTATGGTGCCTACAATGTATCGACTTTGGTTAAATTATTCGGATATGGACAAATTTGACCTTAGTTCACTTACTATGATTACTTCTGGTGGAGCAAAAATGTCTAAGGAAATGAAAATCAAGATTTTAAAAAGGTTTCCAGACCAGATTCTTGTGGATGGGTATGGAAGTACTGAAACAATAGGGATTTCTACGGTTGCATTTATGGTTCATGATGATATCCCAAAAATCAAAAAAGGGTATATTGGACAGACCGTAGCTGGCATAAAAATGAGAGTGGTTAATGAGATGGGAGATGATATTCCCATGGGTGAAGTCGGTGAAATGATTTATAAAGGAGATAGCATAATGAAAGGGTATTATAAAGATGATGCAATGACAAAGCAGGTCTTAAATAAAGACGGTTGGCTTCATTCGGGTGATCTTTGTAAAATAGATGAAGAAGGAAATGTTTATTACATCGGGAGGACGAGTGAATTGATTATATCAGGTGGAGAAAAGATATACCCAGGTGAGGTAGAAGATGTATTAAGATTACACCCAAAAATTGAGAATGTGGCAATAACGGGTAAACACGACAATATTTGGGGTCAGACCGTAACCGCTTTCATCAAACTCGAACTTGGTGAAAAAATGACCTCAAAAGAAGTTACTGAGTTTTGTAAAGCTAAAATTGCTTCATATAAAAAACCACGCATCATAAATTTTGTAAATTCCTTACCAATGACGAAAACTGGAAAACTTAATCGCATTGAAATCAAAAAACTAGCTGAATCATTGGTCAATAAGGAAAAAGAAAGAATTTAAAAGAGTATATTTAGGATATATAATAAATTACTTATTTCTTAAATGATGAATTGATGCAATTAGAAAAAGAAATTGATATAGATCTAAAGCAATTAGGCAAGTGAAATGACTTTTAAAGCTAAAACAAAAAGGCAACAAGTATATACACAGATAAACGATGATATCATTTTGATTCATCAAGATTCAATGACTTCAATGAATTTTAACACTTGTAATTGTTATTTAATTAAAGTGAACGAAAAAGATTATGCCGTAATAGATCCTGGATGCTCGAGAAAAAAAATGAAAGGTATTCTAAAAAAAAAGGATATTAATTTCTCTAACCTAAAATATGTTTTCTAAAAGAAAAGAAAAAATAGAAAAAAAATGGCTTTTATAGGTTCGGGTACAAGACAGCAAGCATGCACACAAATTAACGACGATATCATCTTGATACATCAAGATTCAATGTCATCCATGAATTTTAACTCTTGTAATTGTTATTTAATTAGAGTTAGCGACGAAAATTATGCGATCATTGACCCCGGCTGTTCCAAACGAAAATTTAATGCCACACTAAAGCAAAATAATATTAATTTTTCGAACCTAAAATATATTTATATTACACACGGACATAGTGACCACGTTGCATTGATGGATTATCTTCTAAGCAAGAACAATGCGATAGAATCGTTTATTCATCATTTAGATAAAAAAAATGTAGAAAATGCTAGTGAATACTATAAAACGCTTTTTAATTTTTCTTTAATTGAAAGAGACCAAAAATATGTGGATTTCCTCAACACTATAAATTTTTACACTGGAATTAAAACCAATCCCCAAATCAGCGAAAGTTTTAAGATGGTTTTTGACATATGGAATGTAAAGGATAGAAAAATAGATCACTCATTTAATCATGGAGAAATGTTACCCGGTGATTTAAAAGTTATTCACGCTCCCGGGCACACTCCAGGGATGTGTATTTTTTTCAGAAGCCAAGACAAAATACTTTTTTCTTCGGATATATATTTGAGCAGTATTGGACCTAATTTCTCAGGAGCTAATACAAATATTTACGACCTTAAAACATCAATTAACACGATTATTAAAATGGTAGAAGATAATTCTGTTAATATTATTTTGTCTGGACACGGGAGGAATCCTATAAATGAAAAATTAAACGAGAAATTGAATAACTTTTACGAAAAGATCGCTATCAAGGAAAAACAAGTGTTAGATTTATTAGAACGATTTGATAAGATGACACTAGACCAATTAACAGCTGAGACTTTTAAGACTTATATTAAAAGATTTGAAAAGTTCCAAATTAAGGATGCTTTTCAAGACACAATTGTAATAGCTGAGGCATCAGAAATGACTTCAAATTTAAATATTTTAACGGAATTAGAAAGATTAAAAAAAGTAAAAAGAATATCTTCTGAAAACGAGAACAGCTGGGCAATTGTTTAAGGTATTTGCAAGGTATCAACTAAATATTTATTTTTTTGGCATTATTCATTATTTTAATTAGTAATTTATAATATTGTAAAAAACTTAATCTAATTAGTAAAACATCATGAGTAAATACGATTATCCCGTTAAACCAGTCCCATTTACTAAAGTTCAAATTATTGATCAATTTTGGTCGTCCAGAATTGAGACAAACCGTAAAGTGACAATACCATACGCGCTTGAGATGTGCGAAAAGACAGGACGCATTGACAATTTCTCGAAAGCGGCTGGATTGATTGACATTGATAGAGAGCCTTGCTTTCCATTTGATGATTCGGATGTCTTTAAAATCATTGAAGGTGCAGCGTATTCGCTTAATGTGAAACCCGATCCTAAGCTAGAAAAATATATAGACAATATCATCGATAAAATCGCCGCAGCTCAGGAAGAAGACGGTTATTTATACACGACGCGGACGATAAATCCTGAAAAACCACACATTTTTGCGGGAAAAAAAAGATGGGAATTGGTTTCTGTTATGAGCCACGAGTTATATAATGCCGGACATCTTATAGAAGGTGCTATAGCATATTATCAGGCAACTGGTAAACGCAAATTACTTGATGTTGCCATCAAACTTGCCGATTTAATTGATAAAGAGTTCGGTCCCGGCAAAATTGAAAGCGTGCCTGGACATCAAGTTATTGAAATGGCATTAGCAAGCTTGTGTCTAGTAACTAATGACGAAAGATACTTAAAACTGGCCAAGTTTTTCCTTGACATTCGTGGTTCCAAAGATTGGGTTGAAGAATATATGAAACTAGCCATGGAAATTTTTCCTAATGTGGGCCTTGAGCGCCTTGAATATAACCAATCTCATGAAAAGGTCGTTGAGCAAGACGAAGCGGTTGGACACGCTGTTCGGGCAACATACATGTATTCCGGTATGGCTGATGTCGCAGCACTTACTGATAATAAAGAATATATTAAAGCATTGAAGCGTATTTGGGAAAATGTAGTATATAAAAAGCTTTCCATAACGGGCGGTATAGGTTCTCAGCGTCGTGGTGAAGCATTTGGTAGAGATTACAAATTGCCAAACATAAGAACTTATAACGAGACTTGTGCTGCCATTGGTAACGTGTTTTGGAATCATCGTCTTTTCTTATTGCACGGAGATGCCAAATACATTGATGTTTTAGAAAGAACATTGTATAACGGTCTAATCTCAGGAGTTTCTTTGGATGGGAAGTCATTTTTCTATCCAAACCCGCTTGCTTCGAGAGGACGACACGAAAGGAGTCCATGGTTCGATTGCGCTTGCTGTCCTTCAAACATCACGCGTTTCATGGCTTCTATTCCGGATTATATATATGCTTCGCGAGAAAAAATGTTGTATATTAATCTATTCGTCGGGAGTACTGCCACAGTTAACATTAATGGAAAGGATGTCTCAATTATTCAAGAAACGGACTATCCTTGGAACGGTGATGTTAAAGTCACTGTTAAGCTTCAAGGAAGTGTAGATTTTATCACTGCTGTTCGAATTCCGGGATGGACTCAAGACAAACCAGTGCCAAGCGATTTGTATCGTTATTTGAACAAAAATGACGCGAAAGTAAGCCTTAAAGTAAATAGCGAACCTATTGATCTTGATATAAAAAATGGCTATGTTTTTATTGAACGCACTTGGAATGATGGCGATGTATTCGAATTAAACTTGCCAATGCCTATTAAACGCGTGGTGGCGCACGAAAAAGTTAGAGAAGATGAAGGAAAAGTAGCCCTTGAACGTGGGCCTATCGTTTATTGCGTTGAATGGCCAGATAATGAGGTTGAAAATCTATTTAGACTATTCATTGACGATGATGCTAAACTCATGATTGAACATCGTAAAGACATGCTCAATGGTATTGTTGTTATTAAGGGACATATTCATTATCTTAAGCGTGTTGCAGGTGAAGAGAACCTTCAAAAAATCGAACAAGACTTTCTGGCGATTCCATATTATGCTTGGGCCCATCGTGGAAAGGGTAGAATGACCGTGTGGTTGTTACGAGACTTGAAAGCTTTAAACAATTAAAAACATACAAGTAATTTATTAGATATTATTTTTTCATCTTTTAATGCTTCAGTCATACCATATCACCAATGACTTCGAATTGAAGAAAATCGGCATGTGGTTGTTGTGACATCGATATGAGTTAACCTAATGTCGTTATTTGGCAAAATACTTTCACGAAAATTTAAGATTTAAATAGAAAAAAACAAGAAAAAAAAAGAAAGTCTTAGAGAAAAGGTTATTTTAAAAGGAATGCATTCATCCTCTTTTCATATCAGCGAGGAGAACTCCGGCAACTCCCACGTCTTCGGGAAGAAAACCTTTAATTAAAATTATTATGTGTTCCTTGGGCAATTTGTAAGCCTTCTCAACGGCATCAGTAATTTCTTTAATTAATGTCCTTTAAATATCTAAATCTTTAAGTATGGGTCCTTCAATTGATACATTTGGCATTTTTTTTAAAAATCCTTTAATTAAATAGAAATTTTAACTCTCGTAAATATGAATTCTCACGATTTTAGAAATGTAGAAGATGATAATTGATCAATTAGAAAAATAAATTAGCTTGAAAATCGTGTATTTTGGAACCATTCTCTAAAAAAAATTTAACCTTCTTTTAATAAAATGATGAAATTACTTCCTTGAGTATAATCTCCTTTAATCCGATCTTCAACCCAGATCTTGCCATCATATTTACTCACGATTTTCTTAACAAGAGACATGCCTATTCCCATTCCTTTCTTGCTTATGTCCCTTGCATACTCTTTTTTAAACAATACATTCTTTTTTTCGTCGGACACGCCAATTCCACGATCTATGAACTCAAACTTTAAATATTTAACTTTTTCTTCTTGTGTTTTCGAAATCCTGATATCAATTTTGACTTCATTTTCGATATCGGTGTATTTAACAGCGTTGTTTAAAATATTATCAAAAATATCGATTAAGAGCTCATTCCCTAACACTTTCAAATCCTTAGATAAACTGACAATTTCAATGTTCACGTTCCTTTCTTGAAAGCCATTAACCGTATTCTCCACTGCCTTATTTAATACATCAAAAATCTCAATAGTGCTTAATTTATATTCAGTTTCATCTAATTGAGACAACTTCATTACATTTGAAATTAATATCGAGCCTCTTACTGCATGGTTCTTAGCGACTTCTTCGATATCCCCTAACACTTTTAACTTTTCGGGATCATCTTTAAATAATAAATAAAAATCTACTGACGAGATGATGCTGTGGAGGATGTTGTTCATATCATGGGCAAATAAATCCTTGTAAAAATTTACGAGATTATATGCTTCTCGATATCTTCTCTCATTTTTTTCTAATTTCGCTGTGCGTTCCCTAACTAGTTCTTCAAGATGTTCGCGATTTTTTTTTAATTCATTTTTTGAATCTTGAAACCTTTTCTCAAGAAGAGAAACGAACCCAATTAATAAAACAATTGATATTAAGAACATGGCATACATTTCTCCGAAATCATCTGATTCTGTCCATATCTGGTATTTATCTAAAGCATTGGCTAAACTGTATAGAAATCCTCCACTCACCATAAAAATTAGAAACAAGTTTGTAATGTTTTTTTCTTCATAATTGGAAAGGTAAATAAAAAGTAATATCATAAGCGAACCAAAAAAGAAAATTGTTCCAAGTAAATCTAATGGTGCTACAAGCACATCTTCAGGTTCTATTTGGAATAAGATTATTTCTTACCCACCTTTTCCGCTTTTTTATTTTTTAAATATATTTGATAGAAGTATACGGATGACGCAATTAACATGAAAAGTGCTGCTAGCATGGCAGAAAAATGTTCTATATAATTCCATGCATCAGAATTACCTATAGCTTCCATAGTTTCTAAATTTGTTGATAAAAAGGCAACCCAAAGAGCAATAATACTTGGAATCCACTTGAGTAATTCCTTATTTTTTTTTAACGCAACACTTATAAATACAATAACACCGATACTTAATGTAATAAGTAATGTTAATTCCCCTATTTCAAATGAGCGAACTACCGATGAATTAAACATTTCTATAATTCAATTCTTTTTTATAATATACATTTTCTTCATATTTTTAATTTCTTGTGTCACAAAAAAAATAAAGGTTAATAATGAAATAATAGAATAAAAATAGGTTTGTTAGATCTGCAACATATGAGGGTATGGCATCTGAAGAATGGTGAATAATAAAAAATTGAAGATAAAAATTGTGATGATGAAATATCTACCTCCAATTTTTTTGAATCAATAATGATTGTTTGTAGCAATAGAACGAAAATACGTGAAAAAATGAACCTTTATAAAGTATAAAAATCCATTTCAATTAATCGGAAGGAAACCATAAATGTAAAACATTGGATTTCGCCCTCTATTAAACTCCTACAAGAGTTTAATTTTACTTTTACTTAAAATTTTTAGCGTTTATGGCAACACTTCCTTGCTTTTCTTTTATTATAATTTTTTAAAAATACAAGTTAAATTAAACTATTTTGCTAATTTATACAATTCAAATAATTAAAAGAGAAATTACTTGAGGGGGGATTTCGATTTGCCTTGCTTGGATGACCCGATCATTTGATTCCCAACAAAACTATGTTAAGAGTAAAAAGAAAGAGAAAAAATAATTTAAAATAATAATAAAAAAAAAATAAAATTTATCCTGTTTTTTGGAAGTAATATCCATGCATTACAAGCCACGCCATTATTGTAAAGTATGCTAACCATTCAAGAAATATTGCTACATGCCTGAAGCCTTCAAAAATTATTTCCGAAATTTCAAAGGTTAAAAACAGCACATAACTTACAACTACGAATATTCCTAAAACTGGTAAGTATTTCGGCATGCTCTTCATTCTCAATTCTAATTTTGAGATGTTTGTCTGAATAATAACGACGCTAACGAAGTAAATTAAAGAACCGAGCATGTGACCGAGTCGGAATACATCGTGAGGAAACGCAGCTAATGCGATAGACCCGATTGCACCAATAACCATTGCGATGGCGGTGTTTCTTAAGGTTTTCTTGTTTGCCCCTCTTATTTCTAAACATTTAAGTAAATAGAGCCCAAACACTACGCGGAGTGGAGAAGAAATAATCATGCCTACAGCAAAAACTAGAGATGAATCCCTTGATGCTGCTCCTAAATCACTTATGTATGTAGTTAGCAAACTGAAAGTGGATTCAGCGTTACTATACAATAAAGCCGCAATAGAAAGAAAACCTACCGAGAATACAAATAAGACGTATGCTAGATAACTTCCTGGGAATTTTTCGTAAAAAACATCTAATCTTTCCATTTTATATAACTCTTTTTTTTTTAACATTTTTCATTTTATTTTTCTAATCGAGCGAGTGCTCGCTCGATAATTATAAATAGTATTAATTATATATAAAGTTATCGAATAGTAACTCGATAAAAAAATTTGAAAAAACATGTCTAATCAAAAAAAGGGAAGGAACAAGGAAGAAACAATTAAGAAGATCTACGATACTTTTTTCAAACTAATATTAGAGAACGGATACCATCATGCTAGTACAAATAAAATTGCAAAAGGAGCGAATATAAGCATTGGGACTTTGTACCATCATTTTCCAAAAGGAAAGATAGATATTATCAGGAATTATTTTGATAAATCCGTAGAAACTACTTTTAATCTCGAAGATTTTTCGAAGTTTGATATGAACGATATTCAATCTGCTTTCAAAGGATTTATCGCAAATGTACTTAACGAACATAGGCGAAATAAAGGCTATTATATGGCGTTCAGATCGGCTATTGTGCTGGATAAAGAATTGTCTAACGCTCACAAGAAAAGAGTTTACGATGTTTCAAATGGTATAGTTGAAAAACTAAGAGAGTCAAACGAGATTTTTAGGTCTAGGGAAAAAGAACGCCTTATAAGGGCTTTTATATTTATATACAACATGATTAATGCCGTAATTTACCATCACATTGTGTTCATGGATTTATTTGAAAATGACGAAGACTTGATAGATTATCTTTCTAACATGATAGCGTTTACAATAAGATATTTAAGCTCAAAGCCTTAAATTTTATTATCTATTGGCGAAGCTGAAAATCGAAATTATACCCTTTACATCTATAATGATGACATGATATGACATGACTTTACTTCTTTTGGTTAATTAGATCTTTAACAATGATTTCGGGATGGTGATATCTGCCCATCTTTAAAGTTTCTTCTCCGTATTGAATAGATTTTTCAAGGCAAAAATTAATACACGCTAAACGTAATTGACATCTATGTTGCCATTGGGGTTTATTTTCTATAATTATTATATTATTAACGGGTCAAACCTGTTCACAAATACCACAATTGGTGCAATTTTCATTTGTGTAGAATGATTTATCGTTTTCATTGACTTCTTCCCGAAAGACTATATTTAATCTCTCACTTTCTGATAGGTTAGCTTTCTTTAATCCATTCTCTCTTAATAAGATCGTAGGAAGTATGGGAATCATGTATATGCGTTATTAATTTTATCGAGACCTTACGCTCTTTAGCATGCCACATCTCTCCAAGATATATCATTAAATTCTCTACAGTAAATAGGAGCCCAGATGCATATTGCCCATCCTCCTCACTTATATAAAATTCATTCTCTTGAAAAATAGAAGGAGTACATGTTGGTTCCCTATGTTCCATTATATAACGGGGCATTCTTTCAATTTCTATAACTTGTTCATCCTCTGATAAGCAATAAACTACTATCCCGAGATCTGATCCATCAAATTTCATAAATGCTTCTGGAGAAATCTTAAAATAAAGAGTAGATGCATCAAGTGGAAATTGGATTGTTTCAACTCGATTAAAGAAATCTGAAATATAAGAACTGAATTGAGTTTCAAAATATTCATATAATTTCGCCTTGAATTGTGAGGAAGAAGACATTTTCATTTATCCCTTTCTGATTTTTTGTAATATTTAGAATTTAATTATTCTATAAAATTAAAAATAAAGTTAATCGGTCCGAAAATTAATCGGTCTGCATTAATATAGGTAAATCATCAATTATTACAATACTTTTAAGATTTTATAGGATGCCATCGGATATCAAAATTTATATTTTAATCAATCCTAAAGGTACTAGATATTTGCACAAATTTGCAATTCAATTAACGCAGGTAAATAGATATGGCATATGTAATGATTTGGAACCCCGTGGAACGATTTTTATGGGGCGTAACGATTACGTTATTACTCATGTGTGGGTTGATTTACGCTTATAGAGGTGCGCAGAGGGAAGATCGCAACGAGAGATTAATTTTATTTGGATATTCATCTTTATTTTTCGGATGGGCACTTCACAAAGTAGTGGTTTTTTTATGGGAAATACAAATTGAAGGGATTTACATGCAAAATGATTTTTATGGCATTTTTGATATAAATAATATAAATTACCAAATTTTTACCTTCTGGAGTCTTTTATTTGCTTATATTGGATATTTTCTTTTCTTCTTAGCTGTTGAAATGTCTTTAAATCGCACGAAATTTCTTATTTCGATAATTTTCGCAATTAATATTATATCTTATATAATATTTTGGTTTATATTTCCATTTGAGTTATTATGGAATGTTGTTGTATCTATTATTGCGATATTTTTTATATCATTTTTAACAATCCTTCTATTCTTGCTTACAAAATATTCGAAAATTGAATTTAAGGCGATTTCTTCGGTAATTTTTTTTGGTTTTGTTCTTATAATGCACGGTTTGCTATTGTATCAAGATTCAATAAAAAATCTTAATATTGTTCCCTTATCAATCGCTCCTATATTCTATATACTTGGCACGCTTTTGATGATGGCTCCATCACTCGTTAACCCAAAATATTTTTCTCGAGCTGCGATTTATTGGTTTAGCGTTGGCATTTTATCAATTTCTTTTTGCTGGTTCATGTTTGCTTTATATCTAATCATTGGATTACCTATTACTGATTTATTATTGGTTTTTGCAGCACATTTAATTGAAACTTACTTTTTGTATAAATTCATTAGGATTTTAAAACACGAACCTGAATTAGAGGAAAAAGAAGGATTGAAAGATTTCTTAAGCTCTTTTGCTAGAACTCAAAAAATTACTGAAGAAGAAGTATCTATTTCAAAAGAAAAGAAGGTTTGCTTGGTATGTAAGGGAAAAATAGGTCGTTTTAACATTTATATTTGCCCCGAATGTGATGTATTATACTGCGAAAACTGCGCTCGAATGTTGAGCGATTTGGAAAACATGTGTTGGGTGTGTGAGACCCCGTTCGACGATTCTAAGCCCTCTAAACCTTTCAAGAAAGAAGAAGTGAAAGAAAAAGAAGAGGTAGTGGTGGAAGAGGGCGTTCCAAAAAAAGTCGGAACTGACGCAAAACGGAAGAAGTAATTTTTTTCCATATCGGATATCTATTATGAAAAAAAATTTCTAAAGAATTTAATAAAGTAGGATTAGCTTAAACTTGCACTTCGAACACGTGTATTTTTTAGATTAAATTTCCAATTGAATATTGGAAATTCTAAAGTGTAATTATATTTCAAGTATTATAAATAAACGCTCAAGCGTTAATCTTATATCACATGATAGAATTGGTAGAACAGCAAGGATTGGACGGGTTATTGATTTATTTAGGCAAACTCTTCAAGGACGCTGCGAAAAAACAGTTCGAAAGCGCACAGAATACTTGCAACCGACCCTAGAATAAGATAAATCTTTCAAGAGCTAAATAAGCACCAGCATTATTCGCAAGAAGCGTTGGTATTCTTGAGCTGGCTTGATAAAAAGAAATTGAAGATATTAACATTAATATTTTGATTTTAGTTTTTAATTGTTGATTTCTCTTTCAGTTCTTCTTGAACATTTTCGATTGTGTGTATTATTGTCTTTTTCATTGAAAACAAAATTGCCAAGGCGGGAATGTAGAAAAGAGAAAAAAAGAAAAAGGTTAGAGCGTAATTACTATTAAGGAGGTTCACGCAGATGAGAGCAAAAAGAACAAGCATTACAGATTTTACGACTATTGTTACCAAAAAATTAACGGAATTAGCCGTTGCCCTTATCTCGGGAGGATTTACGGCAGCAACGACAGCCCCTATATTAGGATTTACGCCAACTCCATAGAAAGACCCCACGGCTAAAACTATACAAAATACCACAAACCATAAATCAGCTTGAATAAACCAAATCCAGGTCACTAGAAGTATAGATATCGTAAGAGTTTTTATCATGATTTTCACGTGTCTATCTTTTTGGGCTTGAAAAGCTTGATCTCCTTTTTTACCCCAATAAACTTGCCCAAATAATTGAACTGCAAATATCAACATCATCAAGGATGTAGCGTTTCCTACCGTAAATCCGTGATTTACTATAAGAAAAGTGATGAAATATGCCCCTAACATCCCGCTCAACAATCTAACAAAGACAAGAAACGATATAATCTTTTGGTTCATTCTTTTCGTTATATAACCTTTTGCACCATCGAAAGTTAAAGTATATTCGTATTTTTTTCCGCTTTCGTATAAATCCTGTAAGCCTTCTTCTTGTATCCCACGAGGGGGTTCTTTAATTAAGAGCGTGAGCCCGGCAAAAATGAAGCCAGCCACAGCGTCAAAAGCATACGGAAACCACAATGGGAAATCAGGACCAAAAATGATGCCTGGAATTATTCCCGATACAATGAAACCCAAGCCTACCGCTGTCGTTCCTGCGATTCCCATCCAACCAATAACGCCCGCCCTATTTTTTGCCGGAACAAAGTCTACTAATAACGAAAAAACAGCGGGACCAATGGCAATGTTTATAATTGCTGCTAAAATTCCGAGGGTGGCAAATAACATGAAATTTTGCGTGAATAAAATTACGACGACCATTAGAGTGCTCACTGTTGCTCCGCACAAAATAGCAATAAAGATAATAACCAACCTCTTATATTTATCTGCAAGAATTCCAAAAGTGGGATTTAATAACGCAGGAATTAACGTCAATAAGGACAAGAAAAACGCAATCTCTATAAGGGTGATATTAAACATGTTTTGCATCTTTACGATCAATGGTGCAATGAAGCCCGCATCCACTATCGTGATAATATTTAAAGTTATAAAATAAAGTAAGAGTACAAGTGTGAACTTCGGCTTTTCAATTTTCGAGGTCGACACGATACTAATCTTTTTCAGAATTTATATTTTTTAATCGGTTTTAAAATTTAATATATTATTATCATCTTTAATTTTTAAGTGTTGTTTTCACTGCTTTCAATTTTTTTCCTAAAAATTAAGTATATAGCTAATCCTATTAAAAAACCAAGAGAGATATTTACCAAAAAGCAGATTATCGCTGAAATTAAAATTATTGGAAAGGTCTTCAGGTTGAAATCTTTAAAGCTAATCTTGCCTAATAAAAACGCTGTATAGATGAGCATTGTGCCTAAAATTGCTTTAGGAAATGATATAAAAAGCATGAGTAAGGTCTCTGAGAAAAAAAATCCTAAAAATAATTCCATTAACCCCTCTAGAATCATTGAACCACCTGTTCGCGCCCCAAAAGCGTATTGGGCTGCTAAACCGCCAGACCCATGACATGTTGGCATTCCTCCTAAAAAAGGGGTAATTAAATTCATTGCTCCCATATTTAACGCTAACGAGTTAGCGTCAATTACTCCTTCCTTTTCAGGAAATAATTCTTTTGCTAGACTTACCGTGGCAATCATGACATTCGTGAGAGTTAAAAAAAGCTGAGCGAAACCAGCTAGAATCATCCCCCAGAATAAATTCTCCAAGGTCGGTATCTGAAATTCCAACGCTGGAATGCCAAATACGATATCTGACAAAACTATTGAGCCTGACCAGAAAATAATGCCAATTCCCATCAATGTAAGAATAATCGCAGAAGGTATTGTCTTGGAATTCATTAAAAATATAATTATTAAAATTGAAATGAAACCGAGCAATAAATTATCCATGAATAAAATGAGCGCACTCCAACCTAATATAAAAGCCAAACCGAGTTGTATTCCACGCACGCAAAAGATTGGAACTTTTTGCACTAACCAATTTAATTTTTTTGAAAACCCAAGGACGCACCAAATTGCACCCGTTCCAATTCCTGTGGAAATTACCATGTTGGGCGTCCATTTTTGAGCCAATGCGACAGTTCCAATGGTCTTTTGCGGTTGCACGGGTAAAGGAAGATTATATCTTATTCCTAAAACGATATTTGTAATTCCCAAGCATAAGAAGATACCTGACGGATTTAAGCCAACAATCGAAATATAGCCAATAACAAAGGGGATTAAGGTGCCCCAATCTCCAAGAGCCCCTCCCAATTCTTTTAATGTGAATTTTTTTACTCTTTCTTTTTTTAGACTATTATCTTGATATTTATTTGACTCCAAGGTTTATCAAATCAAATTCTTCTCAAATAAGATAACTAATGTCAAATAATTTAAATGTGTATGCATGATTAGATCTTGGTGAAGAGACGGTGAAAAATCGCTGTAAAAATTGCGGAATGATAAGAGCTCCAAAAGACTTGGTATTATTAAATGAAAGCGACGAGTCCTATTCATGTTTCTCTTGTTTTAATCTCAAAATTAAGAATACTCGTGATAAAGAATCTAAAAATTAATATAATTTGAGTAAGATTCTAAAGAAAAAAAGGTATTACTATCGTAACTTAATCGTAAGAGAGCAGGTAAGTGTATTTCACTAAATTAAACTTACTTAATTTAATTTTTTTTTTTTTTTTACCATTTCGGTTCTGCATTGCAAACGGAATCTTAACGCACATTTTAAATTCATCTAAATAGATGTTATTATAAAAAACCCTTTTTTCTTTATCGAAATCGACAAATTTGCTTATGGGAATGGCCCCTTTCTTTATTGTAGGAACTAACGCCATTAATACACTCTTTTTTTTTTATATTTTTAATACATGTTTGAAGTTATAAACTTGCTGTTTATAAAGTATAGATAAATGCCTATTACTGCTTGTTTTTAATAAATGGATTAGTAATTCGATATCGAACCAAATTATTATGCCATCAATAAAATAAAAATTGAAATATTTAAATCTTTTGAAATGTAAAAAACATCCCGAAATCTGAGAAAAATCATCTGTTCGCGAAAAACAAGCTTTTTGAAGCGGTTTTGTCTATTTATTTATCCATCTAGTCTTTGTTTTATCCAGTTTTATTTATTTTTTTATGTTCAATAATCTTAAATCTGGTGGAATAATATACGAACTTATGATAAATGGATTTTTTCAAAAAATCCTCTGGATAGATTTGACGAACGAAGTCTTTAAAGAAGAGGATGTACCACCGGAAATTTACCGGCAATATCTAGGAGGGTATGGTTTAGCTGTAAAACTAATTTACGAGCAAATGAAACCTAATATTGACGCTTTAAGTTCCGACTCGATATTCGGATTTTTTCCCGGTTTATTGACTGGAACTGCAGCACCCTTTTCTGGAAGGTACATGGTTGCTGGAAAATCGCCTCTAACTGGAACTTGGGGTGATGCAAATTCTGGTGGAACTTTTGGACCGGAAATTAAAAAATGCGGATACGATGCCATCTTATTTAAAGGTACTGCTAAGACTCCTAAATATGTTGCCATTATTGGCGACGACAAGCAAATTTTAGACGCATCGGATATATGGGGTTTGGATATAATAGAAGCAGAGAAATTATTAAAAGAAAAGCATGGAAAATTCGTAAAAACTGCTGGCATTGGACAGGCAGGGGAGAAATTATCTCTAATATCCGGAATTGCGAACGATAAAGGGCGCATTGCCGCAAGATCAGGAATAGGAGCAATAATGGGATCAAAAAAATTAAAAATGCTTGTCTTAAAAGGAAATCAAAAAATTGCCTTCCATGATAAAGATAGATTCATGAATTTGGTAAAAAAATATAATTTGGAAGGAAAAGTCGAAGAACCCGGTAAGTTAACCAAATCAATGCTAAAG
This sequence comes from Promethearchaeota archaeon, assembly GCA_030620005.1. Next base: position 9,043 of record JAUXAJ010000006.1, on the reverse strand, counting down.
ATGGTCCCAAACATGGCAAAAATGTTACGGAGATTTAAAATAGGTTTTTCTGGCCCTCCTGGCATAATAAAGATTACAAGTCGAATCTTTGGAACTTGCATGGCAAACACAATTAGCGCAGAAATTGGCGATTCTCCGATAAAAAACTGGAGCGGAATAGGTATGTACGATTTTCCGCTTAAGATCTCAAAAGCTTTATCAGCCAATAATATTGTTAAGTATAAAATAAGGGAGTATGGTTGTTATAGTTGTCCAGTTCAATGTGGAGCAATTCTAAAAGTTCCTGAACTAAATTTGGAAGAAACTCACATTCCAGAATATGAGACGTGCTGCGCGTTTGGAGCTCTTTTACTTAACAACGATTTAATGTCGATCTTTGAAATCAACGAACTATGCAATCGAGCTGCGATCGATACGATTTCAACGGGCGCAACTGTAGCTTTTGCAATTGAATGTTTTGAAAATGGGGTTCTTACAACAGAAGATACCGATGGGTTGGAGTTAACTTGGGCTAATTCCAAAGCAATAGTAGAATTAGTGAAGAAAATTATTAATCGGGAAGGTATTGGAGACGTCTTAGCCGATGGATGCAAGAGAGCTTCAGAAAAAATTGGCAAAAGTAGCGAAAATTATTCGATGGATTCATTGGGAATAGCAATTGCAATGCACAATCCTAAATTTATCAAATCTTTAGCCTTAACTTACGCTTACGACCCAACTCCAGGAAGGCACACTGCCGCAAGTATAGACATGATAAATATAGGTCAGATCGATAAGTTTCACGATGGATTCAGTTTACCAAAGGGATGGAAAAAAGACGAGAAAAAAAGGCAAAAAGGACAAAAACTCACCACGGGGATCCATCAAGCGTTAAGTAGCGCTGGACTTTGCAATTTTATAACTCAATTTGGCCCCTATCCGCTAATAGATATCATTAATTCGTTAACAGGATGGGACATGACAATAAATGAGTTCGTGAACGCCGGCTTGAGAATTCAAAGCCTTAGACAAGCCTTTACCTTGAGAGAAGGCGTGGATATTGCGAGTAACGAGCTCCCAGGAAGAGTTATAGGCGTTCCCCCAGACGAGAGAGGTCCAACAAAAGGAACAACTGTCGACTACAAGGAATTTTATAAGGGTTATTGTCGTGAAATGGGTTGGAATCCGGAAAATGGATATCCTTTGAAAGAAACTTTGAAGAATCTGGATTTGGAATTTGTTATCAATGATTTATATTAAACACTAATAGAATCAATAGGTGTCAAGTTTTCATGAACGATATGAAGGACAATTCGCATTCACATCAAGCAATGCTGAAATCCTACATCGAAAATAATATTTTGAAATCTGCCAAAAAATTTAAAGGTAAGTTCCTACCATTTTCAGAACTCGTGGAAGGAGAACCTAAAACCCTGCTTGTAAAGAAGATTTACAATTTAAAGAACCAACTTAAAAATTTTTTTCTAATCATCGTAAGGAATCATTCAAATCAACCAAAAATTAGATATTTTATAGCCATTTCTTTAGCATCTCAGAGTTCTGATTTTCTCGTGCTTTTAGCTCGAGATTTTGCGAGTAAAAACGCCTTGAAACTAATTCAATATTCGTTAAATCCAAAACACAATTATGGAATTACTTTATTGGCTTTAAGAGAGTTAATAAAAATAGAAGAAATCTCAAACTCCATTAATTTATTAAAAGAATTCAGAGAAAATTTTCGGAAGAAATTAATGAATTTAAAAAGTTTAATAGATTAAATAACAAGATATAATAGTTTTAATTGATCTATGGTGAATTGCATGCTACTTTGTTGGATCTCATGTTTGAGAGGAACTTCAAAAGATCATGGTAACGATGGAGTTATTGACATTCCTTTTTTATATTCCACGAAATATTTATACTGAATGCTTTTTTCTTCGATTCCCTTGAGATTAAATTTCCATTTTAGAACGCCAAGTTCTTTCTTATCTGGCTTTGGGATAATTGTTTCGATTTCAACTTTGATGTTTTCAGACGAAGAGTGAGGAATTCGATCAAAAATCGTTAAATCTTCAGCTACATTGTTTAAGTTCTTTATGCTGATCTTGTATTCGTAATTATTCTTTATTTTACCTTTAATTACCTTTTTATCCTTGCTTCGGTCAATTAATTTCTTGTCAACTTTTAAATCGTAAGAAACTCTCGTTCCAAGTTTAAACTCCTCTTTAGGGGCTATTATGGTATTGGTTGTTTCACCTAAAAACTCATCTAAGTAGTATATCTTAACATTTCCCGCAAGTAATAGTAAATCGCCGTTTATAAATTTGTCCCTTATTATCACGTTATCTGAGGCGGCGCTGCTCCAGAAATACTTCTTTTCGGTCTCCAATTCTATAACTGTTAAATTGACGGGGTGGGGATTCTTATCACTGGGAATGGTAAGCTTGTCTGGTATTTTAAACGATTGGACACCAATATTTTCTGCGACTTCTGCGTAGGTTTCTTCGATTTCTGGCATTGGTTCTTCTTCTGGAATGAAAGCTTCTTCTTCCTCGTCGAAGTCCATTAAGAGATCTAACTTTTTTTCTTCTAACTTGGGCGATGGTGCGGATTTCAAGAAACCCTTACCGCTATAAGCACGCATTTCTTTTTTAGCTTTATACACATGCGGGACATATTCTTGTAATATCATGGGATTTGGCCTCACCAAGGATATGGGTTTTAAAGAAGCAGTAGAGATCTCGACATCCACGTTTTCAAAATCTAAGCCCGTTCTGTTGTAAACGTTGGCGTACATGGTTAAACGAGCGTTATTATTTCTTAAAGAAATATCGTAGTGGGGAATCCACCAAGCTTGGGTCATCGTGTACCTAATTTCAATAATAAATTCTCCGTCTTCTATAACATTTAAATTTAATTTAATTTCGTAAAAATTGTGTATTTCTTCAACAGGGCCGAGTTTAGACATCTTATTTCGCGTTACTTGAAGCTTTCTACGGAGTTCTCTAATATTTTCTTCCAATGAATCTATTAAATTCGTTTTTTTCTTAATATTTTCGCTTATTTTTTCGTTAAACTCTATGAAATTAGCCAATTTAGCTTCTCCATACGCGTATGCTTTTGGCCAAATCGAATAAAATTTATCTTCTGTTGATTTTAACTTAGCTATCTGTTCAGTTATCCGAGATACTTTTTGCTCTTCCTTTTTTATTTCTTTTTGGGTCCTTTCTCGTTCTTTTTGTAGCTTTTCGTGTTCCTCTTTCCTATATTCTTTTTTTGAGTTAAATTCTACCAAAATATTGATGATCTTTCCCTTTCCAACTCCCTTCACTCTCATGCTCTCTTTATCGAGAGAATCCGGCAATTCCGTGATAGTAATGATTTGCTCTCCTTTTATGAGATTAATCGTGCCGGTTTCAGTTATTTGGGCACCTTTTTGGTAGACAATTACACTTTTAATTGAGCTTTCTAGAATTTTTGCTTCGCTTTCCATGCTTATCAACTTCTCATTCTTTCCATATCATAATTTAATTTTAACATTTTATAACCCGTAAGTTACTTGAATTTAATCAAGGTAAAGAAGGAGTTATTATTATTCCCTTCTTATATTCAACAAAATATTTATAATTAATGACCTTATCTTTTACACCTTTTAGGTTAAGCTTCCATTTGAGAACTCCCAACTCATTTTTATCCGGTTCAGGTTCAATATCTTCAATTTCAACTTTAATGTTTTCTGAATTTGAGTGGGGAATTCTATCCAATATGATTAAATCCTCACTAACATCGCTTAGATTTTTAATCGTTATTTTATATTCGTAATTATTCTTCAATTTTCCTTTGATAGCTTTTTTGCCTTTTGACCTGTCGATAAGTTTTTTATCAATCTTTAAATCGTAGGAAACTCTCGTGCCGAGCTTAAATCTTTCCTTTGGAGCAATGATTGGAATGCTTGTTTCGCCTAGGAATTCTTCTAAATAATATATCTTGACATTTCCTGCGAGTAAAAGGAGATCTTCATTCATTAATTTATCTTGAATAATAACATTTTCTGGTGCTTCGCACGACCAATAATATTTTTTTTCAGCTTCTAGTTTTAAAACAGTTAAATTGACTGGATGTGGGTTTTCATCGCTTGGTATATCAATTTTATTTGGAATCTTAAAGGATTGAACTCCAATATTTTCTGACACTTCCGCGTAAGTATCTTCAATTGCGGGTTTTTCTTCTCTTAAATCGATCTCACCTTCAATCTCTTTTTCCATGTCGTCCATTTCAAAACTATCTTTGAGACCCATTGAAGCAGAGGACAATTTCATTAGAGGTGCTGGCGTATCACCACCTCTTTCACCTACAAGCTTACCAAAAAAAGCTTGAGGGGAATATTCTTTTAATATCATTGGAGTAGGCTTCACTAACGAAATTGGTTTTAAAGAAGCTGTTGAAATTTCAACTTCGACGTTTTCCCAGTCTAACCCCGTCCTGTTATGTACATTTGCCATCATTGTGAGTAAAGCAAAATTTTCTTCGCTTAGCGAGACGTCGTAGAACGGTTGCCACCAACAGTTTCCCATTGTATAGCGAACTTCTAACTCGAAGTCTCCTTCCTGGAAAGCGTTAATATTGAGAGTAATTTCGTAGAAATTGTGTATTTCTTCAATCGGGCCAAGATAAGATTCTTTATTTAAGACAACTCGAAGTTCTTTTCGAATATCTTTGGCTTGTTCTTTCAAGGATTCTATTAACTCTGTATTAGAAACAATATACTCGTTGATTTTTTCGTTAAAATCGAAAAATCTGCCCATTTCTGTTTCTCCAACAGCGAAGGCTTTTGGAAAATCGTCGTAAAAAACGTCTTCAGCGGATTTATACTTGACAATTTGTTCGTTTAGGCGTTCTATCTCTATTTCTTTTCTTTTTACTTCTCTTTCCAGCTTTTCTCTCTTGGTTTGCAGTTTTTCGTGTTCTTCCGTCTTGTATTCCTTTTTGGAATTAAATTCGATTGCAATATTAATTATTTTCCCCTTTCCAACGCCCTTTACTCTCATGCTTTCTTTATCTAGCGATTCAGGCAATTCCGTAATCGTTATTATTTGTTCTCCCTTGTTAAGATATATTTTTCCTTTCTGTTTTATCTGTGCCCCTGTCTGATACGCGATCACGCTTTCAATACGAGTTTCTAGTTGTTTTGTTTCAGATTCTACCAATTTCAAATCAACTTGTCTAATTTTAACTTAAGATATAAGAAATATAGGACAAGCCTATTAAAATTTATTCAAAAGTTTGAAATTGATAAGAAATTAAAAGAGGAGTAATAGGAAATAGAATCCGTTCTTCTTAATTCTAGTTTTATATCATTCAAACTTACATTTCAAGACCGATCTTGCTAACACTTCAAAAACTTTTAAAACATTTTCACCATTCTTGGAACTACATTCAAATAATCATTATGATTAAAAAATCATCGTTTCTACCAATAAAGCTAATTCTTCTTGAAAAAAAAATATTTCATCCATTAAAAAACATTATAACCTAATGATTTTTTTTGTATATTGATCTTATTAGAGATGTTAAAAAAATGGTAGATGTCAAAAAGGAACTATTAGCACCGTGTGGTTTATATTGTGGTGCTTATAGGGTTTATATTGCGCATAAAGATGATAATTTAAAATTTAAACAAGAGTTATTACCTGCTTTTAAAGCTTGGGGAGCAAAAAATGTGGACGATATTGCGTGTACAGGTTGCTTATCTGAAGGCATTCTATTTCCTTTCTGTCGCACTTGTTCTATCAAGGAATGCATAAAAGATAAAGGAATTGAAGGATGTCGTCAATGTGATGATTTTCCATGCGATATTATAACAAATTGGCCAAGTTCAGGAGGTAAAAAAGTCATGCTCAGGGCTATTCCTGCTTGGCGTGAGCTTGGAACTGAAAAATGGGTCGAAGAAGAAGAGAAAAGGTATCAATGCCCGGAATGTGGGAACCAACTATTCCGTGGAGCAAAAATTTGTATTAATTGTAGTGTTACTGTTGATTTAGATTAATTTTTTCCTCGCGTAAATTTTTTCCTAAAATTTATGTTTTTAATCACAATTTAGCTTTTAAAATCTTTAAATATTCTCGTAGTTTAGCGATTCGAGAATTTATTACAGTTGAATCAATCATTAGGGGTTTATATCCTCTAGAATTTGCTTTTGCATTGCTTCATAGTATTCATCTTCATATCTTTTAAAATCCAAATATAGACTAATCAAATTCACTTCATAATTATACCTTGTTTCTGGGTTTAATTCATACAAGATTTTCCCATCACAAATTACATTATATTGAACTGCGAGCGAGGCTTTACTCAATATCATCAGATCAATCTTATCTGAGCAAAATACTCTGGAAAAATCGAAAATTAAGTCTAAGATCAAATTTTTTAAGTTGTAAGCCTCACGATTATTTAAAAGAACAGCAATATCAATATCACTCACTTTAGTATCTCGACCGGTTGCCTTGGACCCGAAAAGATATATTAATTGTAAATCATATTTTAAAGCAATTTTTTTAATTAAAGTAGGCTTAATCATTTTTAGAATTGACTTATCTAGCTTCTTTTTTTAATCTATTAATATTCATATTTATTTATAAATAATTGTACCTCTTTTCCTTTTTGAGAATGATTCGTTTTTTTCAATACTTATTGACAATGTGGAGAAAAGATTAATGCGTGAGATTGAATTATTCATTCTTGCTTCTCTTCTTCTCTTTTTTTTTGTACAATTTTTATTCGTCCGTGAAATGTACTACATGGAGGAATGCTAGAAGGTAAATACAAATTGTTAACATTTATAAGGTCATCGTGAATTTATATAATAGTACAAATGAAACTCAACAACTTAATCGTGTAAAGGTGAGCAAGAATATCGGACGTGGTCATTTATACTGACTTTGGCATGTTTTTATACGGCATTGGAGTCATTCTCCTGTTCATTACTGCTCTCCGATTTCTCGGAATGGCACGAAAAAAGGAAAATCCCCACGAAAAATTGATTAATCGCGCATTCGGCATCGTTTTTATTTGTCTTACCATTCAATTTAGCTTGCTCGTTCTTTACTTCTTATCGTTAGAAGGGTATACTGTTGACCATTCGTACAGGGGAAATCTTGAACTTGAACACATCTCTTTACTTTCCGAATGGCTGCATAGAGGTTCGTGGATACCATTTTACACTTTCACGGCAATTTTCATTCGTGCTGGTGATAAAATACGAAATAAAAAAATTCCTGTCGGTATCATTCTCGGCATCATTGGCATCTTTTTTACGATTTTTGTCCCATTCGAAATGTTTTTCATATTAAATCTTATTCCATTAATAATAATGGCAATTTATTACTTTCATGTGTTATTTACCCTCATGAAATGGGCGAAAAAGGAGCTAAAAGCAGCTACTTCATTCGTCATCTTGGGGTCTCTTTTTATTGGCAATTCCATAGTATTTGCAACTCCCTTTACCATGATGAGTGGAGCAATGCCCTCAATACTCATTCCTTTATCGTTAATAACGGGCGCGATTCTCTGCGTGGCTCCGACATTCTTGAATCCCAAGTTCTTCTTGCAAAGCACGAGTTATTGGTACGCGTTCTGCGCGAGCGCGATTGGGTTTTACGCGTTCAACTCTGTTTTTTTTATATTTTTTACCCCCGAATATGCTATTAATGGTTTTATAATGCTCATTTATATTAGTCTTGAGTGCGCGTTTATTCTCAAGGCCCTCTTAAAAGAAGAAGGAACTAGCACGAAAAAGAACGTTGGTGTCATCGGCGTTTTCACACGACCCGAGACCGTCACGGAAGAAGAAGTGTCGGTGTCGAAAGAAAAGAAGATTTGCTTGGTGTGCAAGGGAAAAATAGCAGGAGATAATTACATCTGCCCTGACTGCAATGCTTTTTATTGCTTTAAATGTAAGTCAGCGTTAATCAATATGGAAAACGCGTGTTGGGCGTGCGATACTGCGCTAGATCCATCAAAGCCCGTGAAATTAGACAAGAAAAAAGAACAAGAAGTCGACATTGAAATATCCGAACCGCCTCAAAAAAGCCCCAAGACCGATACGAAGCCTCATGAAAAATGAGGTAAAAGGTAACGTTTCATACACATCATCAAGGGCAACTTTAACCGTGAAAAAAAAGTTGGTTCCTTGATTTTATTGTTCGCGTAAAAGTAAGGTGACAATTCGCTCTTGATCCGTTTTAATTCGCTGAAACCACTGTTCGTGAGAGCGATTTTCTTGTTTTTTCCCATTTTCTCGCTTTGTATCAGACCTTTCCTTTCTAACTTGTCCAGACTAAGCCACACTTGGCCCTTAGTACGCTTCAAATGATTTACGACCTCGTATTGAGAGAGACTCTCCCCAATGTCGTGCCTGAGCCGTAAGAACAACAAAGTCTTAAGGAGCTACAAATCTCCTACGAAAATTTTTCCGTCGATCCAAGCCAATTCAGTGTCAAGCATGAAACGGACGGGTGCTATTTCCCGTCCCTCCCACCTTCTAAAGCTCATTACTGCTTTATAAAAAGCTTGAGCATTTTCGCTATTTGGTTCTTTTAATAACTTATCTATTAACTCCATGAGATTTTCGGGCTTTTCTGGGGCATCTTTTAAAACTCCCAAGAATAGTTTATGAAATGGATAGAGCATTTCATTGTGAGCAAGAATCATTCTTCCACCAAATAACACCATGTCCGTTGCTGCGTGGAGTAAATAATATCTATCGTTTCTTCTTTCAGCCTCACCTATTTCCCATTTGGCTATTTCCAATTGCGCTTTGAACTTCTTTACTTTTTCGATTTTTTCTTCTTTTTGAAACACGGGTATCCTTTTCAATAGTTCTTCAAGTTCGGGAATTTTAGAAAATGCAATCCATGCGTCTCTAAATGCATCTCTTGCTGGTTCCGTTCCTCTTTCTGCGACAAGTTTTATGTAGTTTAAATCAACGATTTTCCCATCTATATATCCTCCCGGATAATCGCAAACTCTATCATCGAAATATAAGAATTTGTTTCTTTTTTTTCTT
>JAUXAJ010000351.1 GCA_030620005.1 Promethearchaeota archaeon | reverse complement strand
GTCCAAAAAACATGTGAGCTATGGGGGTGCCCATTAATCCTCCACAAGCAGCACCACCATGTCGTCCAATATTTCCAGTCATTGCAGTTAATGTCATTGCTCCCCTATTGTATTGTCCGCCCATTGCACTACGGGCGGGTCCTTGACAATCCATTAACGCTGCGGGTTTGGTGGTTGCATACTCACGAGCTAATTCTCTGATCGTTTCTGCCGGGACATGACAGATCTTTTCTGCCCATTCGGGTGTTTTTTCAGTACCATCTTCTTGTCCCATCACATGTTCCTTGAATTTATCAAATCCAACCGTGTATTTATCCAAGAATGCTTGATCGTGAAGATTTTCTTTAATCATTACATTAGCCATGGCAACCATCATTGCCACATCAGTACCTGGTACAATAGGAATCCATTTATCAGCCACGACAACATCCGTATCTGAATACCTGGGATTAATGCTTATGACTTTTGCACCTTTTTCGTGCGCTTTAACAAGATTATACATGGCATCTGTTCCTGAGTTCATTCTTGCCGGATCCCAACCCCAGAGTATTATTAATTTTGAATTTAACATGTCCTCACGCGAATGCCCCACAAATGGTGACCCGTATTGAGCCATGGTCGCCCAAACAGCACCCTCAGAGGATACATTGCCATGATGTGTGGTGTAACCACCAAAATGGGTAAATAATCGAACCATTGCCGGTATCGCATTATGATACGCTCCGAGATAACCGCCACTAAATGGTAAAAAAATGGACTCATTTCCGTATTTCTCCTTGGTATATTTGAGTTTTTCTGCTATTTCTTCCAGTGCCTCGTCCCACGACATGCGTTTAAACTTACCTTCTCCTTTTGGACCTACTCTTTTCAGGGGATATTTTAGCCTTTCTGGATGGTAAATATATTTTCGAAGAGCACGACATTTTGCACAGGTCCTAAGTTGATTTTCTTCGTCAACTAAATCATCACCATCGACGCGGATAATTTTACCATTTTTAACATGAAATTTAAGAGGACATCTTCCACCGCAATCAAATGCCGCCGTAGTCCTAACGATTTTTATTTCGTCATTATTTGAATTTATTTCTTCATTTTGCATTTAATCACTTTTCAGCATTTTATTTATCAATAATTTAATACTTAATTAAATTTATTTCTCTTTTAAAAATTCATCCTATTCAATATCAATATTTATTATTTAAGATTCTAAAATAAAGATAATAAATAAAAATACCATTGGCTCGAAGGTAATGAACAAGGTAAATCAAGAAAATTCTAAACGATAGAAAAAAGGATTTTCAGGAAGTTTTAAGATAAAATCCGCTCTAAAAGCTAAGGTTGGCGTTAATACCCCTTTAGGCTTCATTTTAAATAATTTTTCGACATATTTATTCGCCACATTTATATTTTATTAAAAGCCAATAATAGAAGTCAACATTTCTAAAACCCATTGTATAAAAACTTAATAGAACATAAGGCGTAGATTAAAATTTTTACGCTAATATATTGTCATAGAACAATGCAAGATATCAAATATAATAAATTAAAAAATGAACTTAGCCCATATTTACTGCAGCATGCCGATAATCCTGTAGAGTGGTATCTATGGGGTGAAGAAGCTTTCGAAAAAGCCCGTGAAGAAGATAAACCTATTTTCTTATCTATTGGATATTCTACTTGTCATTGGTGTCATGTAATGGCCCACGAATCTTTTGAAGATGAGGAAGTAGCAAGTTTGATGAATGAAGTGTTTGTTTCAATAAAAGTGGATAGAGAAGAACGTCCAGATATTGATAGTATTTACATGACTGCATGTCAAATGATGACAGGGAGAGGCGGTTGGCCGCTTACCATATTTTTAACGCCCGATAAAAAACCTTTCTTTGCAGCTACTTACATCCCAAAAGAAAGTCGTTTTGGCATGATGGGGATGAAAAACTTAATAAAAAGAATTAAAACGCTCTGGAACTCTGATAAGAAAAAACTCTTGGATTCTGCGGAACAAATAACTTTCTCTTTACAAAACATTACTACTGAAGCTCCCGGAGAAAGTTTAACCGAACGGGCCCTGAAAAATGCATATAATCAACTGGCGAATCAGTTTGATAAAGTACACGGAGGTTTTAGTAATGCTCCAAAATTTCCAAAGCCTCATAATCTACTATTTTTGCTCAGGTTCTGGAAGAGAACGGGAAACAACGAAGCATTGGAAATGGTAGAAAAAACATTACTGGAAATGAGAAGAGGGGGTGTTTACGATCACGTGGGATTTGGCTTTCATAGATATTCTACGGATGCAAAATGGCACGTTCCCCACTTCGAGAAAATGCTCTACGACCAATCTCTGTTAGCACTTGCCTACACCGAGGCGTATCTCGCAACTAAAAAGATGATTTATAGAAAAACGGCAGAAGAAATAATCTCATATGTTTTACGAGATATGACTTCACCAGAAGGAGGATTCTACTCTGCTGAGGATGCCGATAGCGAAGGTGTTGAAGGCAAATTCTATGCATGGACTAAACAAGAAATTGAATCGATTTTAGATGCTGGCGATGCAGAATTCACCGTTAAATTATTTAATATTGAGGAATCTGGAAATTACTTAGAAGAAGCAGTAAAACATAAAACGGGAAATAATATTTTGTACCTCAAAAAATCAATTCAAGAGATTGCGAAAGAAATGAATATTGAGGTCAAATCATTAAAAAAAAGAATTGAAACGATTCGAAAAAGATTATTTGAAATTCGAGAGAAAAGAATCCATCCCCATAAGGATGATAAAATTCTAACTGATTGGAATGGACTAATGATTGCTGCATTAGCAAGAGCAGGACGAGCATTTAAAGAACCCTTGTATATTGATTCTGCGAGACGTTCGGTTGAATTCATCATGAACAATCTTAGGAAGGAAAATGGTAGATTACTCCATCGTTACCGAGACAACGAAGCAAAAATAGATGCTTATCTAAACGATCATGCTTTTTTCATTTGGGGGTTGCTTGAATTATATGAAAGTAATTTTGATGTTAAATACTTAAGAAATGCTCTGGAATTGCACGATGATTTGTTAGAACATTTTTGGGATGATAATATTGGCGGATTTTATTTCAATGCTGATAATAGTGAAGAATTACTCGTAAGACAAAAAGAAATTCATGATGGAGCTATTCCTTCTGGAAATTCTATTGCTTTTCTTAACTTACTCAAGTTAAGCTACATTACAGGAGATACTACTCTTGAAGAAAAAGCTGATATTCTTAGCAGGGTGTTTGCTAATACAATTAATAGTAACCCTATCGCACACGCCATGTTCATGGTTGCTGTAGATTTTGCTGTTGGTCCGACTTATTCTTTAGTAGTGGCGGGTAAAACAAACAACAATGATACTGTTGAAATGATTGAAACCATTAATGATCATTACCTTCCAAATAAAGTATTCCTCCTAAGGAAAATGGATCAATCTCATCCCGACATTGATGATCATTCTAATTTCGTACAATATTTCGAAGATCTAAACGGAAAAGCCACTACTTATGCATGTATTAACAAAACTTGTAAGATACCAACTCAAGATATTGATAAAATTATTGAATACCTAAAACCAAATTGGATAAAAAAATAAAAATGAAGTAGGAAATTTGAAAAAAAAGCAAAAATATTTATAAAAACTTGTTCAACTTGTCTTTGGTTAAAGTTATTAACGCTTCTAAGGATGGCACCTTACTCAATTCTTCTTCAGGGATGAGGAGGGTAAGGTCATCTCCTATTTTGATATATGCTGATGGGAATTTAGGATCTTTAACCTCATGTTGCTCTACGAATTCGTCGCGGTGTAAAAATTCCGAGGGAATCGGTAAATCTTCGATAAATGATTTCCATTCATTTCTCATCGAAAAGCTGCCAAAAGTTACAGCGCATTGCACCGATTTACGGTAAATCCGTAAAGCTTAAGTTGCACTGATATTCATCTGGCTTGATTACTTTTTTAAAGAAATCCCGTATTGTATTCATCATTCCTGCCTCAGCATTAAAGATCCAAATAACTTTCTTTTTTTCGCTCATTTTTTCTCATTGGTGATGATGTTTTAATTCTATATTATATAATTATCACGAGTATATTTTTAACTTAACACTTATAATTTAAAAACTGATTGAAGGTTTCTCACAAATATCAGAGAATGACTTTTTGAACTACTCCTTCCTAAAGGAAGGAGATTCCTTCCTCTCGGAGATCGTTTCCTCATTCATCGAAAACTGCCGAAAGATATTCGTGAGAATCTCTTTAGGTCTTACATTATCTCCAAAGACGTGACTTCCCGTCGTCCCAACGGTAGTGTTACCATTATTGCTAATGATC
>JAUXAJ010000226.1 GCA_030620005.1 Promethearchaeota archaeon | reverse complement strand
TATCTCTTTAAACCTCTCTAAAAACATTTTATTAACAAAATTAGGTAAATCATTCAATAAACTAGGTCGTGGTATAATGTTAATCGAATTTGGTATCAAATTTGACCTTTTTGAAGTTAATTCCTTAATAAAATCTTCCTTTTCTTTAGAGTTTCGCTTGATAAAAGGATGCATTGCTCCTGAGAAGTTGGCGTGCCGTTCTTTTATTTTTAAGAAATTTTTTGGCACGGAAGACTTCATAATCTGACAAGTTGGGCAATTAATTTCATTAAAACCGTGTATGCATGGCATTTATTATCAGTTCATGGGATGTTTTCTAATTCTAAGTAAATGAAATTAATTTTATCTTATATTTCTTTTTATTATTAAATAAAGAATTAAAGAAAGAGAATTGGAACCGTGAATGAATTTTTATCAGAAATATATTCTCAACCTAAAGCACTAAAGGACACTTTAAACGACATTCGAGAAAATTATGACGCGATTTTTGGAAAAGTAAACGAAATTTTAAAAGAACGCGAGATTTCTAAATTCATTTTTAGTGGTATGGGTTCAAGTTACTTCAGTTCATATGTACCGTATTATTTATTAAATCAAAACGGAATTCACGCTGAAATGAGAGAAGCAGGAGAGTTTTTACTATATTCCTTCCCTAAAACTAAAGCTCACGCTTTAAAAGATACTTGCGTCGTTTTAATTTCACAATCGGGAGAATCTGGTGAAGTCGTGCAAGTTTTAAAGAAATTGAGTTCCATGAATGGTCCTCCCATTATTGTAGGGGTGACAAATTCTCCTGGAAGTACTTTAGCATTAAAGGCTGATATTACTCTTCTCTTAAGATCTGGTAAAGAAAAATCAGTTACATCAAAAACTTATAGTTGCACGTTATTATTTTTATATATTTTTGCAATGAATCTCATAGAAGGAAAAGAATTTTTTTCTAATAAGAAAAAACTATTTGAAATTGAAAATTTGATTGAAAAAGTTGACTCTTTTCTTAAGGATACGGAAAAAATTGATATTTTTTTTGACAATCTCTTGTCTTTTTATGGAACTCAAGTAGATTGCTTGTTAATTCTCTCAAGGGGTCCTTCCTTGTCAACTGCTTATCAAGGAGCCTTAAACTTTAAAGAAATTGTAAAAAATTATTCAGAGGCAAATCCTTGTTCAACATTTAATCACGGATGTATTGAATGCCTTAATGATAATTCGAAAGTCATAATCATATCGTCTGATGAAAATAATTTTAAATTAAACAATCATTTATTGTTTAATATGTTGAATAAATGGAAATGCGAGAAAATCTTGCATATTACAAATAGATCCCTTGATTCCAATGTTTCGCCCTCAAACGCTAGTCCTAAAGTTATTTCGTTTAAACACGACATTTCTAACCCCTTTCTCTCACCAATTTTTGAGATCGTGATTCTACAGCTGTTTTTTTATAAGATGGCAGAAAAAAAAGGAATCGTTCCTGGTAAATTTAATTTCACTCAAAAAATCACGAGGAATATTTAAAAATGACCCGGGGCATAATATTATCTGGTGGTTGGGGGACGAGGCTACGCCCGCTCACTTGCACGATTCCAAAAACTTTAATGCCAATTGTAAACAAACCAGTAATCGAACGGCAAATGATGCTTTTAAAAAGTGCGGGTGTAAACGAAATTATTTTGGCTGTCAGCGTCATGAGCAATGATCTAAAGAAATATTTTAAAGACGGTAAAAAATTTGGATTAAAAATCTCATATACCGATGAAAAGCAACCCATGGGGACCGCAGGAGCCATAAAAATAGCCGAAGACTATTTAAAAGGAGATAATTTCTTCATGCTAAACGGAGATGTCATTTTAAATTTTAGTTTTAAAGAAATGCTTCAAAAACACGTTAAATATCAAGGTAAAGGAACAATAGCCGGTAAGTTAGTGGAAGATCCGTCAATGTATGGTGTTTTAATTATTGACGAAGAAACTCAAAAAATCAAGAAATTTCTGGAAAAAGACGAGTATCTACCTCCGGGAGGGAAAACAGTTCCAATGCCTATAAATGCGGGAGTATATCTCTTAGAACCTGAAGTATTTGATTATATCGAACCAAAAAAGAAAGTATCAATTGAAAGAGATGTGTTTCCAAAACTTGCAAGTGATAATAAATTATATCACTATCCAATTTCAGGTACATGGATGGATATTGGTAAACCTGAAGATTTATTGGAAGGAAATATTATTTTAATGAAGGATCTTTTAAAAAATACTAACAACGGGAAAAAAAATCTAATAGATGACAGTCTTGATATCGAAGGAAGAGCGATGATTTATCCTCCTGTCACTATAGGAAAAAATGTCGTTATAAGAAAGAACTGTGAAATTGGACCTAACGTTATTATTGGAGATAATGTTTATATGGGGGAAAATTCAAAAGTTAAAGAATCATTAGTTTATAACGAGGTCTACATTTCGAATAACGTTCATCTAGAGAATGTAATCATTTCAGACAATTGCCAGATTCGCGATAATGTCGTATTAAGGGGATTGAATGACTCCCTGGTAATATTGGCTTCGTTCGTAGAGGTACTAAAGGATATTAAATTAATTGCTCTGGAAAAAAGAAATATTACGGTTTGCCATCACGAAGTAGTTAAAAGAAGCATACAATAATTCTTGTTTCATTCTTTTTTATGTAAACTTCTCTAAAATTAGTTCTAAATACGATTTTGTTATGGATTCTTCTTTTTCAATCCCTAATAATTTCAAAAAATCAAATAACAAAATTCGCACCTCTTCAATTTTCTCTTCATTTTCAGTCGTATATTCAACTTCCATGAAATTTTCTTTTAAAATGGGGAGATAATCAATTAGAACTTCTATGTGGTGGTCTTTAAATGTGAATTCGTATAGTTCGCGCTCTTTTTTAACGGTTATAACTTCTTAAAATCCTAAAACCTTTAAAATTTCCTTCATTTTATCGCCGTCTTCCATTTTTAACTCAATTTCTTGACGTGTTTTGGTCGTGTTATCAATTTTTTTCCCCTTGTAGGTCAAAAAATAATACCATTCGCTGTTTTTTTCGAAATTGTTTTTTTGGAATTCAATGGATTTTCTAATTCTTAACGCTTCATCGGATTTCTTGAAATCTCTTAATCCCACTGGCATGTTAAAGTAACTATCTTCGTGAATCAAGGATAGTCTATATGTTCCTTTTAAATTCGCGAACTTTTCTTTTATAATTTGAGGATCTGAGATTCTAACTTTAATTTCTATTTCATACATTTTAACAATTATAATTAATCATTTTTTATAGTTAAAATTATTAATAAAAATTATATCAAGTTATTGAGTTGATAATTTATTAGCCAAGAAAAAGGTATTGCGAAAAAACTTGCCGAAAAATATGGTTATCTTCAATACATGGTAGAAAGATATATCAAGTTCTTAGGACTTGATGAGACTATAAAATTATTAGAAGCAAACCAACAACCGTTAGTTCCTTCAATACGAGTGAACACGTTAAAAATGAGCGCGTTGGAGTTAAGACAAAGATTAGAAAAAAAAGGATTTGTTTTAGAACCAATTGAATGGGTCCCCCACGGGTTCAAGGTTATTAAAGGACCTCGAATTCTAGGTTCGCTTCACGAATTTTTACAAGGATATTATTATTTACAAGGAATTGCTTCCATGCTTGCGGCAGTTATTCTTGATCCCAAATCTAACGAAACAGTAATTGATATGTGCGCCGCACCGGGTAGTAAAGCAACTCATTTAGCTCAACTAATGAATAATAAAGGAAACTTGATCTTAATTGAGAAAAATGAAAGAAGAACTCCTGCTTTAGAACTAAATTTGCGAAGAATGGGCGTTTTTAACTCAATTTTATTTAATCTTGATGCCGTTGATCTAGGCAAGTTAAATGTTAAAGCAGATAAGATTTTGTTAGATGCTCCTTGTACTGGTGAAGGCTTGATTAGACTAGATATCAAGAGAAAAACGAGTAGGACTGAGAACGACATTAAAAAAATGGCTAAAATTCAAAAAAAATTGTTAATTGCTGGTTTGAACACCTTAAAACCAGGTGGAAAATTGTTGTATAGCACGTGTTCGATTGGTCCCGAAGAAAACGAGCTTGTTATAGACCAAGTTCTTCAAAACAAAAGCAGTCACTCTATTATCAGAATTCCAATCCAATATGGAAAACCTGGATTAACAAACGTTTACGGAATAAATCTTGACGAGAATTTAAAGTTTTCTCAAAAGCTATATCCGCACATCCACGATACAATTGGTTTTTTTTATTGCTTAATTCAGAAAGTTAATTAACAACAATTTTCAAGAAAAAAAACTATTTTGTACACAAAAATATCAATTGAACATACTAGACAGATTTATATTAGACTTTTTTTATATATATATTAGAAAATATTGTGATTTTATCAATATAGAGCAATATTGGGGTTATGGTACGTGAAAAAAATAAAAGTAAAAGTTCTATATATAATGCTAATCGCTACAATAGCCATCTCCCTAATAACATTGAATACTTCAAATGTTACAGCAATAGAAGAACTGGACGGAAAAAATCCTCATACTGATGAAAAATATTGGGATTTTGATCGTGGAAGCATTGTGGCATGGCATGTTGCGTATTTAGAGGGAAGTAATCACCCTCCTGACGGATTAATCATTTATAACATAACAGGAGCTGCATTAATTCCAAATGCTACGGGAGAAAATTATTATTGCTATGGAATACAACTTATTGAGATGAAATGGGAAGGACTCTTACTCAAAGAACGCACTGATGTACCTGTATTAAACACTTCGTTAATAAATTATACCGTATTCACGGATGGAAGAATGTACCCATATAAGATGGGAGGAACTGGGATTGAAGGGATTTTAGCAAACCCTTTTATTCCAAAAAATTCATCAAACGATCTCGACTTGCATAATTGCTCAAGTTTACTAAAATGGGGTTATTGGTTCATACTAAACGGGGTAGATTTTGTAGATGTTAACATGTTTTCGCGGGAAATATTTCTTGAAAACAGTAGTTTTGGTTCATACGCCAGAATGATTTACTTGCCTAACGGGACTTTAAAAACAGGAGAGCTCCGCTTTAAAACACCAAGCGAATGGATGACAATAAATTACACGCGAGTTTTTGATCCTAACCCACCAGAAATTCACGGGGTTGGGAATTATTGGGATTTTGGTATTGGAGATGTGGTGGGATGGCGCACGACGTATTCTGGAGATTTTGACGAATTTATCGATATAAGAGGTTCTGAAAATGTTATTTTTAAAATTAATAGAACTGGACTATTATATAACCAGACATGGTGCGAGGAAAACCCGGTCGCAGAGTATCATTTCGGTGTTAGTTTACAAGAAATGTATTACAAAATTATTGATCCTAATACTGGATTGGGCGATCTGCAAGAATATACTAATCGTACTATCCATCCACTAGTAAATGTCTCGCTTACAAATTTCACTCTTGACATGCCTCATTTTCCGGGAAAGAAAGGAATGATGCAACCTTGTAGTCCAGCTATACCGGGGCCGTATACAGATTTGAACCTTTTCATACAGAAAAACAATACGGGAAAATTAGACCTTCATTGGAGTGCCGAGGCGTTATACTGGTATTACAATGGACGTCTTACTGATACTTGGGACACCCCGCTTTCTGATTTAAGCGTAAATAATTTTACCCATTCGATACACTATAGTTATAACGAATTTTACTGTGATCTATTCTATTATCCAAACGGAACCTTAAGAACGGGAGAGATTTATGCTCCTATAGGTCCAATGTTCGAAGAAATGACCATTAATTATACAAGAATTTTTGATTTCTATCCTCAAGAATTAAAGATTGATTGGTCCAACGATTTTGATGAACCAGGTGAAATAGGTTATTTTGGGGTAGATATTGAAGAGTATAAAGTAGAATTTTGGAATATCACATATGGAATGGTAATGGAACAGCATATCGAAGAACACGATGGAAGGACAGAATATTTTGAGAGACCAATGTATTATCAAGAAATTTGGGCGAAACAATGGGACTGGGACAACCCATCTGAAAAATGGGTATGGAGAGGCATGGGCGTGTGTGCAAGAGCAAATAAATACATGCCACTTTTCTTTTTAGAAGAGGAAGATAGCGGACTTCCAATTTTTCTGATACCAAATGGTACTAAACATTATGAACTGTCTGGGTTTTTCTGGTGGATGGTCTATGAATTGGACGAAGTTAACAGGTTAAGTTCCGGGGACCTTTGGGTCCGGTTATATCACACTTCAACAGAGAATTTCATGAAAATAAGCTATAGGCCCGACGGAATTTTAGAATACGCTTATTCGGACGGAGTCCCGTTCTTTGGAGACCCTGACAACAAGAACACGCTTATATACATGAAAGACAATTGGGTTTTAACAGCGAGCATTCCAAATAGAATTGATTTTGGAATACTTGATGTAGCTGGAATTCATATTTCTGTAAATATCTCTGTTTGGTGGCCCATGAACTTTTCCTATTCAGGATTTCCATATAATCCTACTGAAAAATCAATCGATAATGACTTGGCGTTCTTTGATATCATGGTGACGAATAAATCTCGCTTGGTCCAGCCCAATCCAATAAATATTACTATTTCATACGATATTGACAAGTATGAGGATTTAAAGGTATGGTATTTTAATTATACTTTAGGTCCTAATGGAGAATGGCAACAAGTTGAATTCATTGAACTAGGTGACGGTGTTATCATTATCATGTTAGATCATGCTTCTATTTATGCGATAACCGGTATAAAAGTTACGTCATCAGACCCAGGAGACGATGATACTGGCGATATTGACGAGTATATAGAAGAGTTGCTAAAAGAAGAGATCATAGAAATGATAGAAATTCCATTTGGAAATTATTACTTAGTATTCATGGCTATTGGAATAATTAGTTTAGTTGCTTACTATAAAAAGCGCAAACTTTAAAGTTTTTTTTTTATTTTTTATTTTTTTTATTTTTTCCTTCTACTGGTTTTTTCTCAAGTAATATCCTTTATCTACAAGGTTTAAAGCGATTAATTCGTCAATCTTTAGATTTTGAAAGGTGAAGTAGTCCACTTGAGATAAACCAATTGATATTAACTCGCCTGATGAATTAAAAATAAGTAAAAAATCCTTTTTCTTTAAATTTGGAGAGACTTTATGTATCATTTTCTTCAGAATTTTATTTCCGTAGAGAATGGATTTTTCTCCTTTCACTGTTACGCGCATTAAATTTTTTTCCCTAAAAGCACCCATATCGTGCAAAAATTCTGCTCCTTCTAAACTTAAAAAAAAGCCCCCCCTTTTTATATGTCCAAAATATAATCCAGCAGAGTTAATATTAATCTCGTATTTAATTTCCCTTATTATTTTAATTAAATTCTTAGGAATAAGAAATATCGAAAGTTTCTGCCTTACTTGGTCTAGCTTGCTTAAATTTATGCATGTTTGAAACTTCTCTTTATTTAAAATTAGCAAAACTTTTGCCGAAATTTTTGACAATGAATCACGAATAATTTTCTTTTCTGTTTCATTAATAAACCTAAAATTTCTTTGATTTTTCATGATCAATTAACTGTTTAAATGGAATAAGATATTTGTTTGTTATATATACATATTTATATTAACCATTAAAATTAATTAATGCTCGTAATATCATTTAATTCTATTAAAAAAAAAAAAAAAAAAGTCACGTGGTTTTATTTGATATCTTTATTTTTTCAAACTGTTTCTGGTGTATCCCTATCTAGTAAGGATTTTTTCATCTTTTCTGCTCTTTCCGCCATTATTTGATTAACTTCGGCTAAGTCTTTATCATATGTATATAATAGAGGAATCCATAAGCACAGCGAAACTAAACCAGCTCCTAAAGACACCCAAAAAATGGCCTCAAAAATATTATCAAATGCCAAAATCGCTATACCCCCTAATATTGCCCCTAAGGCAGTACCAATTTGATCTACAAAAGCTGCCACGGCAACCATGGTGCCTCTGTGTTCGGCTAAATTGATATCCATTAATGCCCCCCTCCAATTAGGCCCAATACCCGAACCCAAAGCGAACCCAAAGCCTAATAACATTGAAAATACAAACCATAATATCCAAAACACGATTGAATTTACCTGCGTGGGGCCGAAAAATGGACCAAAATAAGTTTTATTTGCTACATTTGGAGACATTATAAAAGCGACAAGAACAAGAGGCATTTTTACAATCGTGCAAAAAATTGCTATTCTAACTCTAGCTGATTCATTTCCACTCTGAACTTTTTTATCTGCCCAACTAGCTAAAAAGAATTGTGCGAGAACCATTCCAATTACAAAAACAAAAATTGCGAGCACGATAACAAATAATATACCTTCAAGATCAGTGGGGGCTATGCCCATTTCTAAATTAATTAATGGAAAAATAAACGTGAACAGGACTCCTGTTCCTATAACGTCAAAAAAATTCAGTATTAAAAAGAAATTAGATTTGTTTTTAAAAATGATTTTTAAATCAGATATTTTTATTCTATATGAATATCGTAAATCTTCAGGTGGTAAATCTTTAAAAACTTTTTCTGTTCCCGCTCTAACAGGTTCTTTTGTTATAAA
>JAUXAJ010000358.1 GCA_030620005.1 Promethearchaeota archaeon | reverse complement strand
GTTCACTTTTTATGGACAGGTGTCCTTATCATTGTTTTTTCTACATTATGCCGGGTTACCTTTTTTTTTCCGGTTTCTAAATATTTATAATTTCTTTCCATTCATGATCGCTTACGTGGGGTTATTAGGTGTGGTAATGTATATATGGAACAAGCAAGGAGGTGGCTTTTTGACACTAGAATGGATGATGAAGAACATGCTCAGTACGAAAAAGAGAACCCCTAGAAAGGATAAAGAGATCCGATGCTAAAAATCTGGACGTCACGGGACATCTACTACCAAGCGTTCTTAAACACCTGATTTTTTTAGCTTTATCCCACCTTCTTAACGTCTTGATGCAAACCCCGAGAAATTCTGCGGCAATGCTAATGGAATACACGCGTTATAAGATAAACGAAGGAATTAAAAATGTGTGGAAGATGTAAATATTTCAATAATTTATATGATGTCCAGATTAGTAGAAGATTTTGAAAACCATGAAGAACCCCTAGAAAGAATAATTTTCTTTTTCACAATATTTTCTGGCTCTTTCGAAATAGGATGAAGCTAAATCGTTCATTCCCTTAACGCTAGCAAGATCTCCCAATTTTCGAAGAATTTGGGCAGATTCATTGTAAAAATCTTTGCTCTCAAAAGTTTTCAACGCTTCTTTATAATATCCAATAGCTTTAGATTCGTTTTCAATTATTTCTAAATAAATCCTTGCGATTTTTGATTTAATCAAGCCATTCTTATAGTCGTCTCCGAACCGATAATAAATTTCGCAAGATAAAAGATAATAATCGATAGCTTCATATGTTTCTCCCTTAAGTTCAAAAAGTTTTGCTAATGCTTCTAAAACCATTCCTTGTTTAAGATCATCTCGCACTTCAAAGATTCTTATTTCTTCAAGGCTTTTAAACAAATAATTTTCTGAAGTTTCAAGGCTATTCCAATTTAGGTTAAGATTTCCCAAATAAAAAAAGCATTCCCATTTTAATTGAGCGGCGTGATATATTGAAATTTTATTACTTATTTTTTTTAGTAGTACTAATACATTAATAAAGCTCTCACGAGACTGCTCATAATAACTTTCTCCCAATAAATAATAGAGTTTTCCATACTTGATCAATGAGTTAATTATTCCATAACGATCCTTGTTCTGTTTAAAAAATTTTAAATTTCTATTTAATATTCTTGCAATTTGGTCGTAATCTTTAAAAAAGAAAAGAGATTCCACCAAATTATTAGAGGTCTTAATTTCTTCAAGTAAAAAATCTTCTCTCTTCGCTATTTCAAATACTTTTAAAAAAAACTCATGGGAACATTCGAAATCTTTAATTAAAGAATAAATGTTTCCTAAATTATTATAAATTTGGATAAGTTTATTATTATCGTTAATTTGCTGAGTATATTCAAGGGTTCTTTCAAAATAGTATATAGCTTCATCAAAAAAACCTAAATCTATTTGAATTATGCCCATTTCGTTATAAGTAACCGCAATATTTAAGATATCATTTGTTTCTACAAAATTCTTAAGGGCCGTTTTTAATATCTTTAATGCCATTGAAAGATCTCTCTTTTTATAATATAAGCTTGCCTTTTCTAACTGTAAAAGTCCTACAGGTGCTCCTAAATATTCTTTTTCTTGTATCGTTTTATCAATTACATTTATCTGTTTTTTTAATTCCACCACCTTAGAAATATCATGATTTATAAAATTTGACTCAATATATTGATCACGTGCATAATATGAAGGAATCCGTCGAAAAACTTGATTTGTATTATTATTTCCTTTTAGTTGGTGGATATTATAGAGAAGTGGTTTATTACAATAATGGCAATACGACCATTCTTGTACCACGGTTTTTTTACAATAAGGACAATGATTCATGAGAAATTTCCTGATTAATTAATTAATTAATTCGAGTATGAAGTTACTTTTAATAGGCAATAATATTGTTATATATACAATTCGTTTTATAAGACGAGTTGATTATTTTTATCTCATGGGACGATTTTTTTTATATTCTTCTCATTCCTTATCTATTTCAGCTTCACTTAATCCAAGAGATTTTAACAGAATGTTTAATTGAATGATAGCATTCTTTGCGCCATTATTTTTTGCAACATTAAGAGCCTTAATGAACTCGTTCTTGGCTTCTTTAATTTCTCCTTGATAAAAGAGCGATTCTCCTACATAACCGAGCCCTCTTATTACATGCTCGGCATAATTAGAATCTATTGCTACATTGGTTCCTTTTTTAAAATATCTTAAGGCTTCAATAAAATTATTTGACTTTTTTTTTAGTAGACCTAAATTAAAGTAAGAAGTTATAATGCCACGATTATTTTTAATTTCTTTAAATACTTTCAAAGTTTTTTTGTACAGCTCGAAAACAACATCCCAATTCTTATGAGTTTCGTATATAAAAATTAAATTTTCAATACATTCCAGCAGATTGTATATATCATTATTATCTGAGCAGATGGCACAACAATCCATGAATTTTTCACTTGCTTCATTTAATAAATTTAGTTTAATATAAGAATTCCCAATACACTTTAAACACATGATCATTTCCTGGACTTGTGTTAATTCCTTATAGACTCCCAATGCCTTCTCATAAGCTTCAATTGATTCTTCATATTCACTTTTTTTAAAAAATAACGCCCCAAGTACGCCTAAAACTGCTGCTTGCCCTAATCTTTCCCGACTTTGTTTAAAGTATTTCAAACAAGTTAATAAATTCTTTTTTGAATCTTCGTAGTTCTCTAATTCCAATTGAATTAATGCAATTTCACTTAATTCTTGAATATAATTAGCGTTTTTTCCTAGCTTTTCAATTTCTTGTAATTTTTCACGTTTTTTCTCGAGTAATTCTTCCATTTCTTCTTTTGTTAACTCGATATCTTTCCTAACTTGAATAAAATAATCTCACCATTTCATGTCTTTTTATTTAAATGTTGTTCATTAATTTTTTTTAAAAATTTATGGATTTTCTTGTAATAATTCATCAAGTATTTCTGCGGAATCTCTTACAAATTTTGGACAAATGTCAATAAATAGTCTATTATTATGAGCATGCTGGAGGCCTTCTTTGGTACTAATATCACAATCAAGTAATTCCTTACATTTTATCGTTTTATTGCGGGATTTGAACCTATTAACAAATTCTTTCGTGAGATCATACATTTTTTCTTTTTTATTCCTTTCCTTAACAGCAACATATCCATGTTTAAGACCTATTACCATGAGTGCGCCCGTAACTGCTCCACATGTAATTGCCATGCGAGAAATTCCCCCTCCAAAGGGAGCAGATATCTTTAATGCAAGTTCACGATTTAAACCAAATCTCGAACCATAAGTTGAAAGAATAGCTTGAGAACACACGAAACCTTCCAAAAAGAAGGAAACAGCTCGCTCTACATTGCTCATTTTCTTTTTTACTCCATTTCTTTTAAAACATAACAATATTAATAATAATAATAAAAATAATAATAATAACAATAATATAAAGTAACAAAAAAGAAGGACCCCTAATTTGAAAATAAAAGCACGATTATGGGACAAACTTGACGAAAACAAAGTTAAATGCAATGTTTGTGCTAATAAATGCACGATAACACCTGGTAAGGTTGGTGTTTGCCGAACACGAAAAAATTTTGACGGTGAATTATACTCCCTCATATACGGTTCATTAATATCCCCCGGTAGCTTGGATCCTATCGAGAAAAAGCCTCTTTATAATTTCTGGCCAGGAGCAACAGCGTATTCCGTTGCATCTATCGGTTGCTCCTTTCGATGCAAAAATTGTCAGAATTGGTCAATTAGCCAAGCAAATCCTACCGATAACGGAAAAAATGGTTATTATGAATTAGAAGGACATAGAAATCGCAGGATGTCTTTAGTCGAGATGTCCCCCGAACAATTAGTAAAAAGAGTCGTTAAAAGCAAGGCAAAAACTCTTGCATTTACTTACAATGAACCGTTAATTTGGCACGAATGGATACTAGATGTAACATGTCTACTTAAAAAAGAAGATATAAAAACGATTTTGGTAACTAATGGGTATTCTACTCCTGAAGCTTCAAAAAAATTAATAGAAGTTGGAATTGATGCGGCAAATATCGATATAAAGGCAATGTCTGATGATTTTTACAAAAAAATCTGTGGTGTAAAATCTGTACAGCCGGTTTTAGACACGGCGAAACTATTTAAATCTAATGGAATCCATGTAGAAATTACAA
>JAUXAJ010000174.1 GCA_030620005.1 Promethearchaeota archaeon | reverse complement strand
TGAAACTTGTTATGTAATTCTTTTTGTTATATACCATATTTTGTTTTATTTTAACTAGAAATAGATTGAAACAATTCCTTCTATCAATACATTCAAACTCATGTCCTGTGTTTTATTTTAACTAGAAATAGATTGAAACTTCTTTCCCACATATCACACACTTTCCGTACATCCGTTTTATTTTAACTAGAAATAGATTGAAACTTCTTTTTTAGTTTCTTTTTCTTTCTTTTCTTTTTCGTTTTATTTTAACTAGAAATAGATTGAAACTTAATTTCTTTTCTCTTCATCCTTCATCTCCCTCTTGTTTTATTTTAACTAGAAATAGATTGAAACTTTCTTCTTTTTCTTCTTTCTTCAAACATCTTCCTTGTTTTATTTTAACTAGAAATAGATTGAAACTTCTTTGTAATACCTACTCATAATCACCTCATTTGGGTTTTATTTTAACTAGAAATAGATTGAAACTCCTTATATATTCTTTTCTCTTCCATTTAAAATCTTGTTTTATTTTAACTAGAAATAGATTGAAACTCTATTTACATCACTCCATTTTAATATTTTTAATTTGTTTTATTTTAACTAGAAATAGATTGAAACTTTTTTTTCATTTTCTATAATTCATTCTATTTTCCGTTTTATTTTAACTAGAAATAGATTGAAACTTAATCTCTTTAGGTTTTCTAATTCAGCCAGTTGAAGTTTTGTTTTAACTAGAAATAGATTGAAACGATGAATAGCCAATTACAAAGTCAGCACACGGATTTAAGAATTAAATATCGCAATATCTAAAAACATAATGTGATATACGAAAATAAGAAACAAGAATTTGCCTTGATCAACCTTTCAGGACGTTTTTCATCACCCGAAACATTAAATGTAGTCAATAGATGGGGGAATTGTGTAATTATTGAAAAGAAATCCCTACTTTGGAAATAAATAATCCAATAACCTATATGAAAAATGTAGTGAATTTCTGCGATGTTATAATAAAAGAACTGATTGAAAAAGATCAAATCGTCAATAATTTATTAGTCGGAAATTACATTGTTGTTCCACCGGGAATGACATCTTTTGCAATGGTATTAATAGCAATGCTTCACGGAATTACGGGACATTTTCCAATAATGTCTTTTTTTTACAAGACAGGAATGAGATTTAGTTTGACGAGACCATTTGATTTTTATAATCTAAGGATTAAATTTCGTAAAATTTCAAGAAATACCATTTTGATTAAAAAAAAGGATGTTTGAAATCTCATTGAATTATCATTGTATTGATTTAAACACCCTAATATTAAACACCCTATTATTCCTTTTTTTTGTTTTTTAACAAATTAATTGTTAAAATAGAAGCAAAAAAATTATAATTTACCTTAATTCATACTATATTGACTTTATCTCAAAATCACATGGGAACATTTATATAGGTTTATTTTTATTATTAAAGAGAGGTGAAAAATAATGCAAAAGGTCGAAAAATCTAATCAAGATGGCGATTGGTGGTCAAATATAAATTGGACTGCGTTGGTACAAACGATAAAAACATTTCAAGAAAGAATCGCTAGAGCCTCCTGGACGAGCAATGAACAAGAAACACAAAAACTAATGATACAGTTAGTAAAATCTGAATCTGCCAAATTATTGGCGATTTATTACATTACCCAAAAAAATAGAGGTAGATATACATCAGGAATAGACGGAAAAACATATTTAACTCCAGAAGAACGCATGAATTTAAGCAATGAGAACTTTGATTATAAGAAGTATCGATTTCGACCAGTAATAAAAAAAGAGATACCAAAAAAGAAAAGACCTAACAAGAGGGGGCAATTGTCAAAAAATAAGGCATTAACGCCTGAAATTGCGAAAAAACGCCCTTTAGGAATAATGGCAATTAAAGATAGAGTGATGGCTAAAATTATTTCGTTTGCTTTGACGGCAAAATGGGAGCCCTTGTTTGAATCAAATGTCATGGGATATCGCCCAGGACGTGGTAGACAAGATGCTATCGACAAGATATGCAATGAGTTAAAAGGTGGAGAGAAAGTAATTTTAGAGGCAGACATAAAAAAATTTTTTGAGAATATTAAGCATGAAGCAATTTTGGATAAAATTGAAGCTTTTCACGGAATAATTCGTAGAATTCTTAAAATTAAAGTCATGGAAAATGGAAAAATATCTAAAATGAGCAAGGGAATTGTTCAAGGAAATCCTCTTAGCCCTGTTTTGGCTAATATAGCATTACATGGAATGCAACAATTAATTGAAACAAAAACAAAAAATGGAAAATGTATTAAACTAAAACAACACATTTGCTTGGTAAGATATGCAGATGATTTTATTGTTATAGCGCCGTCAAGACAAATAATAAACAACTTGGTCTTACCTAAGTTAGAACGATTCCTTAAAAAACGAGGCCTGACCCTTAATAAAGAAAAAAGTAGAATTGTTTCCAAACAGGAAGGTTTTACCTTTTTAGGTTATTCTATAAAACAAAAAGAGATAATTGCAATTATCGACTCTAGCAAAAAAAATTGAAGATATTAGACTTCTAAAAATTGGAATTTAATAAGAAATTAACTCAAAAAAAGATTTAAAAAGCTTTAAAATTAGATTCAAAAAATGAAGATCTAATAGATAGGATTGGGGCTTGTCTTCTTGAATAAAGAATGTATCATGAAGTTATTGAGATTTTTGAAGATAATATAAATTTTAATTCTGAAAAGTTCGTATCTATAGATTATGAAGACGATATATTCGAAATGAATGAGAAATACGAGAAATTGATGAGAGTTATTTATAGCAATTTAAGTAAAGTTTATTTTAAAATCGGCGATTATTACAAAGTAATTAAAATGTCCACAAAAATAATAGACTTTACTCAAGCATTATCTTTATCATCTTCACTTATTATTCTAAAGTCGCTGCTCATGCGCTGTAATATTGGATTGTGCGAATAAATCCTTAATTTTTCATTTTGCCAATCTTCCGTTTTTTGACGTGGCCATATGCCGAATAACACGAACTTTTCCTTGTCATTAATATTTAGAATAATTGCGCCAAATGTAACGGATAAATAATAAAGGATTCTTTCGAATTCGTCCCAATCGCATGATATTTCGTAGTTAGATTCGTCATTATGACTAATTTGCTTGTAATTTAATTTCATGCACTTTACACTCGTTAATCCGCTAGCTCGCCCGTAGAAATTTTCATCGTGAGAATATAAAGATAAATGTAAGTTGCCGAATCTTGCAATTTCAGAAGCTAATCCACTAATTATTCTGGTATCGTTGTGCAAGGCTGCGTTGTCGTCTAAATCAACTGTTTTTACATTTGCTAAGGCTTTACATTTTAGGTAATCACAATGAGCTAGTTTTGTTAACCTAGCTTGAAGTGTACTTTGAAATCTAAATTTATCAACGATATTTGGATAGAGCGCAGTTTTTTTTAAATATTCGATGACATTATTCGAATATTTATTTTCGTATTCTGACATTTCATTAACAACGCCTCTCGAAACAAGAAAATCTAATTTATTAATTTTTTTCGTGAACTTGTTATTGTTTTTATAGTATTTGTACAAATGAGAAAAGGTTTGATTAGAATAAGTGCACGTGTCGAAACTAATAATCTTATATAAATCACCATTTATTGGATTTGTATCAACAATTTCGTTTAAGAGTCTATCAAATTCTTTTTCGTTAGTTTCGCTGAAAAATACGCCTGCTTTTCGAAACGCATCCAAAAATTTAGTTTTATGTGGAATCGCGAAAAGAAAGAAATTGTCTGGTATAGTAGGGTCAATGGCGCAATGATTTTCAAAAAATTCTTTCTGTCTTCCCATTCGTGGAATTTTTTTTAATATATTTCCAAAATTTATTATTACGGAATTTTTACCCATTTCAATGTTAATTTTACATAAATTAAAACCATATATACAATCCACTAAATTAAACGTGCGTAAATTATTTGAATATAATTCGTTTAACAAGATAATTAATTCATCAACACTTAGATCTATATATGACTTAAACTTAAATTTTTCATTCATATTAAACTTCATTTCGTCGATTTCCTTAATATTTTTTATTTGGCCTGCGTCATCAACCAGAGTAAGAGCATTAACTTGCGCTGCATCAATGTTCATACCGTTTAAAATGTAATCAATAGTTTCCGTTAAATAATCTTCCCCATCTTCAGTCAATATAATTACATCTATCATTGGAGGTCCAAAAACCCTATCATTATAGAGATATCCTTTAAATAGCCCTAATCTACGTATGGTATTGTTTATATTATATTTATTAGTTGTAAATCCATTTCTTCTTGCAAATTGATTAATCGCGGTTACTGTAGTATTGGATGTTAAATAGATTGCTGAGAGAACAATGAATTCTAATTTTAATTCTTCATCTTTAATTTTCTCAATTAGATTTTTTTCGAAAATTTTATTAATTTTATTTTCAATCTGCACTCTTTCTTGAGGAGGTTCGAGCGTTTGAGCATTTTCATGTAAAGCCTCTGAAGTAACCCTGAAATTATCCTCCAAAATATTGTATAACCCGTGCTTAATTATTGGAATTGTGGGATAAGAATTATTAGAATATTTCATTTCCGCTAATGAAAGATAAAAAACTTGAATTGGATTTTCTTTTGTATTCAACAATTCTCCAAAATTCATTACTTTTGCAGACATGTATTTTCTTCCTGGAGTCATATCGAGAATTATCAAATTTGATTCTTCCGTGCCCTTGCTATTTTGTTCATCTATCGTCTTTTCAATTACATGTTTTAATTTTTCGGTATATAATTCAATATCTTCGCTTTTTAAGGTGTGAGTTTCGATTTCTGGTTTAAAATTATCGGCACCAGAATATTCCTTTAAAATTTTATTTATTACTTTTTCACACAATTTTGAATTCTTTTTAATTCTATCACTATCAGTATGTAACATGATTACTTTATCAGGAACTTCCTTTTTATCCTTACAATAAGCCCATATCGGATTAATAACCGCATAAGGACTCCATCCAACCGTTGTTATCCAAGTTAAAATTTTTAACACCTTCTAAATTTTATTTTAAAATAAACTTTTAGTAATAAATTTGGGTTTCATTTTATTATGAATTAATTATTATCTACATTTTCTTCACATAAAAATTTTAATTTTTCTAATTTTTCAAGTAATTTGAGTGCTTTTTCGTGGTTAGAATCTCTTTCAAGAACGCGCCTAGACGCGTCAAGAGCATCGTTGTTAATTCCTTTATAAAAAATTTTTTTTACGAAATTTTTCCATTCGTAACGATTTTTGGGTGTTAGCTGTATTAATGTTAAATAAGCATCAATCGCTTTCTCATGATTACCATTACGATAATAGATATAACCTAAATTCTTCCACGCATTCTGATAGCAATATAAAATTCAATATCTCTGATTGGAATACTTCAATAAAAAACTTACTTTCATATTGTAGTTTGAAAATCTTACTTTCATATTGTAGTTTTTGTCCTTTAATTTAATGCGAATATAATATTCCCATACCACACTCTTACATTAACTAGAAATAGATTGAAACGAAATGGTCTTGTAAAGTCTTGCGTGTCCATTCATCAAACTTAAATGGAATGGAATTAAATTATTTTATGATAATTTCACTTTTTTTCGATTTGAATAAATAGTGAAAAAAATTAGTTTTTAATTTGGGTGGAACTGTTTAATGGCATCATGCTTTATTGTTTCAGTAGGAACATCGCTTTTTAGATACGTGGCGTATCAAGTATTAAGTGGTAATGTTAGGGATGTAAACCTAAATATTTTAGATTTTTTCATCGAAAAATACCAAGAGAGAAACAAAAATGGACGTTTAAACGCAATATCACTTTCGCATTTTATTGAACAAAATCAACAAGAGTTTACAAATAAGAAGAATCAATTAATAGAGGAAATTTACAATTATCTCATAAGTAGTAGGGATTTACCAAGACTAATGAGCGCAGAAATAAACTCATTACATGCTTATAAGGAGGAGCTACTTAAGAAAACCCATTTCCCAGATGGAACTTGTTTTGATTTATTTCATACTCATAGTTTTATTGGGCATATCTGTGCAGAAGTAGTGAAAAAATTTCTAGAACATGATGAAAAAAATGTGAAAGTAACACTCACATTAATTAAAGATCTAACCGTAGATGCTACTTCCATGAGTAATAAAGGTTTATATAATTATACAAGGTGCTTGTTTGATAAAATCAATTATTATACAGAAAAACAAAACTTTGATAAGAGAGATATCAAGATTATTGGAACTGGAGGATTTAAAGCTCAAATTCCTTATACATCTTTAGTATCTATTATTTATTCTGGTGTTGAAGGATACTATTATCATCAATTATTTAAAAACATTATAAGCTTACCAAAGATTCCGATTTTATTCATTGATACGCAAGCAATCATTAAAAATAAGCAGTTAATAAATCAAGCAAGTAACCAATTAATAAATAAACGTGAACTATTAAATCGATGGAATGATGAGGTAGATGAAAATTACATCGATTTCTTATTTGATCAAGAAATCGTTAATGATGAACAGTTTTATAAATTAAGTACAACAGGAAAGATCATGCTTAAAACCATTAAAGAGGTTCTTTCTTCCGAAAAAAAAAAACATAAAGATATGAAGATAAACATTACCGAACTTGAACGATTGTCAGACAATTTTTTTTTTAAAGGAAAGATGAGTAAGATCACGCCAAATCACCCTTCGTTCCTTCTAATTACAACAGGCGTTTCGGTATTCACCCAGGCAATAAATCATTATTCTCGAAATAGGAATGAACTCGCTAAAAATTCACCCATAAGACAGATAATTGAAGCTCATGAAGACCATAAAAATAATGAGCAAAATGTGTTGCCCATCGGCCAATTTGCATTGGAACACGTTGATAATTGGAAGATCTCTTCTCAAAACCCTTTAAAAGATATATTAATTAAAGAGCTCAGAGATTTTATTGAGAGAGAGCAAATTTATAGAACATGCGCAGAGTTGAATACTCTCAAAAGGATGATCGATGAAAACTATATTTCTACGGATAATGTTCGTGGATGCTTTCTTGTATCTGATACATACATAGGAAAATTATGCGGAGCGGTGTTAAGTCAATATTCCAATGACTCTTATGGCAAGGGAAAGAAGCATTTTACTGTTCAGAAAATTAAAGGATTGGGTTATAACTTTGAAAGCTTTAAACATGAGGGGCTTCCTAACCTCATTAAAGAAGTAATTCGCTTATCCGTCCATCCAGAAATAGATGTTCGAGATATGCGGATAGCGATATGTGCTACGGGAGGTTTTAAAGCGGAAACTGCATATATCACAATGTTGGGGATGATCTTAGGAAAGCCGGTGTTTTATATTCACGAAAATCATGCGAACTTGATCTGTTTTCCCCCATTTCCCGTAGTGCTTAACTATTCAAAAATTATACGATATTTCGATCACCTTTTTAATCTCAAATGGGGCATTGATGGAAATAAATACAAGAATTACGAAAAAATTTGGAAAGATAATAATGACGAAGTGAACATGAAATTATTTGTAAAGGAAATAAATAAAGAATTTAAACTAAATGATGCAGGTGAGATCATTTTAGGAATCATCCTAAAGCATACGGATTTCAGCGAAATTCGAAAGATAAGAGAGAATTTTATAACGGAAAGGGTTGAATCGAAAGATGAAAAATTCTGTCTTGAAAATCCACACCACATAGATTGGAGATCGCATTCGACAGGAGGAGCTCCCCCTGAACCCGCAGGAGTTCAAGGAATTGGACCATTGGAACGCTTTTTAGCTCCAATACTATCAAGAATGTATGTAAGCACCGTACAATGCAGGGTCGGTGGGCTTGATGATAACCCATTGAAAATTGTTCATAGTAACAGAATCAGCATGCCGAAATATGTTAAAAATAGTGGAGGAGGGAATGTACAAGTGAAATTTCCAAACAACACTCTTACATTAACTATTGTATTTAACCAACTCATTATAGAGTATCAAAAAAAATTAGAAAAAAGACTAGAAAATAAGGCGCAAGAAATTCTTAATGAACTTTTTGATAGAAATATAGGGCATGAAATTCAAATAAAACTTCCAAATAATCATATCAATAACAATTTAATTAATAGTTTGATCGATTTCGTTAATTCTAATTTAGAGAAGGAAAGAAAAGTGAAAGAAGAAAAAGTCGAAACAGAAAGGAGAAATAAAATTCCAGATCACTGCTTGGGTTGTCGCTGGATTAATCCGAACGGTCAAATGTGTAATCGCGATTACGAAGCAAATTACGGTTTTGATGTGGAGATTAACGAGGAAACTGGATTAGGTGTGTGCCACGAAGAAGGAGATTGGGTATGGGAACCGAGAAAGGTCGTGCCAAGAGAAAGGAAATTGGGGAGGAAACTGGATTAGGAGCGTGTCACGAAAAAGGAGATTAGGAAGATAGAGATGAAATCAATCAATTATTTGATCAATTTAGAAAAGAAAACAAATTCTAAAAATTGAAAGATCTGAATAACTTTTTGCTTAAACATGACAATAATCAAAAAAAGAAAAAGCTAGTATTTAGAAAATTCCGGCCAGTCTCCGAAATTTTATTTACTCAAATTTTATCCTTATATCTTCGAAAATAGGGAAAATCATGACCATATCAGAAATTTATACAAACTTAATTCTGTGGAAAAAAGGAACTCTCGTAGTATTCATTTAGAACTTTATGTTTTTACCCTGAAAGACTAAATAGTTGAAATTAATTGTCCAAAAAGTTTCAATTTGATTATTTTCTTTGAGTTTAAGTTTTTGAATCTTTTTTCCAAGCATTACAGCCCCTTTTTGAAGTTCTTCTAAGGAAAGCATTCTATTAGTTGGCATTAACCTTAGAATGTTTCTCGGAAGCATCACCCAGCTAATGCCTTGTATTTCTCCTGTTAAGACTTTCATATTGTACCAAGCAATTATTTTAATAACCCTTGATACTTCTGAAAGGCTCATATCAACCCAGGGGTATTTTACCTTGTTTTCATCGTCGTGTCCTTCACAAGACGATATTGTTTTTATATTGAATTTCCGAAGACCTATGACTAAGTCTTTGATATGTGGCTCTACTGGAATGCCTAACATATCTTTCATATCTTCTACTTCCTTTTTTATTTCTGACAAATCTTTTGTCATGAAATCACCTTGGTTTAGTGTTCTCCCCACAAGAGGGAGTTACACGGTTTTTTAAAGAACGCATCATGTAAGTACGGTCGAAACTGAAGTGATATATAAATGTGAACTCTACCTATATAAATTTTTGCGTTCGCGATTTCGTTGTTGCATCGTGCGCGCCCAAGTCGTTTTCAAGGAAAAGAATCGGTATACCAATTTTTTTTGCTTTGGCGCTTTGGAGATTTTCCGCTCCATAAACGAGAGAAAATTTTTTACCAGAAATTTCGTATAGTTCTTCAGAGCACGAGAGCGACAATTCGTCAGTTTCTTCGATGGTCTGTGAATCCAGACTTTGAGTTCTTTTTTGTTTTTTAACCTTCCTCGTATTAATAAATTCCTTACTGTTACATGTGGTTAAGATGCTATTTAAATCTTTAATTTTTCTTGAGAAAATGAAATTTAAATAATTCTTTTTTTCCTTAAAGAGTCGTTTTATGCTAAAACGCATTGAATTAAGCGAGTTTCCATCTATTTAGATGGAAAAGTGCGACAAGAAAGTCTAATGTCCGAATACGTGCGACAAGAAGTTCTATCCTTGAATACAATATATGATAAAGTCTATATCATAAATTGCCATCGAGATGACCGATTGTGGCTACTCACACATGCGTCTTTAGTAACGAATGGGTGTGAAGCTGTGGGAAAAATGTACCATCAATGTTTAGCTATGAAATATTAATGGGCTAGCCAAGGAACCTATGGGAAACTAATGTGAAGATATGTTAAACTTCGTAAACATGAATCGGCGAAACTTAGCTGGTACGCCGAGACCAAAAGGTAAGTTGTCAGGTAGGAGGTGTGTATTCTGCTTCCTTTGTCATCCGTTGTGCAACCGGAGGATAGTATCTCCCTAAGGGTTCTGATGAAAGTTAAGGATAGGAAACTTGGTAAACCCGATGGTGCGATAAGAAGCTGAATGGTTGAATACGGAACTTGGTGCATGATTAAATGATCTGGTATTTATTTACCCCACCAAAAGCCGACTTTAATATGACTAAATGTAGCTACTTGAGCATGCATTGCTGGTAACGGCTTTGTGTGAAGCCTCAAGGACAATGTACCAAAAACAATACTACCAATTGCATAGGACTAGCTATGATCCCTATGGGAAACGAAAGTGAACCTCTAATAAACCTCGTAATTACCAAAAGGCGAAAGGTAGTAGTGCGCCTTGCCAAAATGGCAAACTATCGGAAGATGGTGTTTATTGGTCGCCGTCTTGTCATCCGTTGTATAGCCGGGGGATAGGAGGTCCCTAAGGGGATTGGTGAAAGTCAATCGTTCGGAACTTGGTAAGCCCAATAGGTCCCATACGCTTTATGCGGAATGGTATCCCAACCATGAGGAAGGGGAAAGGCTTAGTGGATAGAGGATGCTGGAAAAAGCGAAAGTCACTCTATAATCGAGTGGATAGGGGCTATTATAATAATTATAATAGAGGATACCCATCCTGAAAGGGAGCAGACTTCCAGTTGGTCTAAACAAGAAAAAGTTTTTTTCAACATTCATTACCATTGTAATGTCTTGGGAGCATCAGGAATATAGCAAGGCATACAGAAAAGGAGGAAGTTAGACAATTGTAATTGCCATTGAACAGATCCGATGGACTGGAAGAAGGGAATTTTGAACTCGACATTCAAAATCCTTTCAATAATTTTCAGGTGAATTAGTTGGGAAAACAAGATTCTTGAGAAACCCGATGTTGCGGTAATCATTAGAGATTACCCTATACATCCTTTTCGAGGAAAATCGGTGACGTAATTCCTTGATGTGATAGCAGAGAATGTGAGTCACGAAAAAGGACACGGTGACGTGTCGGGTTCTTTAGGCTTGAGCCACGTGCGGGGAAACTCGCACGCGTGGTTCTTAGAGGGGAAAGGGTCAGTAATGACCCCGACCTACTCGACAGCTCCATGGAATAATAATGGTATCCCGACCGCACGCGGGGTTCCTAAAAGAGGAAGAGGATGGTAACATCCTCTCCTTATTTAACTA
>JAUXAJ010000037.1 GCA_030620005.1 Promethearchaeota archaeon | reverse complement strand
CAAAATCCAAGCTTAAAAGACAGAGCTGTCATAATAAGGGCTTCAGTTTTAAGATCTGGATCGTGGAAAAGAGATAACATAGCTAAACGAGCCTCTACTGCTACTTATGAAATGGCAAAGCTTGGTCCTGAAGATATGAATGTAGCTGAAGTGCATGACGCAACTGCTTTTGGGGAGCTTCATCAAATCGAACAAATGGGTTTTTGTAAAGATGGTCAAGGGGGTCCATTTGTAGAGAGTGGAGCCACTCAACTTGACGGGAAGATCCCCGTGAATCCAAGCGGAGGATTATTAGCGCGAGGACATCCTATTGGTGCAACGGGTCTAGCGCAAATATATGAATTAACAACTCAATTACGCGAAGAAGCGGGAAAAAGACAAGTGAAAAACCCCGTTATTGCTTTAGCTGAAAATAGTGGTGGAACCATTGGTTCAGGAGAAGCAGCAATGTGCGTTCACGTTTTAGAAAGAATCTAAAACATTTGCGAGATATAAAAAAAATTAAAAACTTTGAATTAGTTTTTATATAATCATCGTGCTAAAAATTACATTTATAGGAGCAGGATCTTTAGTTTTTGGGGAAAATGTTCTCACAGATATCTTAACATTCCCGGATCTTCAAATGGATACTATAATCTGTCTTGAAGATATTGATTCTCATCGATTAGATTTGATGTATAACTTCATGCAAAAATATAAGGAGGATAATTCACAGAAACTAGAAGGCGTTACTATACAAAAAACAACTGATCAGAAAAAAGCTATCGAGGGAGCTAAGTATGTTATCAGTGCGATACAAGCAGGAGGTGTAGACGCATTTAAAACAGACTTGGATATTCCTCTTAAATACGGAGTATCCCAATGCATGGGAGATACTTTAGATCCTGGGGGGATGTTTCGATTCCTTCGAACTGTTCCAGTTTTCAAGTCGATTGTTGAGCAAATCCGGGATTATGGCCACAACGCTGGAAAAGACGGCATAAAACCCTTGTTTCTAAACTATACAAATCCAATGGCCATGAACACTTGGTATTGCAATACCATCGTTCCGGATTCCACGGTTGGTCTTTGCCACGGCGTTCAAGGCACTGCTCTTGGTTTGTGTAGTGCCATTGGAATTAAGCCTAAAAACTTTAGTTTTTTGTGTGCGGGCATCAATCACATGGCTTGGTTTCTCGAGGCCTGGTACAAAGATCCTAAAGACCCACATTCTACTTGGCGAGACGCGTACCCATTAATTAAGAAAGCTTTCCAGGAAAAACCTAATTTGGAAGCTTCAGAAAAAGTGCGTTACGACATGATGAACGCCGCTGGCGGTTATTTTATGACGGAAACCTCCGGACACCTGAGCGAATATGTTCCGTACTACCGAAAAAGAGCTGACCTCTTAGAAAAATACAAGGGCAATTTCTTTTTTTCTACTCTTAAACACGCGACCTATTACAATTACAATCTCTTAACACTTAAAAAAATGGAACGGAAATTTGAAAAAAAACTTTCGCGTTCGAAACTCCGATTTAAAAAGAATCCTTCAGGTGAATACGCTTCACACATAATTAACGCAATGGAAACAAACAATGCATTTAGATTTAACGGAAACGTGATAAATAAGGATGCAGGTTTAATTACCAATCTCCCAAAGGGATGCTGCGTGGAAGTACCTGTATTTGCGGACGGCCACGGAATACACCCTGAAGGGGGCATCAGTTTACCCACAATCTGTCAAGCACTTTGCATGTCTAACGTGATGGTGCAGAAGGCCGCAGTCGAAGGGGTTCTTGAATTAAACAAAGAAAAGATTTATCACGCTGTTTTGCTCGATCCTAATACCGCAAGCGTGTGTTCTCCAACTGAAATTCGCGAGATGGTGGATGAAATGGCTGAAGCTCAAGCAAAGTGGATACCTGAATTCATGAAATAGTGTTTTTTATAATAAAATCCAATTCTTAAAATTTTTAATATAAAAATGAATATATCCCATGATTAAGATTTAAAATGACTGTAGAATTAGATTTAACGGAAAGAATTAAAAACTTTTGTAAAAAAATAGGTGTAGATATTGTAGGCTTTGCAGATCCGAAATTATTCGATAGATTTCCAAAGAATAATCAGCCTGAGCATTTTTTTGAAGATGCAAAGACGGTAATTATTCTAGGAATGCATTTATACGACATTATACTTGATTCTTGGTCCGTTGGAAAGAATAATTACCAATTTATTGATTCAATTCTCGAAAATCATTGCCACAAAGTAAAAGACTTTATTTTAAATGAAGGATATAATATTAAAGTAATATCATATGCTCCAGGACTCTTTTTAAAAGACTCTGCAGCCTTAGCAGGATTAGGGCCCATTGGTAAGAACAATTTGTTAATTACAGAAAGATTTGGGTCCCAAATTAGATTAAGAGCATTAATTACCGATGCCCATCTGAAACATGGGGATCCTATTCTTGAAAGCAAATATTGCATTAATTGTAATAAGTGTATTGAAGCCTGTCCTGCTCAAGCATTAACTGAAGGAAGATATAATAGGGACGCTTGTTATCCATATAATCTTTCTCACCTGAGAAAACTATCCAATTACAGTTCAATTTGGTGCAATATTTGCATCGAAGCGTGTCCTATAGGAAAAAAATCCTTTATTTCTTGAAAATTGGAATTATGAGATGGCTTGGATGTTCTTTATCGTGAAATATTTCTTGATTTGCGATTTTATAATCTGAGGCCTTGCCTTCGCCCCCCATGTTTGAGTTAATATCAAATCTAGGAAAATTACTCGAGCTGATTTCGATTCGTATACCATGTCTTTCCCTAAAATAATTAGATGTATTTCCTATATTGATTTCGTATTTATATATTTTGCCAGGTTCGATTAACGAGGGATCATCTTCGCCATTTCTAAAGCGTGCTCTTATGCCTGCATCTAAAATATTAATTGCTCTTCCATTTGGATAGACATCTACTAATTTTACCGTGAAATCCGTGTCTTTTACCGAGGTAGACGCGTGAAGCATCATTTTAATAGGTCCCGTAACTTCTATTCCTTCCTTTAACGGTTCAGTAGAATATACAAGCACATCTTTTCTATTTTCGGCTTTCTTCTGATCATGAGCGCCGCTCAAGATACCTAAATTTCTACCGCCTCTTGTAATGACTGGATTCATTGGATCAAACACAAAATTATCCTTTGGTTCACTAGTTGGCTCTTCAAAACTAAGTTTTCCATCGCCTTTCACGGTATTAGCGTTTCCTTGGGAATGAATGTAAAGATTCTCATATTTTATTTCCTTCGGAGGCCAGTTATTGTCGTATCTCCAAATATTTTTACCCATGACCCAATATTTTAAGGGTAGTGTGTTAATGAATTCAAGCATTCGGTTATCGTCCTTTAACCAATAATCGAACCAAGGTTTATTAAAGAAAGTCCTATAAAATTCACCAAGTCCGGAGTTTGAAAGATTGCTTTCTGGATGTCCTACAGCAGAATGAGCCCATGAACCTATTACAATCTTCGAGAATTTTTTAACGTCTTCGGGAGCGTGAGCTTTAATTTCTAGAAAATCCTTCAATTGATGTTCAAGAAACATGTCATACCAACCAGCTAATAGAAAGACGGGTTGAGAAATTTTTTTGTAGTCAATATCTAAAACCCCTAACATGTTTTCAGAATCTCTATCAATTTTATGGTAAATAAAAAAATCTTCTAAAAATTTAAAATAAATTTTGATATTTTTTTTCGTAGGGTCAAAGTTTTTTAGATCATACCGCTTTTTTACGATCTCCTGAATATCGACGATACTTTTTCCTTTAAAGTCTGTAAAGCTTAAATTGTTAAGGTCTTTCTTAATAGGCGCGTTAAATAACCCATATTTAGGGTTTAAATATCTTTCAAACATCGTTTTGGTAAAGAAATCGACCAGAGGTTTTTCTCGATTTACGACTACATTAATCATTATGCGATATATTGAAGTCGTTAGAGCCTGAATTTCTAAGCCACCGTGGTTTTTCCACAAGTTTTTTGTAGAGCTCACAGCTGGAGCTATGCAGGTTAATAAATCGTTATCCCAGGAAACACACAATTGAGTTTGGCCGAAATAAGACCCTCCAACCATGCCTATTTTTCCGTTGTACCAATACTGCCTGGAAATCCATTCAAGTGTTTCGAGACCGTCTTCTCGTTCATTCAATAAGAAGAAATTAAAACCCTCAGAATGAGCGCAACCTCTAATGTCTTGTAAAACAACGGCGTAACCAAATGACGCATATGAATAACCTAAAATGGTAAAATTATCTTTCCAATAGGGAAGCCGAACTAATATAGTGGGACATTTACCTTTTTTTTTATAAACTCTTTTTGGTAAATAAACATCTGTCGCTAGTTTTGTACCATCTTTTAATTTCAACATGTGCTCTGGATATCTCTTGATTCCGTTCTTTGGAATGCCAATACCTAAAAGTGTCGCTAATGTCTTAGTATAACAAACCCATCCGTGTTTTTTCATGTATTTTATGATTTTATTAAAAAATTTGGGGTATGCCGCTCTTGGAACTATATCTAAATATTTTAAATCAGTAACATGGTGATTTTTTTCCTTCATGGATATGAAAAAATTTTATTATTTATTTACATTTCAAAAAATTTAGACTTGTATACATTATATTTACAACTTGTGGTAATACAAGGATAATACTTCTAATATAAAAAATTATTAGGATGATTATATTTAATATATATGAATAATACCCATTGAGTGAGAAAAACATGAAAGCTCTAAATAAAGAAGATGTATTCAGGCTTCTCAAGCAACATAAAGAAAAATTAAAGAATCATCATGTTAAAAAGATTGGATTATTTGGCTCCGTTTTGAGAGGAGATAATACTAATGAGAGTGATGTCGATCTTATAGTTGAGTTTGATGAGGGAAAAAAAAATTATGATAATTTTATTGAATTAGCCTTTTTATTGGAAAGTCTTTTGCAGAGAAAAGTAGAATTACTCACGATAGAAGCTCTTAGTCCTTATATGAAGCCCAAGATCTTAAAGGAGGCTTATTTTGAATCAATCTAACGAGTATAAGGACAAAATTAATCACATAAATGATGAGATTGATTATTTATCAATCAAATCAAAAGGATTAACTCATGACGAGTTTATTAAAGATGAAACACTAAAAAGAGCATTTGTTAGAAGCTTGGAGATTATTGGAGAAGCAGTAAAAACCATTCCTAAACAAGTTCTTGAACAACATAGGCAGATCGAATGGAATAAAATTGCGGGAATGAGAGATAAACTAATCCATCACTATTTTGGTGTTGATTATGACTTAGTTTGGGATGTAGTTGAAAACCATATTCCTAAATTAAAGGAAACAATCAAGCTAATTCTCAAAGAAGAATAATTAATATTTTTGAAATCGAATAAAATATCCACATTGTATATAAAATTTAGTGTAATGCGAAGATATTGCAAATATAATGTTCAAATGAAGAGATGACTTAGGGAATAGAAAGGAAAATATTAAAAAATACTTGGATAAAATATTGAAGAACTGAATTTATAATAGTATCAAGAGGTTTTTTTTCTATATTTATATCAAATCTTTTTAAAAATGCTAAATATAAAACTGAAATTATCAACGAATTTCTTCATTTTTGTAAAAATAGGAAACATGGAAGAATACGTGGCAATTTTCTTAAAACCGACGGACTTGACTAGATCTTCCACTTTATCGACAGGTTTAATGAATAAATGGGTGTCATCGTAAGATAAAAATAGTTTATAGAAAATTGCACTCAATTTATTACTTACTGTTGGGATTTCAAAGCAGAATAGGCCCCCTTCGTTTAAATGGTCATGAATATTTTCCAGCCCTCTCTTCGGATCACTTAAATGCTCAATAACAGATATTGCAGTAATGATATCAAATTTTTTCTTGAAAGGTATGCCATCTACCTCAATATCCGCACGTTCATATTCGCACTTCACTTTATTACGGGCAACCTTAATCGCGTGATTTGAAATATCGGTACCATGGATAATAAAATCATCTTTTAAAATTTTTAAAAAATATCCATACGCACAGCCAATATCAAGTAAAGTTTTATGGTTTGAAGAAGAATGTTTTAAAATAAGTTTTCTATATTTCTTAGGACGCCACGAATTAAGCCTTGTAAGAAGATCGTATCCCCCCATTTTAGCAAAATGAGAACTTTCGAAATAATCCTCCTCAAACTTTTTTTCACTCACATTTTAATATATACTAAAGAAAATAAAAACATTAATCATTATTCTTTATTTCAGTTCTCGAATCTAATGC
Source organism: Promethearchaeota archaeon (assembly GCA_030620005.1). The sequence goes on along the minus strand of JAUXAJ010000037.1, from coordinate 18,760 downwards.
ACTATTAAGACTAATTGAATAAAAAAAAATACTAAAAAAAAGAAAAGTTTCAAGGAATTTACTTAATTAGATAAATGTTTTAATGCGATTAATGCACTGCCAACTTGCACTCGTACTAGTTTTTGTATTGGTATCGTTGTAAGTTCGATTTGAATAAGCAATTCTTGCATTTTAGAATGAATCCATTGTTCAAGGTCTTCTTTCATTTCAGTGATATCCTTCTTATCAGGGTGACGTTCAAGTGCTTCTTCACATAACCTTACGAGTTGCGAATATCTACAAAAAGTGTAAAATGGAGATGAATATTTTGAATCAAGTACTTGAGCAACTGTCGCTTTACCCTCATACATCGGATTGGTTTGAGCGTTATGTAACTCAACCGAAATTTGCATATCAAACGTTTTAAATAACATCTCTAAAGTAGTATATATTCTAGAAGATTTATCACTATACTTCTTAAGCTTTCTAAAAATTGGTTTGACCTTTGCAAAAAGTTCCTTTTGAGTGTTAATAGATTCAATTACGACATCTCTCCTGTTTAAATTTGTTTTTTCTGTATTTTCCACATCTTCATGATAGATGTACGGCATTTCACATATGAGAGTAAATACATTGCTTCCAACCACTTTCTGCAAGTGATCATGGGATCCTGCTCCTATTTTAATGAGATCTGAGATGATGAATCCTTGTTCTTCATAAAAATCATATGCTTCTCTTATTCCCAATCCTTTAAATATTCCGGGATACAGTTTTACATTGAATGCCGTTTCGGGTTCACCTTTATGAAGGGGTAACTCTTCATCTTCAACCAATTTAACGAATTCATCACACATCGGCTTAATATCCTCAGAAATATAGAAATAAACTCCACAAAACCCAGCATTATGCAAGCTATAATTAAATATTGGCTTGATATCACTCATTAGTTTCATTAATGCCTGTGTTTCAAGAGTAGGTTCCGTGAACTTTAACTTTTTGTATTCAATCGGAAATGACCATTCAACTTGTTCGTGAAAAGGAGGTCTATAATAATTTTTTGCGAACTTGTAGGGATCAAATTCACCCTTAAACCACCCTTCATTTAATTTAGCACCATCAATGTCCATTGCTTTTATGAGATACCACGTATATCCCGTATTTTTAGTAAACTCGGGATTTTCAGCCAAGTACCTCACCATGAATTCCACCGTTAAACTTCCAATTGGCTCATTGGGATGAGGAAAACCAAAAAATAATATATTTTTCTTTCCCTCTCCTATCTTGAGGCAATTAATCGCAGAGCCCTCTCTGGATTTTCCTATTTCGAATATTTCAACAGAATCAAACTCTTCTGCAAGTTTCTTGCTGGAATTATCCAATTCATCGATTGTTAAAAATTCCTTATAATCTGGAACCTGATCAAGAATTTTTTTAATATTGATATTTTTCCAATAACTCATGATAATATTTACACATATTTTTCTTTATATTTTATTTCTTAATTGTATACAACTATAAGATTTTCTTTTCAAATTAAAAAAATAAAGTTTTTTAATTGATTTAGATATTTAATTGATTTTTTAAGGATAAGAAGAAAATTAAAGATTAAGTTCTTCCATCTTGGCCCGAATTTTAGCTGTTTTCTCCGGTAATAAATCCCACCATTTAATGAAAATAAATGCTTCAATTATCATTAAGATTATGGGTGCTAATGCTATATGAAATCTGATTCCTAAAATAGCCAAATCTGATTGAGCTGCTCCAGGTGTTGGATCGAAATTTGTGAGCCAATGAAACAAGACAATTACGATGACTTGAATGAACTGTCCTGTTTTACCAACAAACCTGTAAATACCATTATATCTTCCTTCGTGACGTTCACCATGAATCACCGCCGCCTCATCCATCATGTTAGAAATAACCGGTTGAGCTGCAACGTTTCCACTACCTATAACAGTCCCCATGATGAATACGCATATGATTGCTGAAGTTAAATCAGATACAAATAGTATGGGGATGAAAGTTATTGGTTTTAAAATAAAAGCGATCTTATAAAGTTTCCAATGTCCCCATTTCTGGCATAATTTCGTCCACAAAGGTACGAAAATAATACCCGCAAATAAATAAGCTAAATAGATGAATATCTCCGCTTCGGGATCTAACCTTAATACATATTGAATATAATAAGGAATGGCAGATACAAGGAGAGCATCCCATGCAAACATCATTATACTAGCTATGACCCATACCCTGAAATTCTTATGCCTAAAAGATGTCTTTAAACTCTTAAAAAATGACTCTCGTTCTGCTTGTGCTGTTTTAATGGCTCTCTGTCTCATACCTTCGTCTTCACGAATTCCAGGAATGGACAATACCATGAAAATTACTAACAAAATGGTAACTACAAGCGCCATGGTGATATAGGAAGATTGATCATCGTAATCTATGATGAGTGGTGGCAGGATGAGCCCTATCAATAAACCACCCACGTGAAATGGTACTCTTAATCCACTTGCTTTTGTACGTTCCTTATCACTACGAAATTTATCAGGTAGGAGAGCGTTATAATTTAAAACCCATATTGAATAGATTCCATCATATAAGCATAAAATAATTAAAAACCAGAAAAATGTTGCCCATTCGTTTACCTTTGGATCTGGTGGAATGAAGATCAAGAAGAAACTCAAACTAATCGGAATGGTAGAAAATAATATCCATGGAAATCGTTTACCCCATCTTTTCCATAATCGATTGGGGCGATCAGAAAGATAACCCGAAAAAGGCTCGTTAAATGCATCCCATATGGTGTAGAGGGAATATCCTAATCCAATTAATCCTATGGATAATCCTACATTTGTTTCATAGAAAATAAGAAGGCGACTTATAAAAATAACACCAATGATTTGGATTGCCATGATGTTAATGCTAAACGAAACCATGTCCCTTGTAGAATGGGTGGTCGCTCCTAAATTTCCTTTCGTATCTTGTGTGTTTTCACTCATTTTTCATCATTTTTTCAATTTTCTTTTTTTATATTTGTTTTAAATTCTTTATTTTTCAATTTAAGAATTAGAAAGATCAACATCCAAGGTTTTAATGAATTCTTCTACCAAGATTCCTGTTCTTTCAATTGATTCTGGCGTCATTGCTTCCCAATTATCATTAGCAGAGTGTCTTTTCTTATTTCCTGTCGATATATATACAGAAGGAATTCCCGCAACAAAGAAAGGAGCATGATCTGATTGCGAACTGAGCGTTTTTGCATTAATGACTAATTTCTTCTCTTTTTTTAGAGTAGAAAGTATTTCATTATTATCGATAGCTTTTTCAAAGATGGAATTTAAAGCACCACCGTGGTTTACCGCAGGTAATCCCCCTCTCGTGACCACTTTTATGGTTTTATCTGCTGCAACTTCATCTAAATTAACCATCCAAGGATCTTTTTGAGATAATTCCTCATGATGAAAGTTAACAGCAGCAGCGGCTCCTTGAAGTCCAATTTCTTCCGCATCAAATAATACAAGAATGAGACTCATATTTTTAGGTACTTGTTTCGAAAAAATTGCGGCTAATTCGAGAATTACTGCCACGCCTGACCCATTATCATTCGCTCCAGGGGATTCATTAAAAACGCTATAAGATAGCGTGAAAATAGCTGTTGAGAGGAATTCTATTGCAGATCCGACCCATATAATCATTGTAAACCATGATACTACTGAATCATCAATGAAGATCCTTAAGATAGCAAAAATTACAAATAAAAGATTTACTAGCAAGACAGAATAAGTCATTACATCACTGTTTTTTCTCTTCCATGCAAGCCCAGATTTCGTATCATAATGAGCTCCAATGACTAAAATCTTTTTTTCCTCTTCTCGAGCAGAAATCTTTCCAATTACGTTATAACCTTCCACGGGCCCCTTGTTTTTAAATCTTTTGTAAACTTGAACGTGACCAATTCTGCCTTGTACTATCAAGTTCAATGAAAATTGAGCAATGGCAAAAACAATAGAAAGTAAATAGAAAAACTCCCAAAAAATTACTTTCAATATAATTAGCCCTAAAAATACGGGTGCCCAGAATCTCAAGACTCTTTTAAGTTCATTGTTACATTTAAATTCTTCAATAGCTGCATTTGGAACGTTCTCCTTCAGTTTTTTATGAATGATGTCTCTTGCCTCTTTCAACGAATCAGTTCCTGTCAATCTTGGAAAACAAAATTCTTTTAACCTTTCTAATGCCCGATTGTTATCGAAGTTCATTTTATTCTTTTTAATTCTATTTTTTTTCTTTAATTTGTTGTGTAATTTAATATATACTAAAAAAAATAAAAACATTAATCATCCAATTTCTGAATATAAATAAAATCTTTATTGAATCATGCTTTACTGAAAGTGACATCATGCTTTCAATTGTTTCAGTTGTAATTGATAACTTAGAAATAGTCGGAAGATTTGTTTCAAGCGTTAAACAATACACTACTACAAAGTTCGAATTAATTCTCATTGACAATGCTTCAAAAGTTAAGGATTCAATTCGGTATTTTAAAGAAATTGCCGATGTGTATTTCCGATTTGATACCATTACAGATTTATCTAAAGCTTGGAATAAGGGTATAAGTCTTTCTGAAGGAGATCATGTTGCTATTGTTAATAACGATGTAGTTGTTCCTCCAAATTGGTTTGAACCTTTAAAAGAAACTCTTGATAACAACGAAAACGCTGGCATGGTTAGCCCTATAACTTACTGGCTAATCAAGGATGGCTATTTTAAATGCAATGCGTTTAAAAATTTTGATAAAACTTTCAGCAAACCATTCAAGCTTGAAAAATTTAAGGAAGTTGTATGGGGCGAATTCTGTGTCTTTAAAAAACAAGCGTTAACCGACGTTAATGGGTACTGTGAATTATACAAGAAATTTGGCGCTGAAGACTTAGAAATATGCTTCCAATTGTATACCAAAAATTACGAAATATATATTGATCCGCGAGTTTTCGTTTATCACGAAGGACATGCTACTTTAAATACGTTAATTAAAGAAGAAGCTGAAAAAATCAACAATGATAATTTTAAATTATTCAAGTCGCGATGGTCTAAATATGCGGGAGATTGGGAGTGAGAAGAACACGATTTACTTTTATAATTATAAGTGATATAGGTAGAATTTAATTGCCAGAAGAAAAATATGAAGACTTGTTAGATTATCGTTTAAAACAGCTGGAGAAAAATAAAAAGGCTCAAAGGGAAGCTTCAAGTTTCCACATTGTAACTTCGAATAGAAATGGAAAGACGTCTAAATATTACTCGTTTGAAGAAATTCCAATTGAAGTTAGACAAGATAAAGAGAATTTTGAAATCTTGAAAATTCGATACGAACTTTCAAAACCCCGCTCTCAAGAATCAAGCATGGTCGCCCCACGAATAGTCTGGCGTTCAGGGTGTTCGTACTACGAAAAATTGATTTATAATAACTTAATAAAACGAGGGTATAAGGAAAATCAAGATTTTGAATACCTTTATACAATTAGTGGCGAAAATTATGTTTTAGATTTTGCTTTTATTAAAGAAAAGTTAGATGTTGAATGTGATGGTGAACCCTGGCACGAGAAATGCAGGAAACTTGGAGAAGACGAAAAAAGGGATGAATATTTAATTAATAACGGGTGGAAGGTGCTAAGGGTAAAATTTAACGTTAAAGATATAAGAAACAGTTTAATCAGTGCGTTAAGACAGATCAACTCTGAGATTGAAAAAATTCGAAAATCATCCTAGAATTAATTTGAATTATTTTGGATTCGATTTTAGTTTTTAAATTGTTTTTAAATTTTAGTGAGAATCGTGCGATATTGGAATAATTGCTCTCGAAAATGAGAAAACTATTTAATAAATCATGATATTAATACCTAAAGAATGGCGATTAGTACTCATTCATCATTCATTCAATATGTGATTTGATAGTCTCCCTTGAACACGGGTGATTGGAATGTAAATTCCCTTTAAATGGTGTACTTCAATGAACGGAAAAGTAATAACAAACCCCGATAGATTAGTAAAAAGATTAACCCGCATTAGTAAATCAGCAGAGCACAAGTGGTACTTGGGAAAATTGGATGACACATTGAGACTGCTCGAGCAAGGGGAGAACTTGCTTGAGAATTTTCCCGGAGAATTGTCGAAAGAGATGAAACAACTTTATTCCGGTTTATTAGCCCAGAAGGCGGTAGCTTCTTCTTTCCAAAGGAATATGCATCGTTCCTTAGAATGGGCCAATGATGCTTTAAAAATTGCAGAAGAAATCGACGATAAATATAGTCTTTCAAGAGCAATATATGCGTTTGGAGCAAGTTATTTCTTTTCAGGTGATCTTGAGCAAGCTCTCAAGCATTTTGACCGTTGCATTGAATTAACACTAGAGTTTGTTGATGTTAAAAATAAACCTCAGTTTTTAGCAGATCCCCTCTGGGCAGCCAGTCGTACTGCTGTCGATAAGGGCGATGTGGAACGGGCGAAAGAATATTTTAAGCAACTTGAAGAACTTAATGAACAAAATAAAATTCAATATCATTTAATTAATCAGTGTTATCTTGTTGTAAAAGCGTTAATATTAAAAGTTAGCTCCAGATTTCGGGATCGGGGAATGGCCGAGGAATATTTAAAAGAAATTGTTGAAAATGAACTAATTCATGCAACTTTTAGATTTTTTTCTCTTGTTGATCTCTGTGAATTGTTGCTCAATGAATTGCACATAACTAACGATGTTACTATCGTAAACGAGATAAAGCTTTTTGTTTCTAAACTAATGAATATCGGTCAAAATAGGAATTATTATTATTATTTAATAAAATCATATATATTACGGGGAAAAATCGCATTAATCACCTTTGAAATGAAAGAAGCTCGACGATACTTCATGCAAGCACAAAGAATAGCCGAAAGACAGGGCTACAATAAGATGTCTCTTGAAATAGCAAGTCTTCACGAAGAATTGATGCAGCAATTGGAAGTGTGGGATTACTTAAAGGAAATTAATGCGCCCATTTCCAAGCGCATGGAATTAGCACGCTTGAGCGGAGATTTAAACGATTTTTTTCGTGCTCGCATGGCTACTACAGCTCAAGTCTCTGAAAAACGAGTAACTGTATACAAGGAACGAAAAAAATGCTTGGTTTGCATGGGAGAAATAGAGGGATTCGATAATTATATATGTCCACAATGCGATTCTATTTATTGCAAAAATTGTGCGAAAGCGCTCATTGAACTGGAAAATGCGTGTTGGTCGTGTGAATTCCCCATAAACAAGGCAAGACCAGTAAAAACTTTGAAACAAGAAGAAGATAGTGTTGATACCATAGAAAAAAAGGATAAAAAAGGTAAAAAATAAACACTGAGGTTGGATTTTTGTTAAGACAGATCAACTCTGAGATTGAAAAAATTCGAAAATCATCCTCAAATTAATTTGAATTATTTAGAAGATAATATAGAAATCAGAGACTCAGGGTGAAATCAGAAGGGTATTGTCATGGGTGTATTAGCGTTGGTTGGGTTATTCACTTTATTCATGGATGAGTTGATCATTGGAATCGTCTTTACTCTCACGAGTTTTTAAAAATTAGAACATTTTTAAATTATTTATAGATTCTCTGTAGAAATCTATCAAAATGAGGATCAAAACTCACGATTTTATCAATTTGATGATGCCTGCTTAAAATAACTGAAGAAATATCAACAAAACTCATGGTTCTTTTATCTTTCAGATCAATAGTGTTTACCTTTTTAAATAAATCCCAAGTTTGTCTTTCTAACTCTGAATCAAAAATTAATATCGTTGCAAGTTTTTCCTTACCCCAAATCAAAGTTCCTAAGTGATTTAAGATTTTAATATTATTCCTTGATCTAATCGCAGTTAAAGTTGTAGCTTCACTAATTATGAAAGATGAAGTATATAATAACCCAAGTTCTCCTTTAGTTAACTTATTCAGGATTTTTTTACTTTTTTCATAGTTTTTATCTTTTTTATGGCATATACCTACAAAAAAACCAGTGTCAAGAAAAACTCCTATAATAATCACCTTATTTAAATTCCATAGATGTCATTGTCATCAATATTATCAAACTTAGCGTTAGGATCATAGGGTTCATTTGCTAATCTTTCCGTTGTTTCGATAATTCTCTTTACTTTTTCTGGGGTTAATATAGGCATCTGCGAAACAAGTTGCACTAACTGTTCGAAATATTGATTCGCTAACATCACGCAATAATCGAGTGTCTTTTGCTGAGTAGGTTTTCTACCCAATCTCAATGTCAATTTTGCCTGAAGTTGCTCAAGAGCTTTCTTATTCTTAATTTTTACAACTGACATATTTGTTAACCTCTAGTATACTAAGATCCTACTAGTATAAAAATATTTTTTTTTTTTAATATGGATTACATAAATTACTTTTTAATAAAACAAGTAAGAATCTTCCTTTTTTCGATGGCGAGAAAAACAATGTTTTTGACAAACCATTAGTCAAGCAATTAATAGAAAAAGAAGCCAAAAATTATGAATTTTTATAGGAAATAGTGTATTTTTACAAATAATCAGTAGGTTTCTAATTAAGCTAAAAAAAATAAAAGTAAAAACATGCGGCAAGCTCTTACAAAATCAACAAAAGTACTTATGTTATTTTTAATGCTTCTTTACGCTTTTTTCATCCTAATTTTTTACTGGTTATTGCGTGTAAATAAGTCTGAGGTCCATCCAAATTTAAAAATGAAATTATGGGCGGCAACTGCGGATGGAGCACACAATTCAAATACAGATATGATTTTGTGGAATGGAAAGTTCTATTTGATACATGCATCATCACCATATCATTTTGGCACTAAAGAATGCAAGTTAGTTCTCAAGCGCTCTGATGATGCTAAATATTGGGAAATCTTGAAGTATTTTTGGGTAAAAAATGAAGATATCCGCGATCCAAAATTTGCCATAATAAATAACAAGTTATTTCTGTACGCATTGAAAAATGAAGGATTTAACCCCGAACCTTACGCTACAATTTGGACATCGAGCATGAACGGTGAAGATTGGATGGATTGGGGAGAATTTAGTGATCAAGAGGGGTGGCTTTTTTGGCGACCAAAGACTATTGATGGAAAAACATGGTTCGTGCCCGCTTATTGGTACGATCACGGGAAGTCCATTTTACTGAAATCTACTGATGGCATGCGTTGGGACAAAGTGAGCACAATTTTTGAAGGACTAAAAAATGATGAAACTGCTATTGAGTTCCTTCCTGACGGTCGAATGATATGTACTGCTCGTTTAGAAGGAACTGGAAGTTATTTTGGCGATCCTACCGGATGCACTCTTATTTCCGTAGCAAGTGATCCATATGAAGATTGGAAACAAACCAAAACCTATCTTACGAGGCTCGATGGTCCTGTATTATTTTCTCACGATGGAAATATATATGCTGTTGGAAGGTATCAGCCAAAAATAGGGTTTTTAACCAAACAAGGGTCTATATTAAGTAGGAAACGAACGTCTATTTACTTGGTAGAAGAAAATAAATTAACATGGCTATCTGATTTACCAAGTACAGGAGATACTTCTTATGCGGGTGTTGTTATAAAAGACAATCTTTTATATATTTGTTATTATACAAACGATACAAAAAAAGATTTTCCATGGCTCTTAGGCATGATTTCTCCTAGCGATGTTATAATGGCCAAAATTAAATTATCTAACTTGAAAACAATCACACCTAGTCAAGAAAAGAATCATAATGACAAAAAATAAATTATTTGTGAAAAGCAGGCTCGGAGGGATTTGAACCCTCGATCTTCAGCTTAGGAGGCTGCCGCGATATCCATGCTTCGCCACGAGCCTAAAAAAAGTATCTTAAAAATTAATTAATAATATTTATTCATTCAATTTCAAACTTATGATTTAATAGAAGCTTGATTTGATAAAAACTTGAAAGATTGAGTTTTCTTTTTTTATGTTATTTTTGGAGAAAAACGAGTATATCTAAATTTAGATTATAAAATTACGGATATTGGATGAATTGAATAAACAATTGCTAATTTCCAATGCCAAAAAATTTTAAGATAATTTATTATATTTCTTTATAGAAAGAAGATTAATAATACTAAAAATTATTTAATTAGAAAGATGACAAGAGAATTACAAAAAGATAAATCCGCACATCCTTCAAATGACCGCTTACATGAAGTTGAACACGATCAAAAAGCAAGTGAAAGTGAAAGTGATTATAACAATATCGAAGAGCCAGAAGACTTTTATATTTCGATGAATTATAATGACGATCTTTCTATAAAAATGATTGAAGATGCAACATCTTTATTAGATGATCTCAAAAATGTACAATACGATGAAAAGTTGGCAAAGTTTTTTGCTAATTACAAGAATGATATAGAAGATTTAACTGAATAATCAATCAAAACTTTTGTAAGTGCACAAGTTTGAGATCAATATAAGTGAGGTGATCTTCACCAATTTTTCAGCTACATCGTTTATCGAGTTGATGATGCTCTTTTAGCTCATATATTTAAAGCACTTCGAATTTGAGCGCTTCCACATATACCACAATAAAATTTATCACCCATTTTTATAGCATTTTCAATAGGCATTTCTTTTTGGCAATTTAACACGCAACATATCACGGTTTTTTTCTCTTCTTTTTTAGACATGGTAATCATTAATTTTCTGTTCTATTTATATACATGAAATAAAAAATAAATTTCAAAAGGTTTTAATTTAGAATTATTTTTTATTTTATTAGGATTTTTAATATTAAATATTTTTTAGAGTTTTACAAAATGGATCGAAGAAATCAATATCAGCATAGACACCAACGCCCTATAGACTACTTACAAAATAGTGTTAACAAGATAATTCTTATCAAGGTTAAGCGTAATAGACTTTTTAGAGGTCGTTTAAGCGGGTTTGACGAGCATTTAAATCTTTATCTCGAAGGTTGTAGCCAAATTTTCGAGTATCAGGATGAGGAAGGAGAAGTACGAGAGGAATACGAAGACCTTGGAAATATTGTGGTCAGAGGTGATAATGTCATCTTCGTAAATCTAGCCAACGAATAGAAGAAGCACGCCAACGATATGTGCTTAAATCTTCTTAAAGAAATTTGAACTTTCTCTTATGGAATCGCTTTCTACAAATCAAGTACGAGGGAAATTGAACATCTAGCTCTTTCTTACGTGCTTTTTTTCGAACGCTTGAATTTATTTATTTAAATAAGTTAAATTTTACTTATTTTGAATCTTATTATTCTAATTTTTAAATAGTAGCGTAGAAATTTTCTCGTTTTGAAAAAAAGAGAAACGAAGAATGTCTTATTAATGGTTTTATATTCATTTATAACATCCTCAATGCGATAGTGTATCATCATATCTTATTCATGGAATTATCTGAGAAATATGAGGATTTAATCGATTATCTTTCAAATTTAATGGCATTTACTTTTAATTATTTGCAAAAAACATGGAATTGAGTATTGTATTTTAAATAATAATAAAAATTTTTAAGTTACAAACTTTTTTGTAAATATTAGGTTAGTGCATGATATAAATAAATTAATACACTCATCAAGATAGTGAAATAGAAGATTTGATCGGTTCAAAAAAAGAAATAGTTGCTCAATCAATTCTGGTAAATCCCAATCTGGGTCATCCATTATTTTTAAAAATAGATACTCAATTAGAAACGACTACTCTTCAAACTAACTTGCTCTTTATCACTAATTTGGATACACCTAAAAATTTTGAAAAATCAATAAGAAGAGAAATAGAAATCGTGCCCATTCTTGAATACAAGTGGAAATTAAGTAGAGTCTTTGAAATAAAAAGAAAAGAGCAAGAAGTTATAGAAAAAAAAAAAGGGTTCATTACCAAGTTTAAAGAAAAACGAGCTAAAAAGAAGAAAGAGAAAAAAAAAAGAAAGAAACTGAAAGGAAAAGGGAAAGTTGGTAAGCTCATTTCCGAAAGTTTTCAAAAACTAAGCGATGTTAAGTTAATCAAATTAAAACCACGATCCTATAGAGCAGAACCAATCATACCCTTGGTATTAAAAGTATCTCAAGTAGGTATAACATCAATAAATAGTCTAACATATTTAGAAGACGAATACTGCGGTCCACTCCCTCATTTTTTAAAGCATCACTCTTTCGGGTATGGGCTCTTTAATTTTTATAAGGTAGAAATCGAATTTGAACTGAGCGAAGATGTCCTTGATTTTTTGAAGGACTATACTTTTGTCATGTTTGACATTGTCGTTTCAAAAACTCGAATTAATTATCATTCAATTGTAGTAACTAAACAAGAGTGGAAAAATTTTACATTTGTCCACGCTACAGATTTGCATTTAGCAGAAAGAAACGATAGACTATACGGAATAATAAAGAAATGGACTGAATCTCCTATCAAGCAACATGTGGATAGCCTTATTCATAGAATCGCAAAACGATTCAAACGCTTGTTTAAAAAAAAAGTCATAGAATCATTGTATTCAGAACTGAAAGCACCTCTAAAAAAGCGTTTAGTCAATCCAAACAATCAATTTCGCAAGTATATCTCATTAATGAACGAAAAGGTCGTTAAAAACGAATTGGATTTTATCGTGTTAACAGGAGACCTCGTAGATTTCACTCTTTTAAGCAGATTCTTCAAGACGCTTCGAAAAATAACCAGTTTTAAATATAAGCATAGTAACTGGAAAGTTTTTAAAAATATTATTTTAAATCTTCGGGTTGAAGAAAAATATAGAGGTGTATTGGATGGGGAAGAATTACTCTGTCCAATCTTTACCACTTTGGGTAATCACGATTATCGTCCGTATCACTATGATTTAACTTGGGGTGGAATGTATAGGAAAATTGGAATTGATGCGGATGAAGCTGTAGCCTTGAACGAATTATTCTCTGCATCACCTGTTACTGCAATTACAAAGACTCCATTGGCTTTAAAGGGATATATTTCAGAAATTAATCCTTCTTTTGATTTTTCTATTTTATTGGGCGACAACTTATTCGTTTTCTTAAACAGCGGATCAGATTCTTTTAAAAACTTTCGAGATTTAATATCCGGGCATCCCTCCGTTATGGGGCTTTCGAGTAAGCAAATCAAATATCTGGAAAATCTCATTAATCACATGATTAAGGATGGAATTAACACCTTTCTTTTCGTGCACGGACCTCCAATAAACACGGGCACAAAAATAAAGATTTTTAAAAGACTTGAGAAAAAGGAAGAAGAAGAAGAAGGAAAAATCAATATTGAAGATTATAAGGAATCCATACAAAATCAACAAGGTATAAATGGTTTAGCTGCAAGAATAGATAACAATTTTAACGTTAAATATGGGACTATCTCGTCAAATTGGGAAAAACTCATCGAATTTTGTAAGAATTATTGCGTCATCACGCTCGCAGGTCACACTCATCTCATGAAAGAGTATAGGTTAGGCGATGCCGATGTAAAAACAACTGTTTACGATGCTCCCCCCTTTAGCTTGAAGAAATTAGAAAATCCGGCTGCAGTTTATTACGACTTATATTCGGAATTATATAACTCACCTGAAGATATTGAAAAAAATGGTCCTTATGTTGTGCAGACACCTGCGTTAGGGCTAGGTGGATACCGTAATCCAAATACAGTTGGGGCTTATAGAATCGTGGAGGTTAAAGATGGAAAATTAGACTCGTTCAAGGTCAAATACATTAATCGTTAAATTCTTTTACCCTGAAATAAATCAACTAACCCTAACAGATTTATTTTGGATAAATCTGAGGAAAAATAAATATTTAAGCTGGTTTAATTAATAAATTTCTGATTTTTAAGATATAAACAATATCTTTTTATTTCAAAACCTTCTAGAAGCTACTTGGGAAGAGACTTTTTTCAACACTCGACGATATAATTAAAGTCTCTTGATGGTTTTTAAAATGTCGATTCAAATAAAGTTATATGGAGATTTGAGAGAGAAATTTCAACAAGAAACCTACGAAGTGGGCGCTCCAATCACATTTAATATTGAACTTAATGGAATAAAAACCATATTTGATATCCTTAGAAAATTCTCCATGGAAGAGAAAGAACTAAGTCTTGTATTTGTTAACGGAAAATACTGTGGCCTCGGAAAAGAAGTCAAGGACGGGGATAGGATAGGATTATTCCCTAAAAGAATGGGATTAATTTTTATGGAAATAGAGCAGAATAATACAATCCGGATTGAAGTTAAGTTATTTGCTGATCTAACAAAATTTGGACCAGAACGCTCTAGTATAGATCTTCCAGAAGGTAGCACTGTTAAATCTATATTAGAAAAATATAGAATTCCTAAAGAAAAAAGAAAACTGATAATATTAGTTAATGGAAGGCCCTGTCATGGTAAAGACCCTATTCTTCAAGGTGGAGATGTGGTTGCCATTTTTCCACCTATAGGTGGAGACTAAATAAGTTTTTTCAGTCAATCTATTAATCAGACATTAAATTATATCCAATCTCAAATGCGTCTAAATTTTTTTGAGATTCTCTAAATAGTTCTTTTAATAATTTTAGTATTAGTTTTTTATAAAAAATTTCCCTAAATTCTTTTACACCAAGCCCTAATATGATGCTATTTGCGTACATGGAATTTCCTAATTTTATTTTAGAAAGCTCGTTAAAATCTACCATGATTACTCTTCTAGCAAATTGGTCCAAAATATCTAAAATTTTAGCGTTTGAAGGATAATTTTTTGCTTTTTCTAAACCGATGAGAACATTTCTTGGGTAATGCCTATGAGAATTCAAAATTACTACCGTTTTTTCTGAAATATACTTCAAATTTCTAATGGTTTCCAACGGTTCTAAACCTAATACCAAATGGGCGTCGTTCATGGGTATTAAAGGCGAAATTAAATCGTCAATTTCGTATCCTTGGTCAAGAGAATATATTTTATTATCAATTAAATACCGGACAGAGGCAGTTACCGATCCTTCACGCTGAGAAACTCCACGCGTCTCCGTCCCCACAACATTTTGAATTAATGTGGAAACTTTTCCATATCCTCTGAGAATATTCCCCATGCGAACAACCCTTTGCCCTCCAACTCCAGTTATTAAGATGTTATAAATATCTCCCATTTTTTTCACCCGGTTTCTTTCTTATCTAATTGAGGACAAAAGGTCGGTTGTCTAATAGGGAGGTTAGGAAGGATTTCTGCCAACGCAATTTCTTTTTTATCAATTTCCTCTAATATATAATTATTTTTAATGTTAAAATGCTTGGTAAAAAATCTCATGATGATTTCAGTATTTAATTCGCCAATATTTGGAAGAAAATCCTTTCCGTGTATTTCTAAATCTCTTTTCGCTTCGCAAAAGTTACAAAATACGCTTTTTGAAAAGGATTCTATAAAAGGTTCTAATTCTTCGACTATAAGTAATTTATTAAGGATATATTTATTGGCAAATGCACAAATCTCCACCTTATTAATTGGAAATATTAATCCTAACTTCAATATTGGCGGATTAATCCTTAATTTGCGACAAGCTTGAATAACGTGCCCGTAACAAACACCACTCGTTATAATTCCCGTTTGTACCACGATTTTTTCTTCGTTTTTACCGTGAGTTTGTAATAATTTATCATTATTAAGTAAATAGAATAGCTTCTTGTTTTTTGCAACCTGACTAATTATTTCAAAATACTTTTTTTGACTAGCCAAGGCTCTCCTTAAAGTGTTGACATAACGGTCAGGCTGTTTCTTAAAATAGCCTCCTTTTTTTGGTTTTTCGATTTTTCCTAGCCTTACAATCCCATAGCCATGACATATTTGCGTATTCGTGTGAATGTAAACTGGAATCTGATACAATTCAGAAATTCTTAACCCTTCTATAATAAAATCTTTGCATTCTTGTACAGTTGCGGGTTCTAATATCGGAATTTTTGTGTGTAGCGAATATAACCTGTTATCTTGGGCGTTAGTGGAAGATGATATTCCTAGATCTCCACCGCATAAAATCAACATTCCACCATTAGTCCCAGAACAAGGAAATCCAAGTAAAGGATCTGCCGCCACATTCAACCCTAAATGCTTAAACATCGCGACACTTCTTACTCCTGCCCAACTAGCTCCAATACAGGACTCAAGAGCGACTTTCTCGTTCAATGCGTTCTCGTGTATAAATTCTTTGTCTATTTCTGATAAAAAATTTAAAGTATCTCCTATGTCACTTAAAGGAGTACCGGGATAATTTGCGGCAAAACTTACACCCGCTTCAAAAATGCCTCTTGCGAACGCTTCATTTCCAGATAAAAGTACTCTTTCATTCGGAGAGTCTTCAAATAATTTCTTTAGCTTTAACATTTCAAATCTATTTTAAAATCCTATTAAAATATAGTTTTCCTTGAATTATCAATTTTTTTCCATGTATGTATTACAAAAAAAAATTATCAAATAAGAAAAAGAGGGGTAAAACGAAGAATTAGACCGGGATAATTTGCAGCAAATTTTACGCCTGCTTCGAAAATGCCTCTTGCAAACGCCTCATTTCTTGATAAAAGAACTCTCTCATTCGGGTTATCTCTAAATAATTTCCTAAGCTTTTCCATTTAAAAATTATTTTAAAATTCTTCATATATATATCAGAGATAAATTAAAATATAACGAATATATATTATATTATAATATGAACGCTCGTGAAAGAATTTTGAAAGCCTTAAATCACGAAGAATCAGACCGTGTACCCTCATATGAGATGGAAATTGATAATTTTGACGTTTGTCATCATTTTGGAGAAGAATATGTTTATACTGGAATTGCAAAAACTATTAAGGATACATATGAGATCTCCAATAGAGATACTGAAGTGTTGACTCAGACGATTCTTAAGGCTACTGAATCAAGAGGTTTTCTAAAAAATACATTCAAAAAGCAATTTGGATTGTACGATAAAATTGGCATTGATTTATTCGCTGTTCCAATTACAGGTTATATCATGATGCTCTCCAGAGTAGATCAAACCTCTTTTACGGATGAATACGATAGGATATTTGATCTAAAAGAGAATCCCGAAGATGGCTTAGAATTGTTTTATTATAGAGGAGGCACATGCAAGACTTTTAAGGATTACCAATCAGCGCCTCAACCTGACCCCGATAATCCAAGAAGGAAAAAATATTTCACGGCCATGAAAAAGGCGGAAAAAGAATTTGAAGGAAGAGTTTACGCCGCTCCTGCCTTATGGAGCACTTTTGAAGCAACTTGGGAAACATTTGGATTTACAGATTTTTGTAAGTTATTAAAGCGTCCTAAACAAGTTCAGAAAGTTTTCGACGATAGGGGCAAATTCTTGGTTGAAGTGTTAAAAAGGTATATTGAATGGGGTGAAGAGAGCGTTGTATTCGTTCTTGACGATTATGGATACAAATCTGGATTAATGATCAGTCCAAGAGATTATAACAAGTATGTGATACCTTGGTTAAATAAAATCTGTAATATAGCTCACAAAGCAGGGCTTAAAGTTGTTCTGCATAGTTGTGGAGATATTTATAAAATCCTTGACGATCTTATTAATGCCGGAATTGACGGTCTTCATCCTATAGAGCCAACGACGGCAAATCCCGAGTATGACATCTTCAAGCTAAATGAAAAGTATGGCGATAAGATTACTTTCATTGGAAATGTGTCTCCGCAAGACCTTGCAGATAAGAAGCCCGAATTCATTAAAGAATACACGAAAAAATTGATTAAGGAGCTTGCACCGGGAGGAGGATTCATTTTAAGCTCTGGACACAGCATTAATCCGGCTGTAAAATTAGAAAATTACCTAGCAATGCAAGACACTTTAAAAAAATACGGGAAATATCCCATTAAGTTATAATAAATGGAACAAAAAAAGGGAATAATAATTTAATATTTAAAAATTTAATGATGGATTGGTCGTCCTTTCTTATGAATAGCTTTACCTACAACAGCTTCAGCAGCCTCAAGAACCATTTCGCTTATAGTCGGATGACTATGAATGCATTCTCCAACATCGTGAACCGTCAAGCCATGTTGCATTGCTAAGGCAATTTCCGAAATCAATTCAGGTGCTTCGACACCAATACAAGATGCGCCTATGATTTTATGGGTTTCTTTGTCAGCTAAGATCATTAAAAAGCCTTCTTCGTGACCAGCACACTTGGCTTTACCGAGAGACTGAAAAGGGAATTGACCTATCAATACATTGATGCCTTTCTCCTTGGCTACTTTTCTCCTTAAACCTACAGAGCCTATGTTAGGGGAAGTAAAAATTGTGGCTGGAACCACCGAATAGTCTGTTGTCATGGGGCTTACTGGGAACCCTCCTAGACTTGTTAAGGCGTTTGCGACCGCCACATCTCCCATATAACTCGCAACATGGGCCAACATCGGCGCTCCTGAAGCAGAAACGTCCCCTATTGCGTAAATTCCTTTAACATCGGTTTCGCAGGTTTTAGCGTCGATTTTAATGGCACCTCGTTCAGTTTTTATTCCAAGGTCTTCTAATCCTAAATTACCTGATTCTCTTGCTCGACCTATGGATACTAAGCATAAATCAGCTTCATACATGAATTTTTCAGTAGAAGGATCGTTTTGTTTGTCTCTAGGGACATCAGCAGAACAAGTTAGTGCTTTTACCCCAGAGCCCGTATTTTCCACGGATAACACGCCTTGTGAAGTGTGAATTTTGATTCCTTTTTCTTCAAGTTTCTTTTGAAGCACTTTGATAATCATTGGTTCTTCCGTAG
>JAUXAJ010000333.1 GCA_030620005.1 Promethearchaeota archaeon | reverse complement strand
TCTAATTTCGATAAGGTCAGTTTAATCGGATCATGCGTTTCTGCCCATCCTAAATTTGTTGAATTATGCGAATATATCCTTAATAAAAGCAAAAAATTTACAATCCCTTCAATAAGAGTTGAGCATTTAAGTTCTAATATTATTCAGCTCTTAGAATTAGGAGGAACTAAAACAATAACAATAGCTCCAGAAACTGGCTCCGAGAGATTAAGATACCAGCTAGGAAAACATATCTCAAATGAACAAATTTATAACACAGTAAAAGAAATAAATGAATCTAAGGTTAAAAACGTTAAATTCTATTTCTTAATCGGTTTACCTGAAGAACAAGAAGAGGATATAGAGGAAATCATAACGTTGTTGAAAAATTTTAATGAATTTGGATTTGATAAAGATTCATTAAAAATTAGTGTAAATCCGTTAATTCCAAAATTAAACACCTCCTATGAAAACGAAATAAATTTCTTTTTAAATGAAAATATTAATAGACTAAAATCAACTTATCAAAAAATAAGAAATAGATTAAAAAATCTGACATCTATTAAAATAAAATTTCAAAATATCAGAGGTATTATTAATAATGCAAAATTACAAGCACTTATTTCTTTGGGTGATAAAGATGTTTCTTTTCTGCTTACCAATTATTATTTAGAAGGTGCAAATTTTGGAGCATTGAGAAAAGCAGAGAAACTAGGGCATTTTAATATTAATAATTACTTTAAAAAAATTAGAAATGGATATTCCCCGTGGAAAATTTAAGCAAAAAAAAAAAATTACCAAGATTGATTTATTAATAATTTAATAATTAATAATTAGACCTCATTTATTAAGAGCGCTTTTAACAAATTCCACAATTTTTTTTAAATAATATTCCGCTACAGTTACTTAAAATCTGGACATCTTTAGACATCCTCTTTATTTGACCTGTAACTGAAGGTCTTAACCTTCCCATATAGGAAAAGTCAATTTGATTGTATGTTAAACATATTGATTTATTGAGATTTTACAATGTTTCTTGACGCATTTAAATCAGAATCTAATTCTAACCCACAATGCTGACAAGAAATTTGCTTCCCTATTCTTGAACCGTTCTTTCCGCAGAAAGAACATCTCCGGGATGTATCTTTTGCCGGAACTTTTTGGAAGCTAATAGAGTTTAAATCGCATTGAAGTTTAACGGCACTTTGGATTTGAGAATAAAACCAATGTGTCTGCCAAAATGCCATGAACTTACCAATATCTCTCTTTTTCGAATGCGTCGCCCATCTTAAATCCTCTACTTTAATCGCCGAAACTTTCCAGAAGCTTGCAATCTTGATAATGTAGTTATTTAGACAATTGACAATCTGTAAGTTTATACGGGTTAATCTGTCCCAACAAAGTGATAAGCTTCTCCTTGTCTTATTCCATTTTAGTTTAGTGCGATAATTGGTAATATCGCGTAGTAATAAACGCTGCTCATAATCATTCTTTTTCTTTTGTAAAAACATAATTTGTTGGCGAAGCCGTATTAATTTTAATTTTACGTTTGAGAGATGATTTATATTTTTTCGTACTTTTTCCTGATAATAGAGCTCACCATCATCTAAATTAAAGTTCATATCAAAAAGCTGCCTTGGACCGAGAAAATAGCGAGCTAATTCTTTATTCTGCCTTTTATCCCATATACTTAGAACCGCAAAATGTTTTAACCCTAAATCTATTCCCATCTCAATATCGGGATTCCCACAGACTTGAGATGGTTTCGAACTCTCTTTTTTTAGTTTGTTAAAAGGAAGGTTAAGGAGTAATTTGCGATTTTTTAACATTATGGTTGGCAGACCTGGTTCAAAGTTGTTTTCTTTTAATGTTTTTATTCTTTCTTTTTTATCTCTTATATTAAATGTTTGAAATTGATGAGCAATAAGCCCTAATTTAATCTTATTATTGCTCAAGTCTTCTTTATACATGTCTCGATTCATGATCGAAAGTGATAAGGTTTTATGTTCGGGAATTTTTACTAAATTATAAATAGCTAATTTAGGTTCCTGAAATTGATCTGACATTAATGAAATCAATCGTTTTGAGATAAAATATTCTTTTAATAATACTCGTATCTTGTATTGAAGTATCGTCTCGAAATATTGTAGAAACGAATCGTAATTAATCTCTGCTATTTTTATTCGACCGAAATTTGGCTTAAAGATTCTTTTAAGGACGTACTGATTAGGATTCTGCTGAAGATCTAAAAGTTCCTTTTGATACGCTTTAGTAATTAATTGCTTTAAATCTAAATGAATTAGCTCTTCTAAAATCCCTTTCTTAAGTCCATCTAAAATTAATTTACGCTTTCTTTTAAATTCTTTTTCAGAAGAAAACTCCAAATTTCCCATAAATAGTGAGATAAAGTTAACTAAATTCTGAAGGCTTTTTGAATATCTTCCAATCTTATAAACGTTACTTTTTATTGTAGCAGCTTCCTTTTCAATCTTCTTTCTTAGAGATAGTATTTGCCGTGCCTTTTGAGTAGTAAGCCATTGTATTTTCCTGAAATAGCCGTCTACAATATATTCGGGCAACTCAGAAGGGAGAATCGCAATTTCTTTTTTCTTTTTTGTTCGACAAAACCCGGTTGCCACCTTTTCAAGCACACTTTCATCAAATCTTAAGGAGTTAAACCTCTCTCTTACTAACCTTTGTAATGGATTAGTTAGATAAATATCCGAAACTAAATCTTTACTTTTAAAATCATTCAGAATAAGAAAAAGGTTGCGCAATTGTAATATAAAATTATTAAGAAAGAATACGCTTAAAGATTGTCTCTTTCCAAAGCAATCTTGACCTAATGCTTGTCTCATTCCTTTCAAATCTTTCGAGCTGAATCTTTTGCCCCTCAGGAAAGATAACGTAAAGACATCATCCTGCTTAAACTTATCTAATAATTCACCGATTATGATTTTAAGGTTTTCTGTACGCTTAACGAATTCCCTTACTACTAAATATGCATCGTAAAAGGCACATTGTTTTGCCCTTTCCTTCAATTCAATCGATTGAAATTGAGCAGATTTAACCCGACTAAAATTAAGTCTATCATAGACTGCCTGACGAAATGTACTCATTGACGTAGATTTATACGAATGATATGAGTTTGTTTTAATGTCATCAACCATTAATGAGACATATTTGTTTTTTAACGCTCTTGTTTTGACAAGAAGATTGGTAATCTCATTATATGATTTGATTTTTAAGGAAATATTTGAATTCTCGGGGAGTAATGAGAATTTACGGGTAATAGTTGATGTGGACATGAAGTTTTATTGTGAAGATTTTAAAATTAGGTTATTAAATTAAAACGTATTTAAGTTATTAAATATGTAAGAGATAATAGATTTTCTATTTTTTCCTTTTTCTGTTCGCCTCATCCTATATAGTTTTATCGTCTTCGCTCAGTTAGTTTCATTGCTATAAAATTCTATAAGAATTTAGGTTTATAAATAAAGAGAGTGTATAAGTTAATAGATTTAAAAAATTAAGATCAAATGAAGAGAAAATAAAAAATACCAACTCTTTTAATAAAAAAAATAAAATAGATTAAATTAAAAGAATTAGTTATTTTTACTACAAACTTAATTTAAATTTTGTTTTGAAACAAATTTATTAACATAGGTGATTCAAATTGATATTAATTGCGATTACAGGTGCCACAGGAATTAAGATAGCAGTTAATTTACTTGAATTTTTAAATGAAAAAAAAATTAATACTGAACTTATAATATCAAAAGCAGCTGAGAAAGTAATTGAGATAGAGTCGAGTTATAACCTTTTGGAAATACGTAAATTATCAACAAATTGTTATGATGTTCATGATTTAGCGGCACCTCCAGCAAGTGGTTCATATATAATCGAAGCTATGATTATAGTTCCATGTACTATGAAAACATTAGCTGCGATCGCAAACGGTTATACAGATAATTTAATTACTAGAGCTGCTGATGTAACGATAAAAGAAAAAAGAAAGCTTGTTTTAGTTGTGAGAGAAAGCCCTCTAAGTGCGATCCACCTTGAAAATATGCTAAAACTCGCAAGGCTGGGCGTCGTTATCGCACCACCAGTTCCTTCTTATTATATTAAACCAAAAAATGTAGAAGAACTTGTTAGTCATACAGTAGGAAGAATACTTGATCAAATTGATATTAATAGCGGAATCAAGAGGTGGGGAGATGAATAAATGGGATATTAAGCTTGATTTTAGGAAATTGCCATTGCAATAGCAGGACTGTTATAAACTACTGCGTGTTCACCGAATAAAATACACTTGCCGGGAGCAGAGGCAATTATTTTTTTCATTCTCGCTTTAATCAATAGTATTTGATTATTAAATTTATAGTCGCTAATCAATGTATTAAATTATATTCTATAGAAAAAACCTTTAAACAAATTAAAAATATATTGATTTTATGGAAGATAGAATAATATCTATTGTCAACGAGATTAAAGAAAAAAACGGAAAAGAATGGGTAGGACTTCAAAGCACTACCGAAAAGCAACTGGAATCATTAATGTGGTACTTAGAGCACCCCAGATTACATGAAATGCCAGAATTAGCCTTAGAATTAGTTGATTTTTATGATAATGCTAAGGAAAGTAAATTTACGAAAATGGAGGGAATTATTCGCAAACTTGACCAGCTTAATATTAAATTGGGGCAAGAGGATTATAAATTCGACGAAAAGAAAAAAGGCAAAAAGTTGATGTTTCAAAACTATCCACAAGCAATAAAAGAATTGCAAACTGATATTGCAATTTTGATGCATTCCCCTCATGGAACAACTTTACCTAA
This sequence comes from Promethearchaeota archaeon, assembly GCA_030620005.1. The sequence goes on along the minus strand of JAUXAJ010000333.1, from coordinate 57 downwards.
ATTGATACAAAAATCAATTTTAACCTTTCATAATTATCTTAATCATCCAGATTTACA
>JAUXAJ010000277.1 GCA_030620005.1 Promethearchaeota archaeon | reverse complement strand
AATCTACGCAAATTTTCAATATTATTTTTACTATAGTATTGGTTATTGTTTTGTTTTATTAATACAAATTCATCACTTGTAGTACCATCCGGAAGCAGTCCTTGAATTTCCTTCGTTAATACAATTTCATTTTCATCTGTTGGATCTTCCAAAAATTTTATGTATTTTTTTGAAAAACTAATCATTTGCGAAGATTTCTGGATTTCGGCGTATTTTTTATAGAAAATCTCAGGAAGAAGTGTTTGATAGATTTCATAAGGGTGAACTTTTCCTTTTGATTCAATAATGGTTAGTATGAGCAATTCTGATGCAGAACGATTGAGTCTGCTTGAAAAATTGTGATGCACTAGTGAAATTACCTCTATTTTTAGTTGTATTATAATTCAGTTGTAAAAAAAAATCATTCATAAAAAAACTTATTTTTCGATATTTTTATATAGTATTCTTAACTTATTAATATTAATATTATTGAGTATTCAGAAATTTGAGTATTCAAAAATTTGAGTATTATTTAATTCAAAAAACTGATAATAAGGAGAAAAAAAAAATGATTTTTGATAATAAAGAAGAATTTAATTTTGGATGGTCTGGTCGATGGATGAATGGCTATTGGATTGCAGGTACTATATGTTTGATTATATCAACGATTTTTTTCATTAATGCATTAATTAATCAGATGTTCATTAATGCATTAATTAATCAGATAGTGGGAATAGCAGTTTTACTACTTTCAATTCAATTATTTGGTGGTAATTATGTATGGCGGAAAAGTAAATCATATGATTACATGACTTTACCATATACAGATTTTTTGGGCCCAAATGATTATATAATGGATGCTTGTGCAGGTTCTGGGCGCACAGCTTTGGCCTTAAGCAAAATAATGAAAAACGGGCGTATTGTTTGCTATGATCGTTTTGATGCAAACTATATTGAAAATGGAGGAATGGGATTATTGAAAAAAAATCTTAAGATTGCGGGCATTGAAAATAGAGTAGAAATCGTGAAAGGAGATGTAACTGATATGGACTTTGAGGATAACACTTTTGATTCAGTTATTAGCACTTATGGACTTGATCACATCCCATTTGATGCTCAAAGAAAAGCAATTAAAGAAATATATAGAGTAACGAAACCCAAAGGGAAATTGTTAGTAGTGGTTTTCGTTCCTAACTTCTATATGTATTTAGTTGGCAGCTTTTTTATTTTTCTCTTTACCTCTAGAAAAAAATGGCGCGGAATATTTGAAGAAGCAGGATATAAACTATCAGATGAAGGTATAATTAATGGCGGTGGTTATTTTCTACTTGAAAAAGTATAAAATGGAGAACCATGTAAAATTAATGAGCATGTTTAAGTGATTTGGGAGATAATAATGGCTATAGATATCAGTATATATGTGGGTGTAATTTTGTTTGGGTTGTTACATGGATTGGAACCGGGTCATAGATGGCCATTTGCATTTCTTTATTCAATTAAACAAGAGAAACCAATTAAATCAGCTCTGTTGTCATCGGTTATCATTGCGATAAGTCATTTCATTAGTTCTATTGCAGTTGTCGTTGTTTATTTCCTTATCTTGGATAGTTTTACAGTGCCATCTGATGTCTTAAGATACATAACAACGGGACTTCTTATTGTACTTGCAATTATTTTTTGGTTTGAAAAGACGGATGATATAATTGAGGATCAACATGAACATCTTCATGAAAATAAAAAATCTATCAAGCATGAGCATGAACATAAACACTTAGATGGAAATGAGCATGTTCATGAACATTCACATGCAAAAAGTGTAAGAAATAGTCTTGTAGGCTTAGCATCTTTTGCTTTACTGATTGGATTTGTTCACTCAGAAGAGTTTATGCTTATTGGTTTATTTCTCGAAGGCTACAATCCTTGGCTTTTAACCATTAGTTATGCAACCGCAGTGACCATCTCATTAATGGCAATAACTTTGATTTGCACGAAATTTTATCAACAGTTTTTACCAAAATTTATTAACATTCAAGACAAAATTCCAAAGATTTCTGCAATTATTTTATTAATTATGGCTTTGGGGTTTGCATTTGATTTTGTTTAGGAAATTATTCATGCTCAGAAATATGTAATGTGATAAATCTTTAATTGATTTATTGATTTATTTCTCGAAGGCTAAAAACATTCGAGTAAAAACCTTATTAATTTTTTATTTTACCAATTATTATTACTATCTTTCAGACAATTGAACAAACAACTGTGCCTCCAGATAAAATTGGAAGAGTAATGTCGATCGATAGTACGCTTTCCATGATGATCATGCCAATTGGAGCTCTTTTATCGGGATTATTTAGCGAATTCCTTGGTTTGACATTTATATTAAATTTTTTTGCTGCTTTTTGTTATAAACTTTTGGGTTTTTTATTACATGTAGTAAGTTTGATGATTCCACAAGGAATTTATTTAAAATTACATGTAAAATTATTATGATAAAAATTAATTTTGATGAAAATCGGGTGATAGGCACCTATCCTGTTATAGTCGTTGGTGCAGGATTAGGTGGGCTTGGTGCAGCATGTCAGCTCGCTAGTGTTGGAGAGAAAGTGTTATTACTGGAGAAACACAATGTACCGGGAGGTTTCGCAACTTCTTTTGTAAGGGGGCGCTTTGAATTTGAAGGAGCCTTACACGAATTAAGCGATATTGGAACTGAAGGTAATAAAGGCAGTCTTTATCGATTTTTAGAGAAAATAGGAGCTATTCCCAATAAAATCAAATTTACTCGTGTTCCAGAATTCTATCGGAGTGTTTTTTTTGATGGCTTCGATGTTACAATGCCTTTTGGGCTTGAAGAATATACCAATAAATTAATTGAACTATTTCCAAACGAAAAGAAGGGAATAGAAGAGTTCATGGAAATGTGTAAAGCGGTATTAGCGGGCATTGAGTTCATAGCTTCTAAAGGAGGTAGATTTTCACCAGCAGAAGTCTTGAAAGAGCATCCTTGGATTCCGCGCATTACTGGTCTCACTCTCTTAGAGGTTTTTAACAAATTTTTCAAGGATCCAAAATTAATGGCAATAATAGCTCAACTATGGGGATATGTTGGTGTACCCCCTTCAAGAATGAACGCCTACATTTTCATCGCAATGTTAACATTTTTTTTAAAATGGGGAGCCGCTTATCCAATTGGGCGCTCTCACGCGTTTACTAGCGCGATGGTAAAAGCATTCGAAGATTTGGGAGGCGAGATAAGATATAACGCTTTAGTCAACCGAATTCTTGTAGAAAATGGTCGCACATGTGGTGTTGAGCTTATAAATGGCGATATTTATCTCTGTAAAGCAATCATATCAAATGTTAATCCGATCTGTACGATCATGAAAATGCTTCCTCAAGAGATTGTCCCAGAAAGTTATAAAAAGAGCGTCTATTCTCCAGAGATCGGAGTCTCGGGCTTTTCAGTTTATATCGGACTCAATGCACCCTATAAAAAATTAGGATTTAATGCTCACGAGATTTTTATCAACGAGACTTATGATATGGATAGTGTTTTTGAAACTTTTAGGAAATTAGAACATCCTAAATTCTTAGTCGCAGCATGTTATAATCACGTGTATGAAGATATATCCCCTCCCGGAACGACTCAACTCGTTCTCACTACGCTCCAAATGGGAAAGCTTTGGCAGAGCGTCTCTCCGGATCAATACCATCGTATTAAGGATGAAATAGCAGATAAAATGGTGGATATGGTCCAAAAAACAATATGCCCGGATATAAGAGATCATATTGAAGTAGCAGAGGTAGCCACTCCCCTTACTTATTATAGATATTCAAAAAACATGGAAGGAGCGATCTATGGGTATACACAAGACATATTGAATGGTCCAATGCTAAGATTAAAAAGTCGTGGGTCTATTCCGGGATTATATCAAGTTGGAGCTTGGACTAACTTCGGAGGGGGATTTGCTACAACTATTCTTGGAGGAAGAATCGCTGCTGGCATGTATTTAAAAGATAGGAAAGAAGGGAGGTGGTGAGTCTTGGAAAAAGAAATTATGAATGATGTGAAAAAATATCAAAAAGCTGAAAAACTAAAAAAGTGGCGTGACGAGGTTGAACCTACACCATGGTATTACGATGGCTTGGAAAACTTATGTGATCGACTTCATCCAGATAAACAAACCATGCGAGTAACAGATATAGAACTTCTTTCGCACGATACAAAGTTATTCCGATTTATTTCGGATGACCCAGCAAGAGCTTTGGCACCTTTCCGCGCAGGTCAATATATTGGTCTTGCTGTAGAAATTAACGGTGTCCGAACATCACGACCTTATTCTATTGTATCTTCTCCAAATCAACTTGCATATTACGAGCTAGGCATTAGAAAGAAAGAAGGAGGTTTTGTAAGTCCCTATATCTTTGATAATGTAAAAGTCGGTGACATTCTCGAGGCAACAGAACCAATGGGAAATTTATACTATAACCCTATTTTTCACGGTAAAGATTTGGTTTTTATCGCAGGAGGGTGTGGAATTACACCGTTCGTATCAATGTTAAGGAACTTTTCTGAGCGATTAATTCCGATTAAGATCGCATTAATTTTTGGATGTCTGACAAAAAAGGACATTTTGTTCTGGGAGGAACTGGAAAGTCTTCAAACAAGAAGGGCTAATATTAAGATCAATTATGTGCTTTCAGAACCTGAGCCAGAATGGACGGGTGAATGCGGATTCATGACAAAAAATATAATATTGAAGAACATTGGCTCAATCCAAAGAAAATACTTTTATGTCGTGGGTAATATAGCAATGTACGAATTTATTCAGGAAGAATTAGCAGCCTTAGGAGTCCCTCAGCATCGAGTTAAATACGAAGCGTATGGCGTTCCTGACGATGTAACGTTAATAATGGGCTGGCCAAATGAGATCGATTCTTCGAGCAAAGTGCAAATTAAAGTGGAATATTTAAGATCTGGCGAAAAAACAATAAAAGAATTCGAAGCCCCTTGCGTTGAGCCACTTTTAAACAGTCTTGAGCGCGAGATGGGATTAGCTCTTCAAATCAATAGTGGATGTCGTTCTGGAGAATGTGGGTTGTGTAGAACAAAATTATTATCTGGTAGTGTTTTCGTTCCACCTGAAGTAAAAATTAGAGAAGCTGACCAAAAATATGGCTTCATTCATCCGTGTGTTTCGTACCCCATTACTGATGTGCACGTGGATTTAACTCGCACATGAATTTTTTTTTTTTTTTTGAATTTTATTGTTTTTAAATACCATTTACATTTACATTTACATAATGGAATAAAGAAAATTTAAATAAAAAAGATTAAAATTTTTTAAAATATTTTTATTTTCCACGCCATTTTGGCCTGGTTCTTTGCATCCTTGCGATTGCTCCTATATTAGCATCCTTTGTTTGCAGTAAATGGGAAGAGGATAGAGTCTCCAAATTCATACCGTACACAAGATCTTTGCCATAGCACATGTCTATTAGCTTTTTGCTCAATCCAACAGATAAAGGTGAACTTTCAATTAATTCGTCGGTGTACTTCTTAATTAATAGATCCAATTCTTCTGAAGTTTTTGCAACCCCATTTACAACGCCTAACCTGTAAGCTTCAATTCCGTCAAACTTTCTACCTGTTAGAATAATGTCTTTTGCCGTAGAAATTCCTAATACTCTCACGGATCTTATAATTCCGCCAACATCGGGGTTAATACCAATTTTCGTTTCTAACATGCTAATTATTGCAGATTCCAAGGCAAATCGAAAATCGCAGGCAAGAGCTAACTCTAGTGCCATTCCATAACAGTATCCTTTAATTTTTGCGATGACGGGTTTTTCCATTCTCTCAATTCTGGTTAGAATTGGCTGAAGCCACGTGCTCATGAAATATCTGAAATTATGAGGCGTTTTAAAATCTGGTGCGAGACCCTCCGGATCTTCTGGTCGACCAGCTAAGGACATAAGGTCAATTCCAGAGCTAAAAACGTCTTCTCCTCCCGTGATAATTACAACTCTAGTTTTTGACCGTTCTACTTTATCAAACGCGTCTCTTAATCCTACGATTAAATCGAAATTTAACGCGTTTTTTTTGGCCAATCGATTCATTTTTATAGTAGTTATGGTTTTATCTTCGTTTTCTTCAATTAATACAACACTTTCACTCATTTCTATCATTTCTTTATTTTTTTTCTTATTAATTTAGTAATTTTAAAATGAATTAAAATTATTTCTATTATTGAATTTTTAATACAGACGATTATTGCTCAATTTAAAATGGAAAAGAAATCCACTTCTCTTTAGGAAGTGGTTAAGAAAGAGAAATCACTAAATCATCGCACTCTAATGTCTTATATCTATTGAAACCTTATCTTATTACATGAATCTAGCGCAAAAAATTCGCGTGTTTCCAACTGATTCGCAACTTGAACTGATGTGGATATTGTCGGAAAAAAACCGCCTCATTTATAATTTTGCCCTAGATGAACGGATTGAAAATTGGAAAAAAAATAAGGGTAAACCCAAAGAAGAGCACATGTACATTAACTACAAGGATCAACAAGATCAATTGCCGAACATCAAGAAGAAATATCCAGAATACAAGTGGGTCTATTCAAAAGTGCTTCAAATGACCTTAAAAAAGCTTGACGCAAATTACAAGTCGTTTTTTACTCTCCGGAAAAAAGACGACAAGAGCGCCCGACCACCACGATTCAAGGGTAAGAAATACTTCACAACACTCTGCTATAACCAATCTGGTTTCAAGATTGCAAATTCTGTCGTCACATTTTCTCACAAGCATCCCTCTAAAGTGGGATTATCGTTTGAGATCCCG
>JAUXAJ010000303.1 GCA_030620005.1 Promethearchaeota archaeon | reverse complement strand
GGAAGGCTCCGCCAGGAGAATATGTATCGTTAACTAACACATTAGCACAACCACCATGATCAACGCCATCCTCGTCAGGATTATACCATTCGCCTTGATAAACACACACTGCACCTGGAATTATGCGTTCGGTAACTTTGGCGGGGATGCGAATTCTACCTCTATCATTATAAACATCTATTAAGTCACCATTCCTGATTTCACGCGCTAAAGCATCTACAGGATTAATCCAAGCGGTATGTGGCTCAATTTCTTCCAACCAGGGCATATTATGCAGTGAAGAATGTGTTCTTCGTTTATTATGGGGGGTGAGGAGTTGTAGGGGATATTTTTTTGCTAAAGGTGCGTCGTAGTGCTCTTCGTGACTTAAATATTTAGGTATCGGAGGAACTAGAGGATTATTCATCTCAGCTAAGTTTTTACAATAGATTTCAATTTTTCCGGATAATGTAGGGAAAGGATTATTTTCTGGATTTGTTATCTGCTCTTTGAAGGCTACAAAAGGTTCTTCCACTTTTATCTTACAAAAGCCATCCTTTTTCATTTTTCTATAACTAGGAATATCTCGACGTGGTGAGGTAAACATCCGTAAAAGCGAGTCTTCGTTCATATCTAATAAACTCTGCGTGATACCTAACTTTTTGGATAATTCTCGACATATTTCCACATCCGATTTGGATTCATAAAGGGGATTAATTGCTTTATTTAAATAAATGTAATATGGAGAACCAAGCCAAGGAACAGCAACATCGTTTCGTTCCATGAAAGTTATAACAGGTAACACGATATCAGCGTATTTTGCGGTAGGAGTAAGGAACTGGTCTTGAACTACGACGAAATCAAGTGACTTTAAAGCTTTAATGCCTTTATTCACATTACCGTATTGATTTAACCTATTTGTAGCAGCAATATAGGCCATTTTTATGTCAGCAGGATATCCTCCCTCTCGCCCTTGAAGTATTGCGTTATAAAGGTCGTTTATATGAACGCGGGTGTTAGCGGGATTTGTCCCTCCTCGAAGTTTATGCAAGCTATTTTTTCGTGGGGGTGCCCCTAAATCAACCGGATTGTCTTGAGGTCTAGGCTGTTTTTTTTTTGCGGATTTTTCTTCAGTGTCTTTTGGCCCACTCTTCTTTTTACTCCTCGATAATCTCATTTCACGACTAGAGTAAGCTCTCATGAAACCAGAAGCATATCCTCCATTAATTCCAATATTCCCTGTAATCGCTGTTAACACATTAGCAGCTCTAGAAAACTGTTCACCTAACGCAGTCCGAGCAGGACCCCATCCAGCAATCAATGCAGCTGGCTTATTGGACGCGTATTCTCGAGCCAAATTCCTAATAACTTCTGCCGGCACGGTAGTAATAGCTTCTGCCCATTCTGGTGTTTTAGGAATTCTGTCTTCGATACCTAGCACGTAATCCTTGTATTTATCAAAGCCTATAGTATATTTATCTATAAAGCCTTGATCTTGAAGGTTTTCACTAATAATAACATGTGCCATCGCAATACACAACGCAGTATCAGTTCCAGGACGAATTGGAATCCATTGGTCCGCAAATGTAGCCACGGAATCTGTGTATATTGGATCAATTGCAACGATTTTAGTTCCTTTTTCGTGGACTTTTGCCATTACCAAGCTCGTTCCTGGATCCCAGATTGTATTTGCTGGATTCCAGCCCCACATTATTACGAATTGAGAATTGAGATGATCTTCACGAGCGTTGCCAGTTTTAATCGTACCATATGTAGCCATGGAAGCAAAAAGCACTCCTTCGTATGAAGGTGCGCCCCACCATCTTGTATATCCTCCAAATTGGTTAAGCATTATGATCACTGGAGCAGCGCCGTGGAGCATTCCTTGGTTTCCTCCACCAACAATTACAAGAATGGCTGAATTTCCGCATGTTTCCTTAATATTTTTCATATTTGATGCGACTTCATCTAAAGCATCGTCCCATGATACTCTTTCAAACTTACCCTCTCCACGCTTTCCAACGCGTCGAAGAGGGTATTTTAGTCTCTCTTCCGAATAAACTCGTTGACGATACGCCCGCCCTCGCAGGCAAGCACGTATTTGTGGTTCTTCAGTATTATCAGTCTCAAACCTAATGATCTTTCCGTCTTTAATGTGAGCCCTAAGCACGCATCTCCCTCCACAGTCGTGGCAACAACCAGTTTTTACAATTTTTAAATCGTCATCAATATTATTTACTTCCGCATTGTTCATGTTTAATAATCTACCTCAAAAATAATTTATAATTATTTTGTTAAACAATTTTTGAAAATATGAATTGAGTAATTAATTTTTAGTTGTTACAAGGTTAATTCGAGGTTTACTAAATAAAACTTTTACTAAATAAAAGTTATAAATCCTTAAAATGCTCAATTTTTTACCCATTATATCCTCAATCATGAAAACTTAATAACATTGATTTTCTCAGATGTGAGTTCTTATAAATTAAAAATTATTATAAAAATTTTTAGATTGTGTTAAGCTTGTTATAGCCCATTAAGCTCTAAAATCTATATTTCCCACTCAAGATATTGTCATGGATCTCTTTTGTCAGACGGACATATTCTGAACTCCCAGGTAATAGAACATGAATGGGATCGTTTGTTTTTTTAATGTCAAAACCAACTTTTTTCATATCAGATTTTTTTATTTTAAATGTAACTGTTGTTGATAATTCCGTAAGAAATCGAATGAATTGAGGTCTCGCATAATTAGGAAGATTCTCTTGTAATATATTAAGTAATTTGCCAAAGTTAAATTTTTCGTGATCTTCTCCCGTGATGATGGATGCCATACCTGCACGTCCTTCAGTATTGGGAATAATAACACCATAAACTGATGAATGTTTTATCTGCTCAAAAGAACACATTAAATCTTCGACTTCCGTGGTAGAAACATTTTCACCTTTCCATCGAAAAGTATCTCCAAGGCGATCTACAAATTGCGCATGATAATAACCAATATTTCTTATCAAATCGCCAGTATTTAACCATGTTTCATTATTTCCAAAGGGATTGCGAATGATTTTCTTATTAGTTGCTTCTTTATCAGTATATCCAGCAAAAGTTACCGAGCTGTGTATTTTCATGAGCAATAATCCTGCTTCACCTTCATCCACCTTCTGAAAAAAACCATTTTCATCTTGAATTGGCTCGTCAGCATCAATATCATATTTAACAATTACATAGGGGTCAAAATTTACTCCAATAGTAAAATTTCGATTAAAATAATTGCAAAACATTCCTTTAATCTCTGTTGCGCCATAATGCTCGTAAACTTCCCTTATCCCAAATCGTTCTTTGAATTCATTCCATATTTCTGGCCTAAGTCCGTTTCCTGCAATTTTATACACATCGTGATTTCGATCATCTGGGTTTGGAGGACGGTTCAAGAGATAACGGCACACTTCACCAATGTAATTAAAACAAGTGGCTTTATATTTTTGAGCATCTTTCCAGAAGTTTCGAACACTAAATTTCCGAGCTAAGGCAACTGCAGACCCTCCACTCAAGGCTGACATCCATCCAATATTAACTGCGTTGCTGTGAATTAATGGAAGAGTAATGTACATGACATCATCAGGTTGCATGTTTAAAGCCATTTGTCCCCAAGCTGAACTTGAACTCAGGGAATGTACGTGACGGATTGGAGCTGCTTTTGGTAGTCCCGTCGTTCCTGAGGTAAAAATATAGACATAAGGATCTCTTCCTATAATATCATGTATCGTAGAAGGTAGGCTTGTGTCTTGATCTTCTACTTTTTCTTCAAGATTAATGTATCCTTCTGGAAGTGGGATCTCACCTGAATCTTCCAGAAAAAAGAGCTTGTCTTCACTCGTTAATTCCAGATCATTTCTTACATTTTCAAAAGCTTCCAGTAGTTCCTCTCCGATAACATTAAATTTTGCTTGATTGAGCTTCAAGCTATGAATGAGCGACGCTGATCGTTGTTTTGTATTAATTAGAGAGCCAATTGACCCAATCTTAGCCATTGCACCAATAACAAACATTAACTCGGGTCGATTTTCTAATAAAACATTGATGACATCTCCTCTCTTTATGTCTAAAGAAATAAAATAATTCGCATACCTATTAATCCATTCATTTAGCTCTTTATAAGTATAACTCACATCCTCGTATATAACAGCAGGTCTATCAGCATACTTTACAGCATTATTTTCAAATAACATTCCAAGGGATACTTTTTCTTCTGAACCTAAGGTTTTAGCATAATCACCAGCTTCAAAAAGCGAATTTAGATGCCAATTGATTGATAAAAGACCAAAAACATAATGCTTGTAGCTCATCACATTACCAGAGGTTGGTTTAGATTTTACCTCTTTCTTTGGAGGTAAAGGACCAAAAAATCCTTCAAATGTCTTAAAAAGGCGGTTTACAAGCCTATTTAAAGAAGTAATGCTCTCTAAACGGTTCATGAATTCATCTTCACCTTGAGGAGTAATCTTGTACATTGTTTCACCGTCTCTTTGATATTCTTCAATGAAGGTTGCATTTTTTAAATCTTCAACCCATTTGTGAAAAATCGTCTCATCCATCCTATTTTCGATAGATTTCTTAGGATCGTTAATAAATTCTTTTAATTTATGAGGCCCATAAGCAGCCAGCGCAAAAAGGATGATATTATCATATTTTTCATTCTTTAGATCCCTTAAAAGTGGCTTAGGAACTCTATTTGGAATCGTACTAATTCGGCTCATTTTCAGATTATTTGATATTATTTTTTTTTTATAAATAAATTAGAAAATAATTAAGCAATAAAATAAAATACATTTTCTTTTAAAAAAGTTAAAAATTGTGACATAGGAATACGATTATTTCCTTGATAAACGTCTTTAAATCTCTTAATTTTATATTCTCGTTAACTCCATGTCCATTAGAACCACCACTTCCAACCCCACACACGATGATATCTTCCGTGTTTAAGATTTGATTCACAAGCCCCATATCAGTGCTACCCATCATTCCCATTGGTATTATTTTCTCTTCAGGTATGTTTTTAACTAGTGACATTACTTTTTTCATTCTCCTAACACTTGGACTATTAGTATCAACTTTCATTGCGGGATAACCGATATTGAAAGTTATTTTCACATTTATTAATTTACTTTTTGCTTTCCCCTTTTCAATTGCTTCTTCAATTTCTCTTTTCACGTCTTCATAGTTTTCTTCGGGTATAATGCGCCGATTTATGAGTAACGTGCAATGATCAGGCACTATATTAGCTTTAGTTCCAACATTCATTATATTAAGATTGAACATTGGAGACAAGTTCCATTTTCTATTCGAACCGGGTCTAGGTAAGCCCGGAATGGTGTCACTTTCGCGTTGTTCGACTATTTCTTTAAGTTTCATGAGTTCATTTAAAATCGGTACAGTTTGTTCTAATGCATTTACCCCCATAAAATTAACAGCAGAATGGCAACTCCTTCCAAACGATTCAATGACCGCATTCAACGATCCATAAGAACCAATTATGATATTGGGCTCAATACCTCCATCCATACAAAATATGGTTCCTTTCACGTATCCCTTTTCTGCTAAATATGCAATACCTGGATAGGGGCCCCCCTCTTCGTCAGTGCAATTTAAAACTTTGAGGTTATATTTCGGTGTGAGGTTTAATTTCTCAATGATTTGTAATGCTAAAATCAAACCGACCATTGAACCTTTCATGTCTGCCGTGCCTCTTCCATATATTTTTCCGCTTTTTATCATGGTCGCTTGAAAGGGAGGAAAACGCCATTTTCGTTCGCCTTCATTTGTAGC
>JAUXAJ010000189.1 GCA_030620005.1 Promethearchaeota archaeon | reverse complement strand
ACCCAGAAGATTCAGAAAGAGACAGTGGTTGGGGTGCAGGACTTCATGTTTTAAAACAATATCCGAGAGGGTGTGAGATTTTAGAGAACTCAGAAGAATTGATAAAAAATGTTCAAGATACTCTATTAAATTTCTATAAATTTGTTCAAACTTTCGTTAGTTAATATTTATTAAAAAAAATAGAGCTAAATTTAAAAAATATGTGCCGCCACAATTAAAAAATTACTTAGATTAGAGAACTTCTGTAATGTAATTCAATTTTTAAATAAACAATCTTGGAAATATTCAAACTCTACAGAAAGATGGGATGGCATTCGCTTTTTCCAGCATCCTCTGCCCACTAAGCCTTCCCCCTTCCTTGCGGTCGGGATACCATTTCACATGCGTGCATGGATCTTATTGGGTTTACCAAGTTCCTCATGTCCAACGTTCAACAGAGATTTTTACCTTGGGAATCGCGATATTCTTTTATATATTGCCGTCCTTTTGAACTGACCCATTGAGTTAACTGGCGATTGCTTATCTTGAACTTGAAGTCTATGATGATGTCTCCAATTAAACAATCGGGTTTCCCCCTTAGAATTCTTTGTTATGCTTGATAATTCAATCCCATATCGTCGAAAAGACTGTCAAACCAATGTTCAATGTCATATTCGCTGGAAGCTCTTTTTATCGGAGTTATGTCGATATTAATGTCTTTTATGGAGACCATGAATATAGTATTCTTTTCCTACTATTTATTTTTTCATTAAAAAAATATTGTCATCTTTTTTTTGATGTTTTATTTTAATTAGATGTGATACCACTCCAATGTGGTACATCGAACTTACACTTTTTTAATCATAATACTCTTTAATCGTAATACTCTTCTTCTTCAATAAATTCGCTTTCAAATCCTCTAAGATAATTATCATGAAATTTTTTTTCTAATTCTTCAGTCAAGCATCTTTCTAAGAATTTTAATTCCGCTTCATCAAATTCATGTTTTACTTTTTCCTTTTCTTTGAAAACACAGTCAGGATCGATAATCCACTTCTCCAATTTCCTTTTCGCTTCTTTTAATGAATAAGCATGACATTTAAATTCTCCTATTCTGCTTAGATCGTAATATAAGGTAAATTTATACTTACATTTTAAAGAAAATAATTCCTTTTTTTGATGATAAAGTTCATTAATTCTATTCAATACTTCAATGTTCATGATTGGTTTTTCTCTCCCCTAAATAGTGAATATTCCCATAATAAATTCAATTTCTTCATTATTACAAAATAGTTCTTTGCAGACATAAATAAATTCATTTAATAGCTTTTTATCTGATATTGGCTTTTCTAAATCATCAACGATTAAGGTCCTTAGTATAAACACATCATTTTTCATATATAATTCCTCTTTTTTTTTTTAATTTTAGATTTATATCATTAAATGTTAATTTTTTTTATCATTGGAACAAATTGAAACTGTTTTTTATTTTTTAGATAAGTAATCCTTTTTTTTTCAATCCAATGAACATCTGGTAATTGGTCATAATACTCTCGAAAGAGATCATTTGAAATAATAAGAGTGGATTGATGATTCAAGCAATAATTTAAAATATATTCATCTGCCTTAACTCCAGCAGGAGTTTGAGAGAAATTTTTTTTTTTCAAGAATTCTAAATACTTTCTGCGGTCATCGATTTCATGAAATAAGGTCGCATCAAAATAGATTATTATCTCATTTTCTTTCACTCCTAATGCTTTCAAGTTTTCAATCATCAAGAGCAAATTTCCTAATACGGGTGTGTTTCGATATTTCTTTTCATGATGGCATACGTTTGCTCCATCAATTACATATTCCATTTCCTCGTAATGAGGATAAAATGTTAAATTAATCATGTTTTTTTGACCTTCTTTAAATATATAGGTGATTATTTATTGTATCAAATCTTAATTCTAACAATTCCTTTTTAACTTTTAGGGCATCCTCATGGAAAGGACTTTCAATCAATACCTGTTCAATCTCATGGAGAGCAACGTCATGCTTCTTTAATGCAAAACCTATAATTTTTGCCTTAATTATGTTACTTTCAATTGCACTTTCGGGATTTAATCTTGTTAATTCATCTAAAGAAATGAATAATTCCTTAAATTTACCTGAAAATAGCAGGACTACATTTTTTAATTTGTAGAGTTCACAGAAATATGGTTTTAATTTAATAGCCCTATTTATAGCTCTTAGAGCAAGTGAGAGTTCATTTTTTTTTAAAAATATTTTTGCTTTTAACCTATAAAAAAGCATTTGATCGGGGGATAATGCTATGGCTTTATTAACATTTAATAAAGCAGCTTCAAAGTTTTTATTATTGTAGCATTTCAATGCCTCATTAAAAATAATTTCAGAAATTTGAGTTTCTAAGCTAAAAAAGTTAAAATCAGTCATTATATTACCTTTAAAACCTATTTTTAAAAATTTTATTTTTAACATTATATTAAATATATCAACAGTCATATTTAAATCTTTCTTTAAATTAACCAAAAATATAGAAAAAAATGATCTACCTATCTTAATGAGGAGAAAAATTGAAGAGGAAAAAGTTGCAGATAATGTGAAGAGGTTTAATTGATAGATAGAAGTTGCAGAAAATGTGAAGAGGAAAAAATTGCAGATAATGTGAAGAGGAAAAAATTGCAGATAATGTGAAGAGGTTTAATTGAGAGATAGGAATTTTCAAGCACATTGTGCTACCATTAAGATATTTGGGTGTTAGGATTCATGAATTAAGTTATTTCTTTTTTATACATATAAATTTAAATCCGATTCAAGCTACCAAGATCTTGTTTTTCCTTGAATTAATGAATATTTATATCATTCAAGTAAACGCGACTTCTACAATTCATGCAATTTACGGTTTTTCATGAAAGCGGGGAATTGTCCAAAATTAACCCTTCCATTAACGGATCAATCTGTCTTGTCTTTCCGTTTGAATTAAAAGTATTTAAACCGTCGTGTAATTTACAAAACCGCTGATTTTGATGATATAATTATTTACGATTGCACCATACGCATTTTTTTGTTCCACATTTATAACATTTAAAAATTCTTCTATCTAATTCCCATTTAAACTTGCCCCAATGCAAGTGATTATAATCGCATTTTTTACAAGAACCAGTCTTACTGGATACTTTCGTTTTTTTACCACATGAATGACATTTCTTGAAAAATATATGTTCATATTTACATACAGCATCAAGTTCTTCTTGAGTTAATGGATAAATGTTTTTACCATGGCATTTTTTACAACATTGATTTGACATGCTCCAAATGGATTCTTTTAAATCATTATCAAAAGTGAAGATGATGTCACAATCCTTACAACGCCAACTTGTAATAATTAATCACCAAATAATCTTCAAGAAATTAATCTGCTAATTTAACAAAAAAAAGATATGATATTTTAATTTTTAGTTCAGAAAAGATTTTTTTCCTTCCAATCCTTCAAAAACCGCTTGAATTTATCATCAGAGACTCCTAAGGTATTTTTCTCTGATTTTCGAGTCCTAAGGGTCGCACCGGTTTTAGACCTCAACTTTAAAGATCTTTCCCAGTCAAGATATGATGTGATTTTAATTTTTGTCATTGAAGAAAAATTAGTTCCCCGATATAAAAAGTAAATGAGTCCGACGATTTTGTGATTAAATCAGCTAATCATCATTAGTCATCGTGAAAGAAAAAAAAAATAAGAATATGCGCCGAAGATTTACACGTCCTCGCCTTCCCTAATCTTCACGAAATCCTTGAATGCCCTTGTTTTCGAAGAAGCGAGAATGTTTGAAACGCTCATGGCAATCGAAGAAGCGAGAATGTTTGAAACGCTCATGGCAAACTTTCCAAAAACTTTAAATTTAAAGTGGGAAGAAAATATCAAACAAAATATCAAACAAAATTTTATTTAATTTTAGGGTGTTTTACGTGCTAAAAGAAAAAAGAGTAAAAATGTTTAATATTTTCAAATGAAAGTTATATTTAGATACGATCAGCGTGTAAATTACACATATACATCCAAGTCTTAAAATGCGTAATGGGGGCGTAAAGTCTTATTATCAAAAAAATTAGAAAATGCAGTGTAATAAGCATTATAATATGTCTACAGCCCTAGTATGTATAAATATAATTAAATCGTACTAGAACGGTCATGAGCATTAACCCTTTTTCTTTCCGAAGTATAATGACTGACGCCCAACCCGATACAAAACGGGCTCAAGGTGATAATTGCTCTGGTGCATAGTGATGGCGATATGCATTGTTCGTCCTCAAAGACATCGTGAAAGAAAATGGGATTTCTTCCTTGCGGGAGATGATGGAATAAACTTGAGATATAATTGGTCTTTTTTAGTTTTTTAAGCTTGATATTTTGGTAAAACGGGTCTGCATCGCTAAATAAGAAGAACTTACGACCGTGCGTTTCGCAGTAACCTTCTATTGTTTCTGATGGGAATTTTCCTTCTTGAAAAAAAGCGACAATACTATTAGTGTCAGATATATTTAACGCGTCAGAAACAAACGCTACTAAGAATCGATAGACTCCGTATTTCATTAAAGGCGTGCTATCGAAAATGTCTGTTATTTCGTGAGCGTTTAACAAGACTTCTTCGATGCCAAAAGATTGAATCCCGTCGTTACTAATGACGTCGATCCAAGGTTTCTCTAACAAATTATACCGATCTACCAGTTAAATCTTTAGAATTTGATGCATTTTTTATTTTTTTAGCTATTTCTACCCATTTTTGATTTGACTCCAAAATCTTTTTGCAGACAAAATTGATGGCACTTTTTGCTTCCTGATAATTCGGAGCAATTTCTAAAACTTGTCGTAAAAGCTCAAAGGCTTTATATAGCTTAATACTTTCCATATATTTCTTAGCTTCTTCAAATAATTTTCTTGCTTCTACTGGAATTTTTAAGTTAACTTTTTATACCTGTATTTGATATTTTTTATGTTCAAGACAATTTAACAATTAAAAAAGTATAGATTCTCCAAAAAGTAGATATTGGAACAAGAAATGAAACCTTCAGATGAAACAACAATTTTGTGGATAAGAACAAAAGGTCAACTAAATGAGGCTGAAAAGAAATTAATGACACGTAATGAGAATGAGATAAGAAATCTTTTAAGAAATAGGTCGAATGAGATAACTTTTCAATTGGATTCTAAACGAAGGAGGATTTTGGTTAATAAAAAAACCGGTAAGCCTTTGGAAATGAATGAAACGCTAATTGATGATATTGCATTAAAAATTAATCTTTTATCAGGGAAGTGGTTAATTTTTATTCAAAAAGAAAAGGTTGATGGACTCTGGGAGAATATTGAAAAATTAGCAACTAAAGGTAAAATATGGAATGCTAAAGTATCAACATTGGGACATCCCTGGGCAGCAAAAGGAACACATGTAATTTGTGTTTATACTAAAAATTATCTTGATAAAGAAAATGTTATGGATACAAGAGAAATTTTAAGACAAATTGGTATAAACAAGGGATTAAATTATAAGCCAGACATTTACACTATTCTTGGTATCTATTCAGACAATAAAAAAGATTTTAAGCTAAATAGGGTTACGCGTTATATAAGTTAAAAATAATAAATTTGTGTCATACATTGTCTGACACCAAATTTAACAAGACTTTTTTGATTTCGTTGGATAAAATAACATCTCACCATCTAGATCAAAAACTATTTTAATTTTATTTTCACATAAGAATTTTTTCTTGTAGAAATTGTAGTAAAGAAACGCCCCAATAGCGGTAAGCGCAAAGGAACAGGCGATTCCCAAGCTCGTAAAAGGTTGGAACGCTTCTTTAACTTGAAACAAGACCATGGCGAGAAAAGTAAATCCAAACGCAATAAAAGGAATCGTTGCCAACCGCAAGTTCGATACGAACATTTCTAACGACCGAAAATAATGAGGAGATAGTTCTAATACCGAATGGAAAATTTTAGATAAATTAAGGTTAAAGGATTATATAACTCATAGCTCAATAAATTATTTGCTAAGACTTATTGAAGAACAAATGGATGAGTAAATGTATTCTTTATGGATAATTTTCCCGAGTAATGGAGAGCACCACGGCGAGACCCCAATTATGGGGGAAATGGGGAAAAGCATATATTTCTGTGGTGTTTATTTTAGTTTAAGATAAAATTTAAGTGATATTATGGATAAAATTATATTTGGAACTCGATCAAAAGGTTATATGGGATTTGCAGTTATGGATATCATTCCTAAATTTTCTATGCATTTGCCCACGCAACATTTTAAAGATTTAAATCCAACTGAGGAAGAAATTAACCAATCATCAAGTATCATTGAGAGAATTTTTCAAACTAAAATGTCAGAGCTCGATAAATTAGAACTTGATTTAATATATCAACTGAAAAATCTAATCATTCTACTTCTAAGATCTGATGATATTTCTCCGATTTTAGAAAATATTACTAAAGGATTTGAAAATAAAATATTTAAGAATTGGAAAACTGAATACAGTGCTATCTTTGATGGAGCAATGATATTCAATGGTGTCGTTGCAACTAAAGATGATCCCATAAATATTATCTCTCAGATTTTATTCAATAAGAATATAAAGGATCTAAGTGAAGAGCAAAAGAAAGAATGTGTAAGCTATGCGATTTTAATTAAAGAAGTGTTTTATTCCTTTACGCTTTTAAAGGATTCTATTGAAAATAGGGAAGAAATCCCAAAACTTGAATTATTATATGAAGCTTATAAAAAAAGTAATTCAATGCTTCAAAAACTCTTTGGGGATAAAACTGTGATATTTGATAATAAACCTAAAGGAGATCTAATGTTATACAGAAAATCTAGAAATGCTATTTCTCACCTCAGTTTAATATTTAATGGTAATTGTTTCAATTGGGGGGAACTTGTGGCTATTGAAAGGAGTATGAAGGGTGATTACATTGGAGTAATTAAAAGTAAGAATGAATTGAAGTTAAGATGGGATTTGACCTATTTGTTATGTTTACTTTCTCAAATATTTTGTATTTTTCCCTTAATGATAAGAACTAAAAAGAAACCAACTACACAAGCTAAAAAGAAAGAAGACAAACCTCAATTTTTCACTGATTATAGGTCTGGATCAATGTATTTACTTGAAAAATGCCCATATTGTATGAAAGAAATAACCCAAGGAGAAGAAGATAGAGTTAGAGTTCCAATTGTTCAAATTGAGATTAAGAAGAGGGATGAAAAATTAGACAAATTGTATCATATAAAGCATAAAATTAACAAACCAAAAACCTTCTGTAATTTAGAATGTTTCATAAAGTATATAAAAGAAAACACCTCTGAAGATATACATTCAGAAATAATTAATTCCCTTAAATAATTCTTATTAATCGCGATAGTTGGTGTCGTATCGCCCCTACCCTGAAAATACCATTCCAAAATGTAATACAAATTAATATTACTATTTTTTCTTAATTCCATTTTTCTAAGAAAATGTGAATTGTATTTGAAATATTATGGATAAAAGATTCTAAATCCTTTTTTTGAATCTAAATATTTTTGATTTTTAAATTTCTGGTGACAATCCTCACAAGCCCATGCTTTTTCATTAAATGTATTGTCTCCCAGAATTGTTATGGAATATTTATCTCCTAAGTTTAATATGGCTTCATTTTCTAAACAAAAATTGCATTTCATATTATAATAATAGACTATTTTCTTTTTAATACTTAATTTTTAGGAGAAGATAATGATCTTGTATAAAGTAGGTTTAATCCTAAATAAAAGATTTATATATTCAATCATTTATTCTTTGAAAGCTTTTACGGTGTAATAATAAATGATATCTTCTAATATTTGTCCACTTACACCAAGATTAGCATTTCTATAAAATACTTCTTTTTTGTATATATTGTTAATAGAATCTAGAGCATTGTTATATATGTTTATAATGTCATTTTCATTATATTTCATTCTTTTTGTTCACCTTCTTTATGTTCTAATTCTCCTAAATAATGATAGAGTTCTATCATTCCTTAATTGATTCTTTTAATTCTAATCTTCCTCATTTACTAGAACGTGTCAGATTTAACCGCACTATAATATATTGATATTCTTAAGATTCTTCATATAAGGGGTTATAAAAGTGTTTCTGATGGTTCCAATTTGTTCTTTTGTTATAGAATCTTTATAAATAAAGAAATCATCGAAGTTTTTTCCATGCCTAAATACAGTCTCTATCTTCTTTGTTGTTTGATCACCAAGTAAAATATAAGAACAAAACGGAAATATTCTTTTAATTTTCCGTGCTACCTCATTACGAGCCCTAATTGAATCAACCGTGAACCGTCCTCTCTTTAATTCAATAACTATAAATGGAACATTGATAACATTAATGTCTGTTTGCGAATCACGATAAAATTTAAAATGTTTTAATATTGTCGGGTCAGATTTATTGAAAGTAATTTCTCGATAAATACTTATATCCGTCTCAGCAAAACTTATCTCTAGTTTATACTTGTTCTCTTCCCTTAAAAAAGTGAAATCACTCATCACTTTAACCTTTTCATTAACTAAGACATTAAAATCATCTGTTAACACGGATAATGATGGTAAAATAAATTGAGCTAAATCATTTTCAGTCATATAATTCATATACCACTAAATTATTAAAAATCTTTTGAGATTAGCTTTCTTTATCAACTATAGTTGCCCTTGCTTTCCCGTTATTGACCCTGCTACCAATGAAATACGAAAGTTGTGTTCAAGTAAAAATTCTAAAACGACAAAATAGAAAGTGTGAAAAAAAGAATTTTAAATGGCGTCAAATTTAAATAGATCATCAAATTGAATTGAACTTAATTGCTTTAGCAAGAACATCCGAAGCTCCAGAAATTCGATTCGAAGCGAGAGTTAGTCATAATAAAATACATAAAACAGGCGTGTTCAACGAGAACTTCTCGCAAATGCTTAAGAATACAGTCAATATCATTAACTAATTGATTGATAAGGATGTCCAAGAAGTTTCCACTTCAATTATTCGAAAGAATTATTCTTCAAAAATTACTGATAATAAATTAAGAAATATAATTGTTTATTGCTTGACATTTAAATACTAATATTTTCTTATGTATACTATGGGTGAACCTGCTGAGGTTTGTAAAATTTTTTCTTGTTTATGCTTGTTGTTTATATTGATTTTTTTAGTACAAATAATATTTATTGGGATTGTAACAAATCCGGATTTAGCTGGTATTATTGCTCTTATCGTTTTAGGCGTTATTGGGGGAGTTATGGGCATCTACTTGTATTTACTAACATATAAAAAGCAAAAGCAAAAAAAAGCAAGAGAAATTTTGCTAACATATAAAAAGCAAAAGCAAAAAAATTTAGTGAAAAAAGGAGATATTAATCTAAAAAAAGGAAAACTCCATGATGCACTTAAAATGTATAAGAATTCATTAGATATTGTTATTAATCATAATATAAATGAAATCCGAACTATTGAATCTAAAATCAATCAAATTAAAGACTTACTTAATATAGAGTCGTTAGATCAGATAAGGTCATTAATTAATAAAGGTAATAATAAGCAAGCTATATTAAATAGTAATACAGAGATTAACAGTATATATAATAAATTCGAGAAAGAAACAGGAAAAAAGTCTATATGGAAAGGTGAGGAAACTCAAGGTTTCAAGAAATGGAGAAAGGAAAAATTAAAACCTAATGTAATTGATTACCAATTTCTTCTCTTTGATTATGAAAATGCTCTTAAAAAAACTCATAAAATGTTCGATTCTCAAGAAAAATCCCAAATATTAAAAGAAATCAATGAAAAAATGAAGAAAACATATTTATATGATATTAATTTGATAAAAACTCAAGTAAATATATTAAATTACAAAAACAATTTTGATAAATCTATTGAGTTAATAAATATTTCATTAAAACTCCTTGATAAAATCACAGATACTGAAATAAGAAATCCAAACTTTAGTCTTATTGAAGAATTAATTGATGAAACTTCTCTTTCTCAAATTAATTATAAAATAAATCAAGCAGATAAATTAAAAAATCAAAAATTATTCAATAGAGCTGTTGAAATTCTTAATGAAGCTTTAGTTATAACCAATAAAGTGAAGAAAACTGATTGTAAACACCAAATAAAGAAAAAAATCAAAAATAATATTGATTCGATATACCTTGAGATAATAAAGAATAATACAGAAATTGGAACTGAATTAAGAAAGAAAAAAAAATACGATGATGCATTAAAATCTATTTGTAGAAATATTCGTATTGCAGAAGAAATCTTTGATCCTAAGAGAAAACATAGTTTAATTACTAAGATAAATAATGTTATAAATCAGATT
>JAUXAJ010000145.1 GCA_030620005.1 Promethearchaeota archaeon | reverse complement strand
ACTTGTAATAGACCAGAAAACGCCTGGAACCATATGAACAATCGGATGTATTGTTTAGTCCGTTCAATATCTTTCAAGCGGTATTCAGCAATATAGCGGGCTAATGCTTGTGAAAGACCAAAATCAAAAAATGTAAAAATTGACAGAAATACTTGCGTGATGATATTACCAATCCCCCAAGCTCCAGGCGAAACTAATGCTTGCGTAAGGATTGTAAATATCAAGATAATTGGTGTATAACTCAATACAAAATAGGCAACTCCAATAATCCTTTGATACCCAATTTTCTCAAAGGATTCATAATCATGATAATCAATTTCTTTATCTGAACTCGAAAAAACTTTCTCATTTCCAGTTTCACTCGTATCGTTATTAGAATTCATGACTTTTTTTTATCAATTATTTGTATTTTTATTAAATCTCTTGATAGTAGTTAGTTGAAATTGTATTTAAAACTTATATCATATAATTGTAAATTTTTATGAAATTGACAAAAACTGAAAAACTAATGATAAAACAAGAAGATTCCTATAAAACTGGGCAAACGAACAATATGAAAATGTTCTGCCATACTTTACCCGGCATTACTGGTAATTTAGTATTTCAAGGGATATTGAACATTCAATATCGGAAGATTTTTATATTATAAAGAAGAAAGAGTAATTAATCTCAAGAATCGTGATTAAAACTGAATTCTGACCAAAATGTTAAAAAGAACGAACCTTTTGTCGCAGAGAATGAAATTAACTTCGGCAATTATAAAGGATTTGAGAAAATAGGGTATAATCGGATACTTGGAAATGCTTATTTCGGTTTGATTTACACTCCGCTCATCCTTCTTTTTACAGTCGCCACACAGTTGTTAATTTCTCCAGAAGCCTTTGGAATCTCTCAAATTGTCATAAATCTTTTTATTGCTATTTTTACCTTATTCAATTTTGGACTATCAATTTCATTAGCCAGATTCATCGCAGAATATCGTGTAAAGGATATTGACCGGACGATGCAATTCATCCGTTTATTCATTTGGTTTCAAGCATTTTCCGGATTACTTCAAGTCACTGGTATTTCAATCGTCGCTATAGTCTTTTTTACGGAAACAAATTACGAATATCTGATTTGGCTTTTTGTTCTTTATTCAATAATCCAATATCCTGGCTGGCTCTCCGTTTTTCAAGAAGCTCTTAAGGGCTTTCATCAATATAACAAGGTTTCAAAAATCGGCATTGCTAGTGTAGCCTTCCAACTCTTGACTTACCTTATAGGAGCACAAATCGGTTTGTTTGTTGGAAGAGCAAACCCTGCTATAGGAACTATCATGGGTGTTGCTATTGGGATTATCATTGGAGCCTTCACGGACGATTTCTTAAAATTATTATTAAGCGGATGGATGTTTTCCAAAGTTGCTCAACAAATGGGCTTTTCTATTCGCGATGTATTTATCTTTGATATTTCAAAAGAAGTATTCAAGGAAACCTTTAGTTATGGAACAAGAGCCATGCTACACAATTTCACTTGGCAGATTTTTGATACAATAAATTTGATACTTTTCATCACTTTTTTACCTGGATATTCCAGTTTATATGGATTGTTTTTATTCGTACAGGCTTTAGTTAGCTTATGCACTTTAATGACTTTTGCTTGGACAAACAATGTAGCTCCGGCGCTATCGGAAGGATATTTTAACGATAAAAGAAAGTATTGTAAATGGATTATCTCCAATGCTTTTCGTACTTACGGGCAATACATCGGATTTCTTGTTCCAATTATAATTGTAATAGTTCCAAGTCTTTATAAAAGCATTTGGACGAAAAATTATCCCATATTTGTAGAGATTTTCGTAGCAGTTTTAATATGCGACGTATTATTCTCTTTTTCTTCATTAGTTGCCAACGTTCAAATCGGCACGGGTCACCTCATTGTTAGAATCTACGTCACTTTATTAGTGAATTGTCTCCAAACGATTGGAATAATTATCGGACTTTATTATGACATTGGAATTTGGGTTTTGATATGGCCCAATTATCTCGCCAACTACATAAAGCAAGCCATTCTTTGGGCATACATCCATTTTAAGATAATTAAATTAAATGTTAACCATTGGCAAACTTGGATTTCCACGGCATTAGCTGGTGTTGTTTATACTGCTATTCTCTATGGAATAGTAACGGTGTTTGAGTTCTTTCTCGTGCCATTTGTAGGACCTTTAGTAGTATATGGATTACTTTTTCTAATGGCGATTTTTATGTTTCCAGGACTTTGCTTCTTTTTCTTCTGGGCTATTTTCGGAGGTTTCGATGAAAACACTCTGAACGACCTTGAAAGCGCGGTAGAACTCTCTGGTCCTTTAAAAAGAGTGGTAAGATCGTGGTATAGATTTGCCAAGTTAGGTTCTGAGAAAAGCAAGTTATTCAACAAATTTCCGATGGATTTTGAAGGTGTCGCAAGAGAAATCAACGAGCTAATGTTAATAAAAAGAGAAACTGACGAAAAAGCCTCGGTTAAAGCCTGATATAAATAACGCTTATTGAATTTACTACTTAAAAGATTTTTTGTCTTTTAATAGGCTTAATTCGACTATTAACCAGCACAGTTCGTCGTATGTCGACGAAGATCTTTGTATCTCGTCAATTATATTATTTATATCTTTTTCAATATGTTTTTTCTTACCTTTCAAGATAGATAATTGAATTTCAGCAAGTATTCTGCATAATTCCTCGTACGACTTTTTCTGTTGCATGAGCTCATGGGCAGCGATTGTAATTTCTGCTTCTAAGTCTGGATCTAATCCCGCTTCAATGAGTTCTAATGTGCTTTTTATTTTAATTTTCAACTCAGGTCTTCTTTCAATGGTCTTTTTTTCATTTAAACCATTTTTTAAACTGTCCATCATGGCTAAAAAAGATCCAAACTCCTTGTTTTGACGTATAATTTGAATTTTAGCTGGTTTTTTCCTTTTTTGATTTAAGATATTTGCTTTTTTAACGCTGAGATCTTGTTTCTTTTTAGAAGCTTTTTGCCCAAACCATAAATACATTGTTTTAATGTCGTTAATTAAAAATACTTTGTTATCTCTAAAATCAATTTTATTAACTTTTCTTAAAGATCCATTTTCGGCTACACTATAAAACTGTGTTGCAGTAGACATCATGCTACTTGCTGGAGCTTTCTTTTGCGTAGCTTTAACAAGGGGTTCCTTTTTTGCTGCTGCTGGTTTCCTCTTCTTTTTTACGGGTGCTCTTTTCTTTGCCATGATTTTTTCTTTTAACTTGAAATAATTAAAGAGTAATATATATTAAAACACAAAATGAATTGATTTTTTAAATGTTGACTTTGTCTTTTTATTTCATTCTATAATGGTCCAGCCAATAATTTTCGCAAGTATTTGAAACGGTCTAATAAAATCTCCATAAACTACAGATAAATGATGCGCAATCCCGTTTTCAATTAATTTATTTAAGACTGTTTTTAATTCTTCTTTAAAAATTACTTTTGCATACGTACCTTTGAGTTCCTTGTCCATTAGAATGGCCTCTGCTTCTTGAAGAAATATTCGATGTTCCCCCATAGCGAAATCTATCCTTTGTATTGAAATATTCCCAGATTTCATGACAAAATCAGCTGTTACCCCCTTCCCTCCGGCAAAATAAGGATCTAACGACCTAACGCATTTACCATCCCATAAATTACACGGTGCCACTCCACAATGCCATAAAAGTGCGAAGTTTTCCTTGAAATTTACTTGCGAAAAATCGGCTAAATAAGGCGTTTCACCACCAATTGCTTGATGAGCAAGCATCGATAGCGCACCGAGAACATTTCCCTCGCATGCAATAATATTTCCTTTTGATTGCAGTATAGACATCGCAGCACAAGGAGAGATTCCAAATTCTGAAGCAAATTCAGGCCAACAACGAATTGCAATTGCTGTTAGGAAATTTTTCTCGATAAATTTTTTAATTTTGACCGCAAGTTCACCAACTTTTTCTATTTGCCCTGCTTGCAAACTCGAAACATCAAAAATGGATTTAATCTGCTCTTTACGATTATTCACATCATTTTCGTCCACTTCAATCTCAAAAATGTCGTTTAACACGTAATGATCAATGAGAACGCCAACTTGCTTGTATAAATCGAGCTCTTCCACATCTAAATTAAAAAATCCCATTGCTCTATAACCAACTATTCCAACATGCGCAGTTTTAAAAGCCTTTATTATACGGATTGCGTCTAACCAATCTTGGTCTATATCGTCTCCAATGACAACATAATAATTTTTTACACCAGCCTTGTATAAATTAGAGGCGTTTAAATTTATCCCACAAGCCGAATTAAGCCGAATCTTTCCACCATCGTAGGGTAATTCGTTTAACCCCCAAAGTAAGATAGGCCGTTCAATTGCTTTATATAGTTCCAAAATCAAATGTCCTAAAGCAAAAGTTCCGCTAATGCATATCAACGCATCGATGCTTCTAGTGGTCAAAAGCCTTGCCGCTTCTTTAGCGTCTTCAATCTCAATTACCAATTCAAGGATAAATTCCCAATCAATATTTTCTATTTTACGCATCTTTTTTTGGAGTTCTTTGTAAATTTGACTTGCTGCTTCGAAATCAAACGTTTTTCTAGCCAAACATACAACTCCTATTCGTACTTGCTGTTTCATGACTTCATGTTTTAATGTTAATTATTACAAAGTAATTATATTCCTTGGTTAAAAAATGATTAGATTAAAATAAATAGAAGTCTAATTCTTCAACTAATAACAAAAAAAAAATTCTGCTATTTTATTATTATGAAAGCATTAGTGTTCGAATATAAGCTTCCAAGACTGGCAATAGGTCGCATTTTAGGAGTATTTGGCTTGAAAGGGTATCTCACGAAACTTGGGTACTTGCGGTTAAAGGACATCCAAATGCCTAAAATAAAGAACGACGATTGGCTCGTCGTTTCTACAAAGTATTGTGGGATTTGCGGAAGTGACCATAAACAAGTCTTTCTCGATGGTAATATAGACAATCCAATGACGGCAATTATATCTTGGCCTCAAGTGTTAGGACACGAAGCCGTTGGTTTTGTTGAGAAGGTGGGCAAGAAAGTAAACCTAAAAGTTGGTGAACGAGTTGCTCTCAATCCTTGGATTAGCTGCCTACCTAGAGGAATCCAGCCAGTTTGCGAAGCTTGTGAGTTAGGAAAAAACACCCTGTGCAGGAACTTTTCGAAGGGTATCCTCAGTCCGGGTATTCATGTGGGCAATAGTAGCGATGCTACTGGAGGATTTGCCGAGTATTTTCCAGCTCATGAGTCGATGGCAATACCCATTCCAGACGATATTACTTGGGATCAAGCAATTCTTTCAGATCCATTTTCGGTAGCATTTCATTCGGTATTAAAGGTAAGACCTCCCCCTGGTTCTACATGTGCTGTTTATGGCTGTGGTAATTTAGGCTTGTTAACCATCCTTGTATTAAAGAATGTATTTAAGGATGTTGAAGTCATAGCAATTGCTCGATTTCCCCACCAAGCTGCAATGGCGCGCAAGTTTGGTGCTGACCTTATTCTTGAGTCTTCCCCAACTCACGAAATTATCGAGAAGATTGCCGATTATGCAAATTGTGACGTTTACTATTTTAAACGCAAGAAACCTTGGCTTATAGAAGGCGTTGATTACCTTTTTGACACGGTTGCGTCACCAGAAACTCTCGAAATAGGCATCAGAATCGTGAGAGCAAGAATAAAAGACCTCGAAACAAATCGCGAAACATCGGGAGTTATAGTAGTAACGGGCGTATCGTCTCCAAAAAGATTTGAATGGACCCCTTGGTACTTTAAAGAAATTAATGTTATTGGAAGTAATGCTTTTGCAATTGAGGAATTCGAAGGACGTTATGAGCACGCTTACCATCACTACTATCTATTCATTCACGAAGGTCGAGTCGATCCGTCTGCGATGATCACGCATAAGTTTCCGTTGTCAGAATATAAAAAAGCATTGGTCACAGCCCGTGCGCAGGATAAGCACGAATCGATAAAAATAGCGTTTTCTTTTAAAAACAATAAGGAGGGTCTTGTAAAATGACGACTATCGAGAAAGGACATGCCATGCCCTCCCTCCAATTTAGGAAGAAGTGGGGTAAGTTAATTAAGGCATATATCCGAGGATCGAGGAAATCGAGCGGATATTGGAAAGCTGGAGGTCCCGTATGTATCGCTCAAGTCCCAATCCCTTCTTTGGTTTCTGAAGATTGGGTGTTAATCAAAACCATTTATTGCGGGATATGTGGAAGCGATATGAAAGAAGTCACCTTGAGCGGAGCAATGGACAATCCGCTACAAACATTTATCTCTTTTCCCCAGATAATGGGCCATGAACCAGTTGGCATAGTAGATAAAGTAGGGTCTAAGGTATCGCGTTTGAAAAAGGGCGATAGAGTAGCTATAAGCCCGTGGTTTCCGTGTAAAACCCGCGGAATAGACCCCGAATGTCCAAGGTGTAGAAGAGGTGATTACACGCATTGTCACAACTTCCAAAGAGGACAAATACCTCAAGGAATGCATCTAGGTGTAACCAAAGGATTTGGAGGTTTTGCTCCTTACATTGCTGTTCACGAGTCGCAATGCTTTAACATTCCAGATGGAGTAACTTTTGAGCAAGCAGTAGTAGCCGATCCATTTTCCGTCGCCTTTCATTCAGTTTTAATTTTAAATCCTAATCCTAAGTCGGTCGTGTTAGTTTACGGTCTTGGAATAATTGGATTGTCGATTGTAATGTGTTTAAGAAATTTACTTAATGTCGAGCATATTCTAGCTGTAGGTCGCTATCAATTTCAAAAAGAATTGGCCCTGAAATTTGGTGCGAAGCACGTGTTCATGAGTAGCGGGGATGAGTTAATCGAAGAGATTTCGGATTACTTGAACCTCGAGCTTTATACCCCCGATAAAGGATTAAAATGGTCAATTGATGGAGTAGATGGAATTATTGACAATATTAGTTCAGCCGAAACCTTGGAAATCGGAATACGCGTTTTAAAAGCCCAAGGTCGTCTTGTATTTCCAGGAGTTAATACTCCTAGAAGATGGGAAAACACGCCTCATTATTTTAAAGAGCTCGAAGTAATTGGATCTAACGCTTTTTCAATTGAAAACTTCGAAGGAAAAAGGGCACACGCTTTTGAATTTTTCATGGAATTCCTAGACAATCAACGGATTGATACATCCCCTCTTCTCACGCACAATTTTCCGCTCGAAAAATACCAAGAGGCATTTGACGCGTTGGCGAACAAGAGAATCTCTAACGCGGTAAAAGTCGTTTTCATTTTTCCGCAAAATTGAAATAAAATAAACAAAACAAAGCCTATTAGAGCTTAGTTCTAAAAAATCTTAAGGCACTTGCGATTATTAATAATTCTTGACGAAAGGAGGCATGTCCGCCCTTCTCAAGGATCAATACTTGATCGTCTGGTAATCCTAAGATTTCACGATTTTTCACAAAATCATCGATCGGAATGAGATTGTCGTGCTTTCCGTGTATTAAAAATACTCGACCATTTAAATCTTTACGTTCTTTTTTCAGAATATATTTAGGAGAAATACTTTCGTTAGACTCATCTGAAATTTTTTTTCCTTTCACTCCAACTGAGCCTAATAATGCTAGATTCATTCTTGCTTTAAATGATTCGGGTTTCCTTGAAAAACTTGCCTTTGCATCGTGGGGACTCGCCATAGCAACGACCGCTTTAATGCGTTCGTCAGAATAAGCCCGGCTTAACGCAACTTCTCCTCCAAATGACATTCCCATGAACCCTAAACGGTTCGGGTCGATGTCATCAAGTTTTTCTCCAAAATCAATAACTTTAGGGATGTCATCAAAAATTTCTGAGTTTAACTTCTTTTTACCAGGTGTTTTACCATGACCTCTGCAATCGTAAACAAGAATTGCGTATGGACCTCCAATAGCTAAGGGCACTGCATATTCCATGAGCATCATCATATCAACATTCTGGCTCCATCCATGGTTCAAAAAAATTAAAGGAAGTTTTGATATAAGTTGATTTTTATCGTCTAAAACAATTTTTGGCAATATCAATTTGCCGTTTAATTCGATATCTCCGGAAGGTATTTTAACTGGTTTCATTACGACAGAACTAAGATCCATCTTTGAGAAATAGAACATTTTAGTCCTCAGGTATTGTATAAGCAAATAAAGAATAATAACTAGCAATACAGCAAAAATTGTCCAAGAAGTAATTGTATCCATGATAAAATATGTTCAACTTAGCAGCTTAAAAATATTTAGTAACTATTATTAATCAAAAAACCTAATACTATAAATAATGAGTTAAAAACCATTACCATGGCTTCTAATAACACTATAAATTTACGGTCTTTTCCAAAAATCAAGGTGCTTTCTTCAGCATTATTTATCGTAGGAGCAATTTTAGCGCATGTTTTATCCAGCAAGCCCGAATTAATGCTCTTTCAAATAGGAGGAATTCCATTAAATCTCGTCTTTGGAATCTTTCCCTTATTATCTGGAGTAATACTGCTCATTTACGCATTAATTACTTATTATAGTGTTATTATTTCTTGTTTGGGCGATAAAATATCGTTTAAAAGTAGAATTACGGAAATTATTCTTAAGAAAGAAGAAATTCAAGCTGTTCGAGTAAGAGATGCGGATAAAAACTATATATGGTTTGTTTTTCTTTTTATTAATTTCTTTTTCGTTTATTATGGGATAGAATGCAGCCTTTACTTTGCGGCAAATCACCATGCGGGTTTATTAGAATTTGTGCTCATCCCAATGTTCTTGATCTGGTTTGCTGGATTGATGTTAATTTTATTTCCGAGAAAATTAATTGCGATTTATACAAACGATAAAATTATTCTTCAAAAAGTAAACCACTTACCAAAGAACAATGCGTTTGAAAAATTATTTGATAAGATTTTTGGGTTTGACATGTCTGAAAAAAAAGTAGAACATGTTAGGTCAGATAGATTTCAATACCGGCTTATTTTAGGCGTCATATTTCTAATAATTTTTGTTGTAACGAATTTACTTGTTGAAATTGATGATATTTTTCAGCCTTTACATTTATTGGGAATTTTTATACCTCAATTTTTACTCATTTTTAGCGTCTTAATGGTTTCTTCTTCTCTTAGCGCAGGAATTAGTCAAAGTATAGAGATAAAAAAGAAACGACTAAGGATTGAAGAAATTACCCTTATAACGCCAATTTCAGGAAAAAACTTTATTTGGATTAAAAGCATGGAAGATACGGATAAAAACGACATGTACCGCAAGGGATTTAGGACATTAACTGTTTTCGATATTTTACTCACTTTTGTAATGTTCGGACAAGGATTCTTATTAGCATTCAAGTTTATCTGGCTTCCAGACGTCTATTTGACCTATTTAGACGGATGGGATATCTTTTTAGGAGTTGTAATATTAATCGTGTTAACAATATATCAATTTGAAATTGTAACGAAATTAAACAATGAGTTTAATTCTGAATACGGTTTTAAAAGAGAAATTATTGTTCATGCCCCAGACGAAAAACAATTAAAAGCTCCAACTAAAGGAATTATTAACAATCTAAAAACAAACATTAATATCTACTTGAAAGATTTCAAAGGATTGTTGAGATCTGATTTTAAAAATCAATTTATTAAAATTAGCTTGGCATCTTTAGCCGGATTAGTAATAATTACGATAACATATTCGTTCCTAGGATTTGTGTTTTTCGTATTCATTTAAATGGAAGTAGCAGTTTTATGAGATTAGTAGAAAAAGGAACAAGAATAGATACACGCAGGAAAATCGTCGCGATAACCTTGATTATTATACAATTAGCTAAAGAAATTAATTAATGAAAAAAAAGGGAAAAAAATGAGGATAATTGAGAAAGGGAAAGGAGTTCCCATGTTTATGAAAA
This sequence comes from Promethearchaeota archaeon, assembly GCA_030620005.1. The sequence goes on along the minus strand of JAUXAJ010000145.1, from coordinate 2,506 downwards.
TAAAGGTTGCTATATTAATTTCTATATTTGTCGTGCCTTCTGGATATTTTGGCCTTGGGTTCTACATTTTTTTTGACATGAGTTCATATAACCAAGAACTTGACAAGTATTATTGGTGGGATTCTGACGATTGTGCATATGTAGGAGAAAGAAGCTTTCAGGGGTTCTACGACGACGCTGATTGGGCTTTCTTGAAAAAACGAGCTCAAATCTTCGAAGATTGGACTGACGAATATCACACTTGTAAAGAAAGTTGGGATTGCGCCACGACCATTTGCGAAATCCGCTTCGAAGAAGGAATTACTAGTCCCTTCTACGATTACGACCAGTATAAACTTGATTTGAACGATTATTTATATAATGAAGATTCAAAATTTAGAAAAGTTAGGGATCAAAATCCCATTGGCGGATATGGAGACTCTCCCATATGGACAGGGACTTATATGGCATCGTTAGCGTTTCATTACGCCGTAGCTTGCGAGGAAGGCAACCCCGTAGAGGCGAACGAATGCTTGAGAAAAATAAAAAAACCTACTGACGGATTGCACGTTTTAACTCATGTCACTGGTTTACCGGGTAACCTCGCCAGATTTGCCATTAAAGATACGCCAGCAAATCATCGTAGATTTGTAGATTTCTTTTACGATCGAAACGAAAATGGTCAATATGTGGTCGATGAGAATTACGAAAAAGAATTCGGTCGCGCAGATAATAAGTATCCTGGTCAAGGAGAATGGAAAGATTGGTGGTATCAAGCAAGGACATCGAGAGACCAACACATAGGACTCTTTTTTGGGTACGGCATAACCTATAAATTACTTACTGAAACTAAAGCACCTTGGGGCGTTAATGTAAACCTAAGAAATACAATATTGGAAACAATAGGAAGTGATGGAACCGATGTCCTTGATTGTTTAATAGGTTCTAATTGGCACGTGATTAACGGCGAAGAAGAAATAGGAGAAGGAAGGGGACACGACGAGGCTAGCCTTTTTCCAAGAATTCCCTGGACTTCGGGAGGAGATATTATATTAGGATTCCTAAATTTTGGAAAAATGGTTGAGCCTGAAAATTATTCAGCGTATTACGACGAAATTTTAAATCGCTTTCTTAGTGCGTCTTATCATTTCACGATAGACCAAAGCGGCTCTTATTACGGTAATAATTTGGCCGTTGAAAGCGCTTTCTTAACATGTTTTCTGGAACAAGATTCAGATGTAAAGGAATACCTTCGAACTCTCTATAATCAAAATATTCACGAATATCTCCAATTTCATAGAAATTCGTTCTTTAATTTAGCTTGGATGATAATCAACGATTTTGATTTGGAAAATGATATATTGCACGATAGTAGAATGCGTTATAGATTAGATGATATCATTGACAATCTAGACCGATTTGCAAGGTGGCGATTTCCTTCCAGAGAATGGCACATACCACAAGTCGAAGATTGGGAAGATATAATCAATCAGAAAGCCAACATGTATAGCATAATGTTTGACGATGATTCCATCCACATTTTAAACTTATTATATGGAGCAATTTTTGGAGAATTTACCAATACCGATCCAAAGAGCAAATTTGCATTAGGCGTTGATGAGTTAGGAGAAACCGATTTCGTGTGGCAAAGAAGTCCCTTTGGATTAAGAGGAAGTTATCGGTTTAATAAAGACCATCCGGGACATAGCCAGAATCCCGGTATTGATTACACCTTGCCTTATTGGATGGGTCGCTACATGGATTATATCAAATAGAGAGAACTTATAAATAAAGTAATAATAATAGAAGATAATATTTCAAATCTTAAATTCATTATCGCACGACCAGCAATTTTCGCCTTTCTCTTTCAAGGCTGTAGCGCACCTAACGCAGTAAAAAGTCTTACATTTAGGACATATATAAACTGGTCCATCTATTGAACCCTTGTGCACGACACAGATAAATTTTTGTTCTTCTATACCTAGTTCCGATTCTGTTTTTTCCAATTCCTTCTTCTCTGCCTCGTCCAAATCTATTGTTTCAGCTTCATAAGCAATAGACACCTTTTTTTTCTTCTTGACTTCACTCGTTTCAACAATTTTCTTAGGTTCAATCTCGTCTCTAATATCAACCAGCTCTTCTGTTGCTTCTTTATCTGGCATTACCTCGGTCTCGACCGATTTTTGCCTTATTTTTTCTTGCTCTGATTTTTTGAGCAAGATTAACGATTTTCCTTGTTTTGATCGTTTTAATACTAATGTGGCTCCATCAATAGATAAAACTGATATAGAAGCGATTACGATTATAATAACCATCAAAAAAGGAAATTCTTCGATTGATGGTTCAGGCTCATCAGTGGCGGCGACACCCCCTCCAGTAGTACCGCCTCCACCCCCACCATCGCCACCATTAGTATCATCAGGAATTATTCCAGGTTCCGCACCAGATAAGGCAAAAATAGAGGTATGATTTACAGAAATCATGATAATCCCATTACCGAGATCCATGAACGGTATTTCTTCCCAAG
>JAUXAJ010000274.1 GCA_030620005.1 Promethearchaeota archaeon | reverse complement strand
ACAAAAAGAAAAAAATAGGGTATAAAATACTTGAAAACAAGCGAGTTTTAGTTCAAACCGTTCTAAGCGGCCATGAGTAAAAACTTAAATTCAATGATCACCTAAAAGGTGTTATACCCTAATTTTTCATTATTCCTTTTTTTAAACATTTTCATTTTATTTTTATATTTTTAATAACGATTGCGATTCAGGATTACTAAGCGTGTAAGGCAAGTAAGGCATAGCATTTTTAAGAATTCCAAGATAAAATTAAATAAAAACTAAATTAAAATTCAATTATAAGTTTGGATTAAAAGTTAATATTAAAAAGAATTAATCAATTATTATTTTAATATAGACCAACGTTTTTATTGAGTGATATTTTTTTGAGCATAGATATTAACAAACTATACAACTGGAAAGAGGTGCACTCTACTGTCTGAGAATATCTCGGAGTTAACTGACCTTTTACGTAGATTAGAAGCTCAAAATTCCGACATACAAGGTTCAGCGGTTGTTTCAATTCAAGGTCTACCAATTTGTTCTGCACTTGCAAGAGATGTAAATGAGGGCATAACAAGCGCTATGGGCGCGGCTATCTTGAGCGTTTCCGAACGTGCAGTAGAAGAACTTGCTCGCGGGGCTCTCAAGAGGATTCTCATAGAAGGAGTTGACGGTTTAATCATTCTCTCAAGAGCCGGATCAAACGCCATTCTTTGTACTTTGGCAAAAAGCAATGCTTCATTAGGCATGGTCTTTTTAAATATACAAAGCGTTTCTAATAAAATAGCGCAGCTACTAGATTAAATAATTAATTAATATGTTCGCTATTTCATAATCCAATCTTGGATATATATAAATAACCTAAAATATGCTCCCTGAACAGTTTTTTAAAACAATTAGATCATTAATTAAATCTGGTATTGAGAAGAAGAACTTTGATTTCAAGCAAGTCTCAAATTTGATCTCATCCTATGATTTTGAACTTTTGGAAAAATTACAAGACCTTTCTCGTAAATTTGGAAGAGTTAAAAATTTGAATCTTTACGGTAATTTTTTCGTTATAATTACCAGCTATCTAAGAAAAATTAAAGGCCAAGGCTTAATTGAAAACGTACCATTAATTACAGAAAAATTCATTGATATTTTTATAAATGGAATTTTAAATTTATTAGTTCTTGATAAATTCTGTGCTGAATGTAATTCAAGAAATATATATGTCACATCAAATCCTTTCAATGAAAACAGGATCCTATATTTTTGTAGAAATTGTCAGAAAAGTGTAAGGGTATTTCAAAGTATTGAATTTATTCCAATATTAATATTATATCTAAATAGATGGAGCCTAAATAGTAACCCTCGTGGAATTTTAAATGATATTTTTGATGTGAATTTTTATTATAAAGATTTTATAAATTTTTTATTTCAAGATTGTCTCAGTTATTACAAGGATAAAGGAGATTTATTATCTTTCTTATTTTATTATAAAATATTGGAAATAAATGAGATCGAGCACAATATTTTAAAAGATAAATTGTTGTTTAAAAGCATTTTAATTGATAACATGAAAAAGGCTTTAAAAAAACAGGATTTTCTTGGTTTTGTGGAAGGAAGAAATCTTTTTCAAGCCAAATACGGCGATTTAAACGGGTATTACGAACATATATTTGATTTAATTTTGAATGCATTATTAGAATCTTTAAAATCAGGAGAATATTTAAAAATAAAATACGCGTTAAAGTTAATTTCAGAAGAGAATTTCTCAGAAATGCTTAATTTCACATCAAATAAGAAATTAAGAGAGCAGATTGAACAAAACTTTTATTTTGGGCTCTCAAGGAGTCTTGAATTGAGAAAGTTTAATAATTTTAGACAAACACTAAATCTCTCTGATAATTTTGATATTTTTATTAATGTAAAAAAAATACCACACAGAACTGAGATTGTTTCAAATTTATTAATGAATTGCATTCAAGAAATCAGTGTAGGATATCATACTTCGAGTTTGGGAGATATTATTGAAATAATTAAGTTTTTCAACGAATATAATCTGCTTGTTAAAGATTTTGATAAGGACGAATTAAAAGTGATTAAAGAAATTAAAAAAGATAAATTATTTTTATCGAATCTAGAAGATTTATTTGGATATGTTTCTAATTCTTTGATATATTTTGTCTATAAAGACTTGCCTAGTAATTTATACGATTTCTTTATAGGCGAACCTAATTCTTTTTCTTTCTATACCAATGCAGAACAAATGGCTTCATACATTTCAATGTTTTTTGATAGATATTCTGTGTATGGCCTTAGCGTTCAAAAAATAGGAAATGTCTCAAGATTTATTAAAAAATGTGGAATAAATTTAAATTCTTTAAAAAGTAAAGACCCGGAAAATAAAAAAAAAAAATCCAATGGAGATCCAGAATTTTTTGAATTCTACTATAGAAATCAAAAACACTTAGTGGCTCCTGAAAATATAATTAAAAATCAAGAGAAAATTTCAGCTAAAGAATACAATTTTTACAGTTTATCAATGGTTCTATTGGGAGGGCTTGGACCTCAAGGTCACGGATTTACCTACTCAACACCGAAGGGAGAAGTAATCGAAATATGTAGTGACATTAAAGAAAATGAAGCTATAATCGTTAAATATAAACAATTTTTAAAGAGGCAGTTTTTAGCTAAGTTAGAACCAGAAATGATAAAATTACATGTTGATCCAGATATTATTAAAAAAATAATGAAATATCTTTCAGAGATTATTGATAAAAAAGAACTGATTAATTATTTTAAAAAAGGAGTCATAATAAAAAAGATTAAAAATTTTCTCTACGAAAATAGTGAACATGAACAGGACCGAAAAAAGGACATTGAAGAATTAATGAAGAAAATTTCAAATGCAATAACAATGATTCTTAGGAAAATAAAAATGGAAGACCAATTTAGAACTCGAATGGAATTGGTTTCGAGAGACAAGATAAAGTCTGAAGATATTGCCAAATTAACCAGTTTGAAAGAAAAATCTCATTATGATGTTCTTCGGGAAAGATTTTTTTTTCAATATATCGTAAAATGGTTTTACAAGATACATGCCGAAAAAAAGCTAAATATCCAATAGTAAATTTCTTAATTCTGTTTATCTTCTTTTATCTTTTAGCATGAACTCTTATTGGAAGAGTCAAAATCTCGTTAACTAACATTAAAATTTCTTAGATGATTTTGATAACTTTCGGAAATTTTTCCCGGGATTTCTCAATTGTCGATCCTAACGATCTCCTAAAATTAGATAAGTGAGCTGATTAAATAAGAACTTTTAAGTCAAGTTTTCTAACTACTTCAGGTATAAAATTAGCAATGTTATTTTCTTATTTCTTGAACGAGATCAAAAATAGTATCGATTCTAGTTCGAACAGAGCCCACGAGACCTTCTTCTTCGCTTACAACTGAATTTATAGCGGTTTTTATTCCATAATGGCTTTCAGATATTAACATCCTAACGGGAAGCGTGAGGAACTCGCTGACTAACATTAGAATTTCTTGGATGATATTGATTATTTTAGGAATTTTTTCTTGCGTTCTATCCACCATCGATGGTTCCGCTGAAACCAGACCATCTTCGCGTTCTTTCCTCATTTCTTCCCAAATATTTTCTTTAAGTTCCGAAAAATCTATGCCCAAATTTTCAAGAGCCATTTGCGCACCCTCGAAAATGAAGGTTATATCGTCCTTACCAGAATATTGCTTAATATTTTCAACCATTTCGGCAGGTGCTAATCCATCTAAAAAGTTTACTAATAACTCGTGATAATCGTTAATGACATCAAGAGGCAAGAACAGTAACACCATTTGTTTAAGCTGTTTGAATATGTATCCTGCAACTTTAGCGAACAGATCCTTTTTTAAAAATTTTTCTACAAGTCCTCCATATTCATTTAAAAGATGGACTGCCAAGAATCCGATTATCCTAATCATATCGTCCTCGTAATTTCTAAAATAATCGAGAAAATGCTCAGGTTCCATATTTAACTTGTCTCTAATAATCTCAGCTAATTTTTCTTTCACGCTTTCTAATGGTTCTTCAAATAATTCCTCCAATTTATCTAAGCTGAGAACATCCTGCAATTTATCAATTACATCGAATTTAGTCTCTTGAATAACATCCTCTTCTACAGTTCCTCTTGAAGCAGCAGTTTTCTTCCATTCTATAATATCGTATATTTTACAAGTAAATTGCAAGCATTCATCTCCTTTAGTAAAGCATTTTTGTTCAACAATGCCTATTCGATAATCGTTCCTTTTTATCCTTAAAATATAATTTGCCACACTTTCTAACATTCCACACAAACCACAAGCCATTCCCTCCGAATCACTGGCGATTATTTTTTCGAAATCAAATGTATCTTCTTTATCGGTTCCATATCCCCCACATAATGGACATTTTTTAATTGTTATGATGTAATCATTATACCTTGAACCTTCCTTAAGAATCTCTTCGCATGAATATTCTCCCATATCCATTCCAAGAGTTAAGGAGAATAAAATCTCGAAATAATCCAAAACCCTTTTAGGACTTCCGGGCATGAATTTAAAAATGCTTGAATGTCGTTCGCACGATTCGATCCCTGATTTTTTTCCAATTTCTTTCAAGATAACAATCGATTCTCCCTCGTCTTTCGTAATGTCGTTTATTTCTTTTAGAATTTCCCTATATAATAAGCTGTAGAATAATGCGTTAGTAGAGCGACTAAAAACTTGCGTCACTTTTTTCACTAACCAATTTAAAGTTCCCATTAAAAGCACTCGTTTAATCTAGAATTTTAATATTTATATAATTTAAGAATGAAAAATAACCATTTTTATTAAAAGTTTCAATTCAAATACAAATATTATTAATATTTTTTGATAACAAAAAAACGATTTATTTATACCCAACCGGTAATTGAATTGTCTCTGCTATGTTCTCCTAAAATCCTCTTAAATAATGCCGTAACAGCGGAGGGAGTTAACATCCTATGCTTCTGTCTCAATTCCGCCATAACCAATCTTTCAAAATCTGCTTGAGAAAAATTGAATTTTTTTTTTCGAATTATCGTATAGAACTGAGATAATTCTTTAAGTCGTTGTAAATCCTCGTCAGACTGACTAGCTCCCTTGACTAACTCAACGACCTCGAAAAATAAATCCCTCAAATCGCCCTCAAATCCTAAAAACTTAGCGAGTTCAATAGGATTTAAAATTCTAACATTTTCTCTGTATGGAACGGAAGTTGGTACAGAACGACTCCCACTAGCGTAAACGGGACCAATGATCAAGAATTTCGCCTGCCCTTGATAACCTCGATTGCATTTGTCGATTATCACAGTGTTGTTTCCCCCTAGACAAACATCTAAATTTAACAAAAAAATAGTTTTTGATTTTTTTACAAATGTAGATGTATATCGAGAAATATTCTCAAAATATCCACCATTATCTATTATGATCGAAATTTCGGGGTGCCGTCTCTTATGCGTGTCCCCATACGGAGATGTGCGAACTTCTGAAAAAGACTTACACTGCAAACTCCTCGTATGAATCAGAACCAAGCATTTGATTATGTTACCGTAAAGAGTGCCAATCTTCTGATACAGATCTGGTTCATTTGGAATAAATCCCGCTGCTATTACAACCTCATTGTAAGCCAGGCGAAATGGTCGATTAGTAATAGCGAAAAAAAAACCCAAATAACCTCCTGCGTCTAGCATCGCAATCGTAGGAGTTTGATCCTCAATCAAAATCCCCTTTCGCAACAAATCGGGAATGATGACATCTCTCAAGTAATTAGCAGCAGCAAGTATTTTCTGCTTACGAGTAATTAATTCATAATCATGATTGCGGTATAAAAATCGATATTTACTAGGATCAACATTAACAGTTAAACCTGCCCCAACAACTATCTCATTATATTTCAGATTCCTACGACGGATCGCCTCAATAAAATTCTGAAAATGTTTGTCAGAAATCGTGGTCTTCGGAACCTCCCCTTTTTCTATTAACCCTTCTCCTATCAGATACGGAAGTAAAGTATTAGTGTAATAAAATGCAGCGTTCGTTAGGCGTTCTCGTCGGGTTAACACTTTCCCGTCTTCATCGAAATCGAGAAAATACCATCTCCCAATTTCTCTATTCGGCGTGAAATCCCCCCCTATTAACACCGTATTAAGTTTTATATATCGGTCACTAATAGCACCAACAAAATCGCCGTGACCCCAGTCTTATAGTTGGCGTTTAGTCGGGGTAGCTCCTTCTATAATGAGATTCCGTCCCCTCAGTTCAGGTAAAATTACATTAACGAAATATTCAATCGCCATAAGTTCGCGCTGTTCGTGTGTGAACGGGTGGTTATTTTCATCAAAATCCAAGAATTTCCATTTCCCCACATCGTATTGAGGTATAAATCCCCCATATTTTAACAATTGATTAAGTGTTATATGATGAGGCTCTTCTGACAATGCTCTAATAAATTGAGCGTATTTGTTTTTCTTAACAATAGTGACCAGTGGAGTTTCTCCAACGTTCAATATACCTCTGTTAATCAAATCAAGTATTACCGTATCGAGTAAATATCGTAGAGCGCACCTCCGTTTCTCAGCATATGTTATCGGTTCTCCATTTGAATCGACCCTTAAAAATGAATATTTTGAACGACGCACCATATATACATCTTCCGTAGAAAATTTTCTTCTAAATGTATTTAACTCCTTATTTTTAAAGCCAACTGTTTTATTTACAACATCTGTAATTGCGTTCTTAAAATAATTTTTTAACATCATATTTTTTACAGGCACACTGTAATCCCAACCCCACCGAACATATCTTTTAGCACGTTCTTTAAAAGAATTACCAAAAATTGAAATTAACTCGGTTGTTTCGAATTTACTTAATAAATTTGTAATCTTATTTAAATCAAGACTGGAAATTTCTTCTTTTTTGACAATTGAAATTAATATTTTTTTTTCGTTTTCTT
>JAUXAJ010000272.1 GCA_030620005.1 Promethearchaeota archaeon | reverse complement strand
TTGTAGACTATGTTAAATTCTATAAACCTGAAATTAATGAGGCAATTAGTGCTATTTATGATAGAAAATTAAATAGTGTTAAAAATTCCTTTCTTAGAGATTATTATTCGGAACTGAAAGATTATTTCTTGTCTGGCGGAAAAAGAATTCGACCGTTACTTTGTATTGCTACATATAACGCTTTTACAAAGGAAAAAAACGGAAAAATAATAATCCCTAGCGTAGGAATTGAATTTCTACACAATGCTACTCTTATCCATGATGATATCATTGATAAAGACGATTATAGAAGGGGGAAACCAGCATTTCATTATCGATTTCGACAATATCATGAAAAATATAAGTTGAAAAAAATAATCGCCGAAGATTTCGGCACTAACATTGGCATTATAGGAGGCGACACGACATTTATTATGGGGTTAGAAGCCTATTTATTCAACAATTTCGAGTATCATCTAAACTTAAAGGCAATCGAATATTACGAAGAAGCTTTCAAGGAAGTCTGTGATGGTGTACTAATTGAAGTAGATATGGTTAACCAAAATGTATTATTAATTAACGATTATATTAGAATGATTTCTCTTAAGACTGGAGCGTTAATCGAAAAGTCAATTTTAATAGGAGCTAATTACGCAAATGTCGATGAAAGATATTTATCCTTGCTTTCAACCTATGGTATAAATTTAGGCATCATATTTCAGATAACAGACGATATTTTAGGGACATTTGGAGACGAAAAAGTTACCGGAAAACCAACTGATGGCGATATTCGTGAGGGTCGTAAGACAGTTTTATTAATTGAATCAATGAACATATTAAAAAGTGATAAAAAAAATCAATTAAAAATGTTAATTGAGAGATCAGATATGACGGATGATGATATACAAGAAGTAAAAGAATTATTTCTTCAAGCAGATGTGATTAATTCATGTAGAGAAATGGCAAATTCTTATTTCCAAGAAGCTAAATCTTCACTTGAGAAATTAAAGCCTATTATTAATAAATCGGAAGCTGAATTTTTTGAGGACTTGTTAAATTTTGTGTTAAAAAGGAAATTTTAAGCTACTTTAAATTCTTGAGAGCTCTTTTTTATATCAAATGAACCTTCACTTACTTGCGTCGAGAATGATTCATTTGAAGTTATAATATGTATTAAAATGTCCTAGTTTTTCCAAATTTTTTTCAATTAAATTCAACGGTATAATTGAAGTAGATATGGTTAATCAAAAGCGAAAATTAACTATTCCTTAGCTTCGAATTCGGCTATGAATGTGTCGACTTCTTTTTCAGAAAGAAACCCTTTAACACTTATTAATCTCTTAATTTTTTCCAAAAATTCAGGAGGCCCTTCAGGTTCAGGAGGAGGAGTTTCTAAGATTTTTATTTTTTCGTTAAGCGCCTCTATTTCATTTATCTTTGCCAATAAATCAGTTTTAAGAGTGTTAATTTCGTTGTCTTTTTTTAAAATTTCTTGTTCAAGTTCACGCCTTTGTTTTTCTTGACCAAAATCTCTAACTTTATAAGTTTCGTTCAATTCGACTTTGAGTTTTTCTATTATTTCATCCTTTTCATAGGTGTTTTGCTCAAATTCATTCTGTAATTTTTCAAGTTTTCCATTCTTTTCTAAAATTTTCTTGTCAAATTCAGCTTTGAGTTCTTCCATGTTCTTATCTTTAAGTGCTAAATCTTTCTCTTTATTTGAAATATTTTGTTTTAAAGAGTTGATTTCATTAGAGGCCGATTTAAGCTTTTCTTCCAATTCTGAAATTTTTTTCCCAGAATCGTATAATTTACTCTCTAAATCAGACTTTGCTGACTTTAATTCTTTTGCTTCTGATACGTATTTGCTTTTTTCATCTTTTTCAGATACCAATTCCTTTTCAATAGAGGATAATTTCGATTTAATTCGTTCCAAATCTTTTTCCGTTTCTGCTAATTTTTCTGTGGTTTCATTTAAATCACTTGTCACTTTTTCGAATTCTTGACTTTTTAAAGATAATTTTTGTTCCAAGTCGCTTGTCTTATTTTTAAAATTTAAAAGTATCTTTCCTTCTACTTTTACTTTTGATTCTGGCTTTTCTTTTAACCGGGTCCAATCGATACTCATATTTTATTTCCTTCTTATTATATCATGCCTAAAAATGATTAAATACTTAAAAGCCTTTTTTTTTGTTTGAAATGGACTAATAACTGCTTAAAAAAGTAGAGTTTATTACAATGGAAAATTTAATTAACTTTAAAATAAAATCAAATGAAGTTTAAATTTTCTTTGGCAATTATTATGAAAATTTATGATGATTAAAATAAGCAAGAGTTATAAAAAATGACAAAATCATGTAATGAATGTGGATTTTTACTCAGCCCTCATCAACCTATCGTAGGGGATAATAAATTACTCATATGTCAAGAATGTTTAAGGATAGTGTGCAATAAATGTGCGAAAAAAAAGCGAAATCACTGTCCGAATAAAGAATGTAAATCAAAAAAATTAAGAGAATTAACTTTAGAGGAGTTAGATTAGGTGAAGAAAAATGACTCATGCGTTAGATAATTGGCATTCCATGTCTTTTGAAGAGCAAGCAACATTGCAAGATAAGAAGATCAGCTTAATGGTTCAAGAAATATACAAGTACCACCCCGCATATCATGAAATCATGAAAAAGAATGCTATTGACCCATCAAGCATAAAAACCGTGGATGATTTTATAAAGAAATTTCCATTCACGAATAAAGAGGATATCGCTCCAGTTGATGAGCATCCGTTTAAACCTTCATATTATGTCATGCAGAAAACAGACGACCTCGAATATCATCCACGCTTCATGATCGCCACGACGGGTCGAACCGCCTTTAGTACTCCTTTTTGGTATACGCAATGGGATTTAGATAACATAATGATGACTGTTGCCAAAAGACTCGTGGAGGTTACTGGCATGAATAATAAAGATATCGTGATAAATTCTTTTCCATATTCACCACATCTTGCATTTTGGCAAGTATATTACGCAACAACGGGAATGGGAATTACAGCCGTGCATACGGGTGGTGGAAAGATCTTAGGAACTCAAAAAATAGTAGAACTATCACACGGATTGAAAGGTAGCGTATTTGTAGGAGTACCTGGTTACATGTACCACGTATTTAAAACGGCGATGGGCTCTGATAAATTATTAGAAGAGATGCGGTTGCTTATCACTGGCGGAGATAGGTGCACTTTAACATTTAGAAAGCGCATAACGGACTTGCTGAATTCCATGAATGCTCAAGACCCTAAAATATGTGCTGCGTATGGTTTTACGGAATCCCGAATAGTTCCCGTAGAGTGCCCACATCCAGAAGGTGTAGATGGTGAACTAACGGGATATCACACGTATACCGATTTAGACTTTTGGTATTGCATTGATCCGAAAACGGGAGAGCGTGTAGGACCAGAAGAGAGAGGTGAATTAGTATGGTCTGCACTTGGAGGGCGAGGAACAATTGTAATGAATTATCGAACAGGCGATATTGCCGAGGAAGGAATTAAATATGAAAAGTGCCCTTATTGCGGAAGAAATGTTCCTATTATATCATCAATGATTAGTAGAGTTTCAGAAGTAAAAGATGTCAGATTTGATAAAGTAAAAGGTACATTAATCGATTTAAATCAATTTTATACAATAATGCCCGAATTTGATGGAATTGACGAATGGCAAATTGTATTACAAAGAGGAGACTCTATGATTGATCAATTAATTATTAATGTTAGTCCTAAAAAGGCTAAAAAAGTGAAGGAGACAAAATTAAGTGAAACATTAGCTAACTATATTAAGGAAAAAATGGAAATATCTCCTAACGCTATTAACATAATGACGCCTGATGCGATATCTCGGTCATTAGGAATGGAAACACAATTAAAAGAAAAAAGAATATTAGATCTTCGTCCCAAATAGCAAATAGGGTGAGTCAAAAGATAATGATAATAGTCTTTTGGAGTTTGTCTTTAATTTTCCTCCTAATGTTTTTTTATTTTGTCATGACGATAGTAAAATTGAAACGAGCACAAATTAACAAAAGATGGGGGAAAGTTTTAACTGATAATCTCATACTGGAAGAATTACTAATCAAGGATTTTGAAGGAAAACGAGTTAACTGTTACCTCTACAAGAGCACGGATTTTAAGGACCATGAACACCAAATGCCAGGCATGTTAATTTTTCCCCGTCATAATAAATCTTATCCTTATTTTGAGAACTGAGACGCTCATTATGCTCTTCAAGGGTATCCTACATTGTGTATTGATACATTCCATAAAAAAATATCAAGAAATGAATATGTTAATAGATATCTAGCGTTAATACCCAAATTAAAAGATTTATTGCGTGAAGATAAGGCTGTTGATCCCAAAAAGCTGATTTATTTCGGACTAGGATATGGTGCAGAAGTGGCTTTGCTTGGAGGATTAGCAGATAAAGATGTGAAAGCGATCTGTTGTAGCTCAATGCATTTAATTGAAGAAGACAAATTGGAGCAATATGAAATTATCGATAAGATATATTTAGTGCATTGCAAGGACGATAAGATTTCTCCTTATGAAGAGTTTGTTAAAAATAAGGAGCGCCTAAATGTCAAGGAAGGCGATTATTTAGTATATGATCTTGGCGGACATGATCTATTGAGCCAAGAACCTTCTACGGCAGCATTCTGCAGCATAAAGATTAAACAAAAGTTAAATCCGATTTATAAACTAATAGAACGGAGGGATTTTTAATTTGAGCGAAGAAGAAAAAACAAGCGGTATAAATTGGAGTCCGTTCTTAATAAAGTTTCTTTATAGACTCCTAATTGGTTTAATAATTCCCCATGTACTATTTTGGGTTCCTTTTTGGCTTCAATTACCTCCATTCAATTTAAATTTAGGCTGGGAATTACTTGGAATGAGTTTCTTACCGAGTTTGATATTAAATATTTTATATTTTTTCCTTTCTCTTGGGTTTATTGGATGGGCTTTTGTTCAATTTGATTATAAACTTAACCGATGGCCAGTTGAAACTCGATCTGATCAAGTGTCTTTCGAGCACATCAAGATTCCTATAGGAGGAGGATATTTTCTTCCAGGTGATTTAGTAAAAGGTCCTTTAACGCCTAAAAAGAATGCTCCCGTATTGATAATTTGTCACGGATTAGGAGGGCAGAGAACGGATTACTATGCAATAGGCATACCTCTCTGCTTCATGGGTTTTAGCGTATTATTTTATGATTCAAGAGGTCATGGAGAAACGGCTTTCGGGAAAAAATGGGACACGTACTACATTATTAAAGATTTAAGCAGAGTTGTTGATTTCATTGAAACTCGATCAAGAGAAATTGGAGATATCGATTCACAAGAGATCGTGGCATGGGGTGCTTCAATGGGCGGAGGTATCGTTTTAAACGAAGGTTATTTAGATATAAAGATAAAATTCGTTATTGCCCTATGTACTTGGGCAGACTTTCAAATGACAGCCACGAGAAAACTAAAGAATTTTTCAGAACGCATGGTTAAGGCAGGGTATGAAATCATGGGCGTGAACTTAACTCCTACAAATTTACAGAATAGAATGGTTTCTCCAATATTAAATTCGTTTAATAAAAAGAAGGGATTTTTTGACCAACCCGTCCCTTGGGATGTTGATAATGACTATAGGGTGATGCTGGCTCATTGCGAAGATGATGAAGTTATCAATTATGAAAATTTTGAGTTAAATAGAGAATTTCTTAACATGAAGCCCGAAAATTACATCGTTTTCAAAAAGGGTAATCATGCTTTTGCGGGTGTAGAAACTGCTTTAATAGGTAAAATGCTCTTGTGGTTCTGGCAACGAGGGTATTAAACTTTACCATGAAAGAAATTGACGACGAGAAATTTTTTAATTAAAAGGAATAATCTAATATGGATGAAAAAATTTAATTTCATATCTCTAAAATTTATTATTTAATAAATAACTAAAAATGACGGCATGACATGTTAGTGGCAATTACTGGAGCTTCAGGGGTTCAAATTTCAATAAAATTATTAAAAGTTTTAAAAAGTAAAGGTATAAAAACCGAGCTTATAATCTCAAAGATTGCAGAGGATATTATAAAAATTGAATCGAATCATAACATCTCTGATGTACGAGAATTAGCAACAAAAAATTACGATGTGAACGATCTATCTGCCCCTCCCGCAAGCGGTACTTATAAATTAGAGGACATGGTAGTTGTTCCGTGTTCAATGAAAACATTATCTGCAATTGCGAATGGATACGCCGATAACTTGATTAGTCGGGCAGCAGATGTGATCATTAAGGAACAAGGAAAACTGGTCCTTGTCGTAAGGGAAAGCCCATTTAGTGCCATCCATCTTGAAAATATGCTAAAGTTAGCAAAATTAGGCGTAGTAATTGCGCCACCAATTCCTTCATATTATATCATGCCTAAAAATGTGGATGAGCTCATCGAACACTCTGTAGGAAGGATATTAGATCAATTTGGTATAGAAAGTGGAATTAAACGATGGGGAATTGATTAAATACTTAAAAGCCTTTTTCATTCTTAATGACAAGATTAATAATGTGATTTAGTTGAAAAAACAAAAAAAATCTATTCCAGAAGAAATCGCATTAAAGATATGTGAAGAAATTAGAGAAAAAAACAGTAAAAAGCGAATAAGTCTTGCGAAAGGACAATGCTGGGGGTGCATGAGATATTCTAAAAAAAGGGATGACGTTAAAGCTCGATGTATTTTTGGAGCAGAGAATAATCGAGGTTGTCAGTTAGTAAATAAGGTTTTTAATAACATGTAGTAAAAGAAAATTTCAATTTTTTCTACAAATATTTTGTTAAACTATTTTACATCTTAAGTTTTGTAATTTGTAATTATTGTTAATTTTAATAATTTTAGTAAGACATTGCATTTTTATCTCCTAAGTGAAATTTCAATGCTTAACATCAAATCTCACCCAATTTCTTTTAAGTGTTAAAGTAATTAACAGTTAAATAATCGTGACGTGCGAAACACGT
>JAUXAJ010000352.1 GCA_030620005.1 Promethearchaeota archaeon | reverse complement strand
GAACGATTCTTCTCGTTCCGAAAGGGAAGAGATAGCCGCAGTACCAACGGTTCTTATTGCCCAAGCACTACCTATTACCGAAGAAGAAACTGATATAGCAGCCGAAAGCGCTAACATCATCGCTGTTTGAGAATTATAATAGTCTATTGTCTCTGCCTGCGCCGAAACAAAAGAGATTAGTCCATCTACGGATAAAAACACGATCATAACAAGCATTACTTGGAATGTTACAACTAAAAGATAAAATTTCTGTTTAGCTTTCATTTATCTTCACTTAGGTTTTAATTTTTTTTTATCTATTACAATATAATAATTTTTTATTTTAAATATTTTCAAATAGAAAAAAGGAATCACATGGTAAATATTTTACTTCTCCTAAAATTTTTATATACTTTATTTCTTCCTTTATACAGAATTAATATTTTCCTTTTTTAAAATGATATTTCAAGGCTTATTTAACATAGTTGATATATATTTTAATCAAATTGATCTATACTTTAATTCAGTTGAAGCCTATTTTCTTGACGCCTTAAATAAGAAATTTGGCTTAAAATTAACTGAAAAATACGAATACTCTGTATTAATTAAAGAGCTAAAAGAACTTCTTGAATTTATTAAAGTTGAATTAACAAAAGAAATAGGTCTTGATCGAGAATATATTGAAACTATATTTTCAGACCAATTATTAGATCTTAATGAACGTGAGATGGGGAAAAATGTATCAATTAAAAACATATATAATGCCAAAATAGCACCAATTATTTTCGAAATCTTTTTGAAAAAGGTATTTGAATACCTTGTAGACGAACCTAATGCTTCCACGATGATGTTAACATTCAAATCCAAGGGATTTCTTCCCATTGAATTTATAATGGAAATTAGAAACTTGAAAATGTTATTCGAGAGATCTCCCGAAAAAACGAAAAATCTCCGAAAATACATGCAAATCAAAAATAAAATTGTTCATAAACTCTATTACGAAAACAAGGCAAATATTGAAGCGTTAGAGAATTTCGAAGATCCTAGAGACAAATTACAGCTATTTTACATGGTTTATAAAATCATTGACTTTTTTGGAATAAAGAACCTCTATAATTTTTCACGTATTAAAGAATATATCAAGGATAATATCGAAGAATGGCTAGATACAATCCCTTTAGTCACCTTAAAAAACCCTGACTTATATTATTGCGGAATATATTTAGCCAAGCATTTACCGGTTTTACTTGAAGAAGAAGAGGAAGATATAATTAAATATTTTTTAACAAACATATACGACGAAAGTATTGATGAATTTGAAGCCCCAATTATCGAGGCAACGAATAAAGTATATTATTTCTTTGAAGCGTCATGGTTAATTGATCTAGAACTTTCTGAAGAACAAATTAAGGAATTACTCAAGGGCGAACGCCAATTTTTTGAATCAAATTACATAAAAAATTTAGAAACATCATAGTTAGTTCTAATATTAAAAATCTATAATATTTTAGGGATATATAACAAAATTGACGCTCAAAAAATTAAGAACATCGTTGACGAGATTGATCAACGTGTCACTCCAGATGGGATAAAGCAGTTTCGAGACGGATTCATCTCTTCAGAAGCCACTTATCACGTGTTATTTTCAAATTATTTTAGAAATACATTAAAGAGTTTAAAAGATAGTGATTATATTCTAGATAAAATCGTATCAAGAATTTATCGAAACTTAGAAATACTCGATTTCACGCAGGATACAAACTACGACTTGATAAGCGAATTGTTCTACTCGTGTGAGTCTCTAAAGTTGTTAAACTGCATCGAGACTAAACAATTGATCTTGTATTTAGCTAAATATTTGTTTCCTCAAAACGTGACCGATAAAGTAATAAATAGTGATGAAGTTGCATCGCCAACATCCCGATTTCGACATTTAAAAGTCAGTAGAATTACAGGTGAAATAATCGATTAATAAAATAATTTTTCTTTGTAAAAAATATACATAGTATCTATCATTTTAAGAAAGGATTATTTATTATCTAGAGAGTAACGAATAATTCTTTTTAAATTTTTGTGTAAAGCGTGAATTTGTTCCTTTCGATTTCCAAAAACTTATATTCACATGATTTATTATAAATTGAGATGTATTAATATGATTTTAATAGCGATTACTTTCCTTTTAATTGGATTTTTCTGTTTGTACCTAGGTGCAAAATTTGTAGTTATTAGCTTAGAAAACATTTCAGAACGATTCGGAGTAAGTCAACTTTTAGTGGGATTAGTCATACTTTCAATAGGCACCAGTTTACCCGAGATTTTCGTTAGTCTTGTGGGTGGTATTGACAAAGTAACGGGAATAGACCCAAATATTGACGGTATCGTTATAGGAAACAAAGTTGGTTCGTTCTTTACTCAAATCACGCTAATTTTAGGGATTTTAGGATTAGGTGAATCAATATTTATAAGTAAGTGGGAATTGAGAAGAGAAGGAACCATGATGTTCGTATCGGTTTTAATTTTTTTCGTGTGCGCTCTCGATGGAAAATTGATTTTTATTGAAGCGCTTATCATGATTGGAGCATATATTTCATATCTATACGTCGTTGTTAAAAGCGAAAAGAAAAGAAAAAAAGCAGAATTAGAAATAAAAATTTTTCTCGCAAAACGAGACGGATTAGAAGTCTCTCATCTTGAAGATTCCCATAAACCCAAAAAAACTCAACCATTTAAAAAAGAGATAGCTTTTTTTATAATAGGCCTCGTCATATTATTAATTGGAGCAGAATTAACCCTTTTTAGCGCTCACGATTTAGCTAAAGAAATAGGCGTGCCAGAGATTTTAGTAGGGATATTGATCGTTGGTTTAGGGACAAGTTTACCTGAACTTGTCGCTGACTTAACTGCGTTGAAACGAAATTCAAATGGAATTGCCATAGGAGACATTTTAGGATCGAATATTTGTGATATTTTGTTGGCAACTTCAGTTGGAGTCTTGATCGTAGATTTCAATGTACCTCCCGTTATATTATATTTTGATATTCCGGTACTTCTGGTGGCAATTGGAATTGCTCTTTATTTCTTGTGGACAAAAAATTCTTTAAAAAAAAGGGAAGCCGTATTTCTCATTGTATTCTACGCGGTATATGCGATTTTAAGAATTATATTCTTTTCAATTTAAATTATTTTTAAGAAAAAGAAGTAATATTTGAAGAATTTAGAGACATAGTGAACTCGTAAAAAGCAACAGCCTGAAGGCATGTAGTAATTCACTCGCGATTCTTTTCTTAATATTTAAATTTACAAATCATGGCTAATTTTATAAACGAATGATCAATTAAAAATTAACTCTTTTTTTTATTTCCTACACGGTCCACACACCATTTATTAAATTTGATAATTCTATCGAACTAATATTATCTATAAAAAACTTTCCCCGAACATTCCTATCTATTTGAATTTCATTTAAGATCGTGGGAATATTTCGGACAATCATCACCGCTCGAATACGCTGTTCGACCGATTCAACGGTTTTTGGCCCTTTTAACCTTAAAAGCGATCGGAGGACAGAGTTTATATTCTCTGATACATTATTTTGAATGCTCTTAAGAGCAAAGAGATTAATACCTTCTGCCAGCGCGGCTGCTACCGATGCTGGCAGATTCTTGCTCATCCTTACCGTTTTCCTGTATGGATCGACTTTAAAATAGAATTTCTTTCCCTTGTGGAACACTTTAAAGAGTCCTTTCCTACCTCGCTTTTTCTTCTTGTTGGAGTGCTTGGCTTTCTTCTTAGTTTTCGAACCCTTTGGTCGCCCTCGCTTGTTTGGAGCTGATGCGTTTAGTGGTGTTCTTGTCACCATGTAATGTCCTTTGCGAGTGGCACGTTTTTTCATGACATCTGTTTTCACGCCAATATCAGTCGTCACTCGCTCAGTGTCCGTATACTTGTAATGTTTTAACACGGCTTTGTCGTATGGTGTCTTGTGTTTGTGGATAACATGAGTAATTTCGCGCCCTAAATTTTTAACCATTGCAATGGTACTCGTCCAAGCATCCGAGATCACGGTTGTAATCTGGTACCTGGTGTTCCGTTCAGCCTCATCATATACATCTCGCATGTCCTGTTCTTTTCTCGAAAAGGAGACTTTTATCCCAAGCACTTTTCGGGTCGTGTAGCCCGTGGCCACGATGATGTACACCCTTTTCCCCTCGATTCGCAAGAACGTCTCATCGATTGCGACTGCCCTGTCGAGTTGTGGCACGTCCACTAATGAGTCCAATGTTTGGTGTTTCTCGATCGCCTTCTCGATTTCCGTTCGCAACGCAGAAATCTCGGACGGCG
>JAUXAJ010000273.1 GCA_030620005.1 Promethearchaeota archaeon | reverse complement strand
CTCTTTTCATATCCTTAAAAAATTGCGCAAACTCCGGTGTGTAGGCATTCGCTTCGACAATTGATTGTGATATCGACTCGCCAAGCCAATAGTGAACCGCTCCATACCTTACTTGGGCTCTAAGTTTTTTATGCCACATGTTCATAGCAATCTTACGTTGATCATCCGTGTTATCGGCGATAAATCCTCCTACGAACACGCAATTTCCATTAGGTACGAGAAAAATAACTGTTGCGAATAAAGACATGCTTCCAGGTGGAAATTCAGTTTTATATTTGTAATCAAATTCAGTAGCTTTCTTTACGGTTTCTGGAATTGCTGAAATTGGTACTTTATGGCACGTGGTACACGAGATTTTAGGAGGGGCTACAGAAATCATTTTATTAAAATAATTAAAAGAGTATTTCAGGTTGAACTTCCAGTCTTTAGCTAAATCCGCACTTAAATCAATTTCCCTAAATTCAAACGGTCTAGCAATGTCATCTTTAGTCATTATTTCATAAACTTTTTCTATATATACATTTAAAATTCGTTGGTCAGTAGCTTCCAAGATAATTGTGAATACAGCACCTTTCAATCGTGGTCTTTTAGGAGGCGATTTTTCTACTTGGGATGCATAAAGTTGAATCATTATGAGTGGGACAACGAATAAATCGTGTAATCCATCGCTAACTTCTTTCCGTAATTCATGCATTAATTCAAATACCTTGTTATAATCATTTTTTTTAAGCATGTAGTGCCGCATCGCTTTTAATGGAGGATCTGGAAATAATCTTAAGAAAGCCTTGGTTTTAATACCCATTGTGCCAACATCGCCCATGAAAAGCCCAGTAAAATCCGGCGCAACACCATACCGGCAGAAGGGTTTAGCATATTTATTAGCTGCTGCCCCCGTTCTAATAATTGTTCCTTTGGGATTTGGTAGGACGACTTCAACACCCAAGCATATATCTGGAACTAGTCCATATTTAGTTGACCCAAAACCAGCCGTACTATTTGAAAGACCACCACCTATTGTAGCAGAAAATCCGCTACCTGGTCCCACTACTCCCGTAGTCAGATCTTTTTTCTGTAACTCAGAAAGTAAAGCGCCCCAAGTAATTCCACATTCGACGACACAATAATAATCCTTTTCGTTAATTTCTAAAATCTTATTCATCCTCGTCAAATCCAAGAGAATGCCTCCTTCCGAAACCGATCCTCCAACTAAATCGGCGCCTCCCCCTCTTGGAACCATTGGAATTCTATATTTATTAGCAATTTTTACAATTTCAGAAACTTCTTCAGTAGTTTCCGGTCTTACTATCATATCAGCCCATCTATCTGGAAAAGCAGGATCCACGTTTCTTGAATACGCTGCCTTCATGAAATCTTTATCTGTTATAAAATCTGGACCAATGACATCTTCGATTTCTTTATACGCAATTTTAACTTTTGACATTACATTACACTTAATTTTAATTTTATAAGATAACGATAATGTTATTTATTTTTTCTATTATTTAATCTTGTTACCTTTTCCTCATCTTTTACTACTTGAATTTATAATATTTAGATTCTTAGATATCAAAAAAAGGAAGGTATTAAAAAAGAAGATTATTATTAATTCCGTCATCTACATCTATTGCCTATAAGGTTCGTCTTCTACTAAATATTTCGAAATATCATCATCATAGCCATGCATGTGAAATTTATTTGATGAAAGAAGGAAATTTGGGTCGACAGTTTTTTTCATATCCTTAAAAAATTGGGAAAATTCTGGCGTATAAGCACCTGCTTCAACTATTGATTGCGAAATCGATTCACCAAGCCAATAATGGGCACCTCCATAACGCACTTGCGACCTAACTTTTTTATGCCACATATTCATTGAAAGTTCTCGTTGATCTTCCCAATTATAACCGGTAAATCCTCCGACAAAGACACAATGGCCATTAGAAAGCACATAAATAACGGTCGCAAATAACGATACGCTTTTATCCGGAAACTCGGACATGAATTTTTTATCAAATTGCTTGCTTGCTTTTACAATATCTGGTATGAAACTTATCGGAACTTTGTGACACGTGGTACAGCTTATCATTCCAGGAATGAGCGATATGTACTTATTGAAATAATGAAAAACGCCTTCTAATTTAATCTCAGAGTCATCGGTTCTTTCTATGCTTAAATCGATTTCGTTCCATTCAAACGGTCGAGTAGCATCATCTTTCGCCATTATTGTATTAAGTTTTTCGAGATAAACATCTAAAATCCTTTGATCGGAGGCTTCCAACGAAGCGCTAATGAGAGAACCTTTTATTCTTGGCCTTTTGGAAGGCTTTTCTTGGGCCATTCCTGCCAACATTTTAACTAATGAAAGGGGGATCACGCTAATATCGCTTAATCCGTCACGAAGTTCTTTCTGCAATTCATGTATTAATTCGACTACTTTATTCCAATCATTTTTATTAAGCATGAAACTTCGCCGTATTCTATACGGTAGCAACGGAAATATCCTTAAAAAAGCCTTGGTTTTTATACCCATGGTGCCAACGTCGCCCATGAAAAGCCCGGTAAAGTCCGGCGCCACACCGTATCGACAGAACGGTTTAGCGTATTTATTAGCTGCAGCCCCCGTGTTAATGATCGTGCCTTGAGGGTTTGGCAAAACAACCTCCACACCCAAGCATATATCTGGAACTAAGCCATATTTAGTTGACCCTGCTCCCGCCGTGCTATTTGAAAGCCCCCCGCCAATTGTTGCTGCGTAACCACTTTCAGGACCAAGAACTCCCGTAGTAAGACCTCTTTGGTGTAATTCAGAAATCAAGGCTCCCCAAGTTACTCCGCATTCGACGACACAATAATAATCCTTTTCGTTAATTTCTAAAATCTTATTCATCCTCGTTAAATCCAAGAGAATGCCTCCTTCCGAAACCGATCCTCCAACTAAATCAGCTCCACCCCCTCTTGGAACCATTGGAATTTTATATTTATTAGCAATTTTTACAATTTCAGAAACTTCTTCAGTAGTTTCCGGTCTTACAATAAAGTCAGCCCATCTATCTGGAAAGGCGGGATCCACGTTTCTTGAATACGCTGCCTTCATGAAGTCTTTATCTGTGATAAAGTCAGGACCAATGACATCCTCAATTTCCTTATATGCATCTTTAACTTTAGACATTTCTTACACGATAAATTTTATATTAATATTAATAAATTATGTCTTATCACTAAATAAAAGTTTATATAATGTGAAGAAAAATTCAGATTAGATTAAACAGTTAATTCTTTTGCATCCTTTAGAATTTTATTTAGCCTTTTCATGATGATATGATATAATGGAAACATTCTTCTCTTAAGCCAATACAGGAGTTTGATATCAAATGACGTTAAAACTAAAAATTTATTCTTTTTTACTGCCTTAATTATTAGCTGAGCCACCTTTTCTGGCGTTACAGCGCGTTTTGAAAACTTCTCTTCTAATTTTTTTGCTTCTGGATGCGTTCTATCCACTCCAACAATTTCTACCGTGTGTTTTAATGGGGTTTCCACGGCACCGGGGCAGACTACAGTGACTCCAATATCGTGCTGCATTAAATCGTAGCGCAACACTTCACATGCGCCCAAAATGCCCCATTTTGCTGCGCTATATGCCGCGTGCCAGGGAAGTGCTATCAATCCTGCTGAGGAGGAAACAGTAACTACATGTCCGCCCTTTCCTGCTCGAATCATCTCTGGAACGAAACATTCAATACCGTGAATGGGTCCCCAAAGATCGACATTTATCACGGCATTCCAGTGTTCGTGAGTCAATTGATCAACAGTCCCCCATACAGAAATTCCCGCTATGTTCATTACGATATCCATTGGACCAAATTCACGGTGAATTTCATCGGCAAAACTCTTAACTTGGTCGTATTTAGAAATGTCAAATACCTTGTATTTACTTACTTTTCCTCCTTTTTTTTCAATCATTTGACACATTTCTTTTAGTCCTTTCTCATTAATATCTGTTAGAAAGAGATGAGCTCCTAAATGTCCCATGGCAAGGGCTGTTGCTCTCCCTATCCCGCTAGCTGCGCCGGTTATTAGACATTTCTTATTTTTAAAAACCTTCATTTTTTTTTGCTTTCTATTCTTTTTGTTTAGATTATAGTAATAAAAATATTGAATGTTTAAGCATAATCATCAATATTTATTCCAAATTTTAAAAACTGCTTTCTTCTTACATTTAAAGCGTTTTCGTTTATGTTTCTTATTACATTTTCGTAAATCTTAGGTGTTTTTGCTTTTGACATCAGCATGGAGAGAAAATTTTTATTTTCCAGTATGTATAAATCATTGTTTTTAATTCCCTCAATGTATATTTTTACAACAGATTCTGGGCTTTTACTTTTGCGAAAGAATTCATTCATCATGTATTTTCTGACTTCTTCTAACTTTTTTTCCCCCACATCGTTTATCAACTTTTCAGGATACTTAACTACAGCGTTAGAATAAATATTCGTCTTAAGATAAAACGGAACTATTACAGAAACTTTTATTCCTCTATCATATAACCTCCCATAAAGACCTTCTGAGAGTCCATTAACCGCAAATTTCGTAGTTATATACGTTAAAGGTTCTGACGATCCTATTAATCCTGCTACTGAACTCACGTTTACAACATGACCAGATCCTCTTTCCAACATTTTTGGTAAAAACACTTTGATTGAATAGATAATGCTCCATAAATTCACGTCCATGACTTTCTTCCAATCTTCTAAATCAAGTTCTGCTATATTATCTGTAATGGCTATTCCAGCGTTATTTATTAATAGGTCAAGATTTCCTAACTTGGAATAAAACTCTTTCGCTATATTTTCAAAATCCTTGTATTTTGCAACGTCACACTTACCAGAAAACACTTTAACTCCTAACTTTTCTATTTCTTCTTGAGTTCTTTTTAAGTTTTCCATGTCAATGTCAGTAATAAACAAATTCATGCCTTCCTGGGCCAAAGCAATTGCGAGGGCTTTTCCAATTCCACTCGCTGCACCCGTTATAAAACAATTTTTATTTTCTAATTCTGTCATCTTACAATCATGAGTTTTAACTAATAATAATTATAAAAAGGATGTTCAAATTAAAAAATCCTATTAAAATTTTAGAGCTCCCTTGAAAAGATGTAAACACACGCAGTAAAGCCAAGCATGGGTTGCCCCATTGCATGCGTGAGAGCGATATTTAAATTCTCATCGGGTACTTGGCGTCTTGCGACTTCCTTATCCTTTCGAATTTCGTAGAGCACTTCACCAATTTGTCGAATTCCAGGTGCTCCAAGGGATATCCACAAGAGAACAATCCCCCAGAGGGATTAATGGGTAAATCTCCATCAATAGCCGTAATCCCCTCATTTAAAACCTTTTAATCCTATAAGAAATTCTGAAAGATTCATAATTAGTTAAGGAAAGAAATATAGGAAAAAAATTTAGAGATAGAACTCTCTCTTAATTTTTTGAATAAAAAACAAAATTATATATTAAAGGAAACAAATTACTCTTTAAAAAATCTAATTCATGTGTTGGTGGGAAAAATACCCAAATTTAAGAAAGAAGACATGGAAATTAATTATCTGAAAGAAGGTAAAGGCGAGCCCTTAATACTAATAATGGGATTTGGCTCTCAAATGAAAGGATGGAGCTTTCAAGTAGAATTTTTTAAAGACAAAATGACAGTAATTTCATTGGACAATAGAGGTACTGGAACTAGTTCAAGACCTAATTATCCGTATACAATGGACATGTTTGTTGAGGATATTAAAAATCTACTTGACTATTTGAACATTCAAGAAAAAATTCATTTGTGTGGCATCAGCATGGGCGGAATGATAGCTCAACATTTTGTATTAAAACATCCGGAAAGAGTAAAAACATTAATACTGTTAGCAACGACCGCACAACAACATTCTTCACCATTAACCGATATGGACGATGCAATTAAGAAAACTTATAGCGATCCTGAAGCAATGTTTAAAACGAGATTAATTTCGTTGTATTCTTTTTCGTTTCGGAAAAAATTGAAAAAAGATAAACAGTTATATGAGCAAATTAGAAACGTTATCGTGGAAAATCCAACTCTTTTTCAAGATTATGTTAATCAATCAGCCGCCATATCTGGTCACAGTACGATAGATTCACTCCATGAGATCACACAACCTACTCTTATAATGGCAGGGAACAAGGATAAACTGATAGGGTTTCAAGAATCAGAAATTATACATGAAAAAATTCTAAGTTCAAGACTTGAAATTATTGAAGGAGTTGGCCATGGATTTATTGTAGAAGCTGCAGATAAAGTGAACGAATCCATGTGGAATTTTATTAAAGAATATTCTGTATAGAAAAGTTGAAATAAGATTCAAATTTTCCAGAAAAATAAATAAAAAGTAAATATTATTGTAAGAATTTCATCATCCAGAGATTTTTATTTCTTACTTTCACATGTAACTATTGTGCTTTATTCCAAGTTCAGTTAGGCTCTCATCAATTATTTTGAAATCCTTTTTGCCTTGTGCTTTTAAAATGTTTTTATAGAATCTTCTAGAAATTCCTTTTATAAACAACGCAATTGGGAGAATTCTTTTATCGAAAATATAAAGTTTCTTTTTTCTTATTCGCTTTATGTATTTCTTTGCTGCTTGTTCGGGAGTATAACCTTCAGCCGAATATCGCTTCCAAAACGCCTTTTTAAAATCTATTATTGCCCGATCCATATCAAGACCAGCAAGATCCTTCTCGTCAATTATACTCTGAGGGAATTTAAAGGAAGCTTTATCCATTATATTGCTTTTTATAACAGTAGGACATATTACTGAGAAATCTAAACCTTTATGACTTAACTCGCTATAAAGCGCTTCATTAAATCCTGAAATCATCCACTTGGAACAAACGTAATGAATATGGCAAGGAAGACCAACGATACCCGCCCCTGATTCTGTATTTATTATGTGACCCGACCGTCTTTTAAGCATTCTCGGCAAAAA
>JAUXAJ010000297.1 GCA_030620005.1 Promethearchaeota archaeon | reverse complement strand
AGTCATTTTAGGAGACGAGACATATATGGGTTCTCGGGGTAACTCCAATGTAGAAATCGTATTTATCAACAATGACTATGAAACACTTTCTACTGGACCAGCAAACGAGGGAGAGCTAAAGCAATCCATTCTTAAGGCATTTAATAAAATCCCTGAAGTGTGTAGAAAAAAGCTTAAAATCCTTATCACCGATGGCGAGCCTTCCTATAAATCAATTGCTAAATATTTCGGCAGTAAAGTAATCCATGTTGTTCAATTACACAATAAAGAACAGCGCGGAGAGATTATTATCAGTAAATTTAAAAAACTCGGCCCTCATTTCTTACATTATAAGATCTATACGCACTGGAAAGCATTTTATCACGATAAACACGAGCTGAAGTTTAAATGGGAAATCAAGTTAATTAAAGGCAAAATTCAAGCAAAGCGAGGCAGACATCGAAATTTAGATAAAAATAAGAACAAGAACGTAAAATGGCGGCAAAAATTGGAGAACTATCAATCCGATTCGTTCAAGAAAGAAGATACAGCCAAAATCTATGTAAACTTCAAGACAAATAAGTTATCAATGCGTGCAGGCGCCAAAATGTGGATGATCCAGATGCTCACACCCATATTTAAAATTTTTAAGGGAAAACACACTACCACCAATAAGATAGAAAGCAAACATTCACAAGTCAAGGGGAATTGAGCGGGTAAAAAACAGAGAGATAAAGAATACGGGCTCGTGTTATTTACACTACATGCGTTCCTCGTGGAATACGGACATATCCCATTTACTAATCTGATGGGCCGTCCTTTGTACAATTATTTAATGAATGATGAAAGAAAGAAAAAAATAGGGTATAGAATATCTGAAGGCAAGCGAATTCTCGTTCAAACCGTTCTAAGCAGCTACGAATAAAAACTTAAATTCGATGATCACCTAAAAGGACTTATACCCTAAAGATTTATTTAATTGTTAAAAAAATGCAAACTGCACTAACAAATAAAATGGTAAAGTTCAATGGCAATTGAAGATGACATGAAAAAGATTGGCGAAAAGGCCAGGGATGCGGCCTTTATACTTAAGAACGCATCAACTAACGCGAAAAATAATGCTTTGTTAAGAATGGCCAACGAGTTAGAAAATCAAGTCGAAAAAATCATATCAGCAAATAAAAATGATCTCGATAACGCTGAGAAAAACAATTTAGAGCAATCCAAAATCGATCGATTGGTTTTAAATGCCTCAAAAATCAATGGAATCGCGAAAGGCTTGAGGGAAATAGCAGCGTTCCCTGATCCCATTAATGAAATAATTTCAATGTGGAGAAGACCTAACGGATTGGATATTGGACAAATTAGAGTGCCCTTGGGAGTAATTGGCATAATTTTCGAGTCGCGTCCTAACGTAACCGCTGACGCGTCAGGACTTGCATTGAAGGCTGGTAATGCTATCATATTAAGAGGAGGAAGCGAAGCTATTCATTCTAATGTTGCTATCGCAGGCATCTTGCACGAAGCTGCCGTAAATGAAGGTTTACCAGAAAATTGCATTCAAATCATAAGAGAGACTGATAGAGAATATGTTGGTGCCATGCTTAGATTAAAAGATTACATTGACGTGATAATTCCAAGAGGGGGGGAAGAACTGATTCAAAGGGTTGTCCAGAACTCGTTAGTTCCGACCATTGAAACGGGAATTGGAGTTGTTAGTATTTTTCTTAATCACGACGCCGATTTAGACATGGCCGATAAAGTCATCATCAATTCAAAATGTTCGTATCCAGCGGTTTGTAACGCTTTAGATAAATTACTCGTGCATGAAAAAATTAAGGCTGAATACATACCACGGATTGTTAAACTATTACGAGAAAATGGCGTCGAAGTCAGAGGCGATAAAACCACGAAAGAGTTAGTTCCAGATGTTATTGGCGCAACTGAAGAGGATTGGAGCGCTGAATATTTATCTTTAAAGATTTGTGTGCGAGTGGCCAAAGATATCGACGAAGCAATACAAATAATCACTAAGTACGATTCTAAGCACACGGAGTCCATACTTACAAGGAATTACGATGACGCAAGAAAATTTTTGTATTCAATTGACGCAGCTGCGGTCTATGTGAACGCTGCCACGAGATTGACTGATGGTGGAGTTTTTGGTTTAGGCGCTGAGATTGGAATATCCACTCAAAAATTGCACGCAAGGGGTCCGATGGGCGTAAATCAATTAACTTCAACAAAGTATATAATTTATGGAAATGGTCAAATTAGAGAATAAAATTATTGAATTATTAATTATTGACATTATCATAATCATGCTAGAAATTCTACTTTTTTCGTTTTTGGTGGCCCTTACTGGCGCTTTAGCGCCTGGACCATTACTAACTTTTACTATTTATAAATCTCTTAAAGAAAAAAGGGGTTATTTAGCGGGATTTTTTATTATTGTCGGCCATGCGGTTTTAGAATTCATTTTCATAATAATATTGCTTGCTGGAGCATACGTGCTTTTTCAAAACATTATTTTTCTAACCATGATCGGTCTTGTAGGAGGTATTTTATTAATAGTTTTTGGAGTGCTCGTAATAAGAGATACGATTAAAAATCCGATTGATATCAACATTCAATCCATTGACTCAGGTGAGTTTAAAGGTTTTAAAGGTAATAGTTTTCTTGGCGGCATATTAGTGAGCTTGTCGAACCCATTTTGGACGTTTTGGTGGGCGGTCATTGGATTGAGTTTCATGATAAATTTTAACATTAGTTTTGAAAATCCCTTAGGTCTCTTATTATTCTTCATTGGTCACGAGTTAGGTGATTTTGTCTTTTATATTCCCTTATCTGTTTTTGTATTTCTAGGCGGGCGCTCTCTAAATCCTAAAGTTTACAAATATGTTTTAATCTCATGCGGAGTCTTCATGATAATATTCGGTATTTACTTGGCATCGAATATAGTTTTGTTTCCCCCTGAAGCATGAATTTTTTATCTTTTTTTTTTTTTTGAAAATTCCTTAATGACAGCTGAATATTCTTTTACTGAAATTATTTTTGGATCACGACGATCTCTTGGGGGTATTGGAGTATCACAACGAGAACATAATACAGAACTTTTGAGCCAATCCTTAAATTCGTCAGCGTGAGCAGGATGCTTACAATTTGGACATAATACTATGCCACGTCCCTTGTCTGCCGGTAACTTGGGTAAATTAAAACAAAAAATACACTTGAAATCTTCTAATGATAATATTCCTGCTTTTGGTAAAAGATTTACATATCTTTGAGGACTAATAGATGTTGCTCTACTAGTTGACGATCTTGAAGCGCGTGCAGTAGGGGTTCTGGGCCTTTGGGAAGTTGTTTTGCTACGAGCAGTAGATCTTGAGGCTCTGCTAGAAGTGGTTCTAGGTTTTTCTCTACGAGGTGTTGATCTCGATGTACTAGCAGATACGATTCTTTGCCTACTAGGCGATGTTCTGGTTATTGGCGTGCTCATGCGATCCAATTGCCGTCTGCGACGACTTATTAAATCGGGAGAAATTTCGGGTAAGGCAGGTTTTCTTATTATGAAGCCATGTGCAAATAATAATAATCCGTCAATGATGATCGTGAGCAATAGTAAAAGATCGATGTTAGAGTGAGTGAGATCGAGGGAAAAAAGAT
Organism: Promethearchaeota archaeon; assembly: GCA_030620005.1. The sequence continues at coordinate 2,354 of JAUXAJ010000297.1, read as the reverse complement.
ATCGATACCCCGAAGCTAATACCAAAAAAGTTATACCCATGATAAATAGAAAAATTGAGTATAAGAACGCAAGTGGACGCGCTTTTACGGATTTATTTTTGTAAATATATATCAAGTCGTGTTTTCTAAAACAAGAATTGAGTGAGAATAATCCGTATAAAATATAGGGAAAGGCAAGAAAAACATTCCAAGAACTCAAATAGTATGGACTCGATACTAAATTTCTCTCAGGAAATCCGGTAAAAGCGAAATAACCCCAAATTGTATAAAATGTTCCAATTGAAAGGGGTCCAAATAAGAAAAAAGAAGTATTATGGGGAGAGTTAAATTCGCGTGAAGTTTTTATTTTTTTTAAAAATATAAACGTAAAAAACAACCAAAATTCGATAAAAAACCAAGAGAACAACGCGTTAGCAGATTTTAAAGAAAATCCTATAATTATTGGTATAATTACAATAATTAAAATAATGATTATTTTCCACTTTTTTTCCAATATTGATAACCACCAGATATTTCATGCATTAGTCTTCATCATATTCGAGAAAAGCTGCTTTTCCGTCTATTATGGGATTCATGAATTCCAAGATTTCTGGTAGCATTCTTACATCAATTGACCCTCTAACACTAAAAGGTATTGTGAACCATTTTTTAGTTCTTAAATTTGCCCGAAATATTTCGAATCCTAACGAAGTTCCATCAATTTTATAGGGATCGATTACTAATGCGACTGATTTATCCCATAATTTCTGATACCTAACTTGAGTTCCGAAATCTTCTGTACTCATGAAAAGTCCATAGGAGGGGTGAGAATGGTACCAACCACATATAAATAACTTGTTTCTTTTAATATCCTTGAAAGCTTTCACGTAATTCTTGTAATCTTTAATTTCAGCATATACTGTTGTTCCGTGTCCCATTGGGTAAGCATCTTCGATGTGAACTTCAGGACCATAGTCGTATTGTTTTCCCGCCAAAAGTCCAATAACTTCGACCCATTGATCCTTTTGGATTTTTGTGTTTGCGTACTTTAAAGAATGACTGGCAATTTTCAAGATTGCTTTAACCGAAATGCTCACGGATTTGTCAGCTTCTAATTTCTCAACGGGAACATCTTGCGCAGGTTGTTCATTCATGTTTTCAGTTGCAGACGATGTAAGTTTATTGATGGGTAAGAAAGAAATTTCGTTTGTTAGTTCATTCTTTTCTAATTTTAATTCGCTAATTATTTCTTCTAGAATTTCTTTTTTTAATTCTTCTTTTATTTCTTTTTTTAATTTTTCATTAATTGAATCCTTATTGGATCCATCGTTGTCCACTAATAATTTCACCACTTTTTATTTGCGTATTTCTTGGCTAAAAATTTTACTTTTTTATCGAATTTTTTAGGCTCGTTCATCATTTCTAAGGCAGCTTTTTTGTTAAAAACGTCAGTAGGATTGATGTATTTTCCACGCGTGTTTAACATCGCAATTATTGCTTGAATTACAGTGACGATCGTTTTTGACGGCGACCAACCTCCTTTTTTACCAACCAAGCTTGGATCTACGAGGGCTAAGCAAATATTGCGTTGACCTTTATATTCAGTGGGCTTCGGCCAAAAATTAGGGTGCCAAATGGGTGTATGCAAGCGAACAAATGGTGGCAGTTTAGGATATTGCGAAGGATATTTAATTTCGAGTCTAAATATACCTTTCTCATAAGCAGTTCCTTTTGGCCCTCTAAAAGCCACCGCAACATGATCAATACTCTTTCTTTTAGGATCATATGGCTTTAATTGAATAATCGTACCATTTTTTACCATTTTTTTTAGGGCGGCAAAATCGCTGGAAATTCTACTAGTTCTTAAGCTCATATTCTGTTCATATCCTTTTTCAATTATGCGTATTGGCTAATTTACGGATTTTATACGCTTTTTCATTTATTATAACAATTTTTAACTATAACTTATTAATATGTTAGATTTAAATTAATTATTTTCATATTACATTCTTTAAAAAATAATATTTCAGACTTTATTTTTCAATTTTAAAGTAACAAATATTTCATTACCCTTGAATCCTATGGCAATTAATAATTCAAGGTGTCTTAATTCATTTTTTAGAGGCGATCTTTCGAGATTTACCTCATTTATATCGTTAAAATCCATTACTGTTAATGTTGGCTCAAAATCGGGGTCCAATTCGTATTTGGTTTGAAGTATTTCAATTATTTTCGAGCATTTATCTTTTTTTTTGATTTTAACGGCAACTCGTCGAACATTTTCGCCGCATTGAAAGCAATCAGGGTTTCGCTTCTTTTCAATTGGGTAAAATTTCATCGTCATTCCATTAAAAATGATATGAGACTTAACAAGC